>VGIO01000001.1 GCA_016867855.1 Calditrichota bacterium
ATCGGCGCGGTTAGGGTTACTAATAAATAGACCAGCGGCGGCGCCCAATTACCGTCCAAAGCCCAGCCGAGGCTTATATTGGCGCGAACAGCGCGAATGTAGGCGCGAAAAGTCAAAGTTGATTTATTAATGAAGAGAATACTGTGAACCAAGCGAACATATCAATCAGTCCGGCAATTCACGAATTTATAAAACTTAATTTTCAGTCTGGCTGGTGAAATGAAAGTCGTTGACTTTCATCGCCGGGGTGACCGTGCCGCCGCCACCCCAAAAGGTCTCGGTCTTATATAACTGCCGTGATAAGGCTTCGACATTGTTTAAAATATGCAGCACAGATTCAGTGAAGCGCATATTTTTCAAACCTTTGGATATCCTGCCGTTTTCAATTAAGAACAAGCCGTCGCGGGTCATTCCGGTGAGGGTAACCTTCATCGGGTCGAGGATGTTGCAATAATGCAGTCGGGTAACTAATACGCCCTTCCCTGTCGAAGATATCATCTCATCGAGCGAAGACTCGCCGGGCGAGATGATGACATTTAAAGGTATAGGACCATTAGTATCCGGCTGGGGTAGAGCGTGTCCGGTCGAAGCGGCGCTGGCTTTGGCGCCGGTATTTCGGTCGTGAACGACGCCTTTGAAAACGCCTTTTTCGATTAGCGGGACGGCGCGGCGCGGCATACCTTCATAGTCGAAGGGTATTCCGGGCGTCAAGGGATGATAAGGGTCATCGACGATAGTGATGTTATCACCGAGGACTTTTTGTCCGATTTTACCGGTGAAAGGGCTGCGGCTTTCAACGAAGGCTTTGCCGTTGAACGATTCCCAGATTAGAAATAGCATAAAATCAGCAACCGCGGCCGGTTCGAAGACGACCGTCCAGGCGCCGGGTTCGATGGAGGATGGATTGCGGCTGTCGAGCGCTTTCCGGGCGGCTGTTTGGGCGACGCGGCTGATGTCGATTTTCGCAATATCCGGGTCGGTGTCTTCGCACCAGCCGGAGGAGTCCTGGCTCATTGCGGAGATGGAGAAGGCGGCGTTAGTTTTACGGTGAAACGCCCAGAGGCCATTTGAATTGGCGATGGCAAAACCGTTGCCGCCGTTGGAAAATATACCGGCGCCCTCAAGTCCTTCTTTTTGAAAAAAATCGACGGCTTGGGCTATGCCGTCGGCACGCGCTTCAGGCGAGAATTCGACGGTCGCGTCGAAAAAGTTCGGTTTGGATTGGTAAGTTTGGGGCTCTATCAGCGGCAGCAAGTCCTTATCGACGGCGGAGACTTCTTGCGCGGCTTTGGCGGTCGCAATGCAGCGCGCGATGCCGTCAGCGGTGAGATTGCCGGTGGAGGCTTTGCCCATTTTCCCGGCGCGCAGCAACCGCGCCGACATTCCGCCGCCGCCTTGCGAAACGTTTTGCGTGATACGGCTCTCGCCGAAGCGCGTCAACGCGCCTTCAGCAGATGAAAGCAGGATTTCCGTTTCATAACCGACGGCTAAATTCAACGCCTGGTCTGCCATAGCGCGTAGTTCGCTCTCAGTGAACATTTATATCCTCTATTTATGAGATTTACATTTATAATATAGTGGTAATTGCAAAAGTGTTGGATTTATTAACTGATGGCAAGGCGGACGAGGGCATCCGCCTTGCCATCTGAGTTTTCTGGATTAATCATCACTTTTGCAATTAGCTCAATATATTATATATAAAATCAGTCTCTATAGCAATTCATATCGTTGATTCTGGATTTTGAATTAGAGAATGAGGGATAAGTGGGCGAAATGAACATAGTGGACTAAGACCAACCTGCCAATTTGGGAACTTGCGAACTATATAATCAGCATTGCATCGCCATAGGAATAGAACCGGAAGCCGCTTTCGAGGGCGGTTTGGTAGGCGGTATTCAGCAGGTCCCAGCCGAGGAAGGCGGCGACCAACTGCAGCAGGGTTGAATCCGGGCGGTGAAAGTTAGTGAGCAGGCGGTCGATGACTTTGAATTCGAAAGGCGGATAAATAAATAGGTCGGCTTCAGCGCTGCCAAATGTGAGTGGGATACTTTTTAGCGCGGCGGCTTCTAAGGCGCGCACTACGGTCGTGCCAACGGCGGTAATAGGCTGCCGATTTTGCCGGGCTGCGTTTATCAAGGCAGCGGTTTGGGGAGGAATGCAATACGACTCGGTGTGCATCTTATGCTGCGTTATATCATCGCTGCGAATCGGTTCGAATGTGCCTAAGCCAATATCGAGCGTCAGCCGTCCGATTTGGCAGCCGTGCGTCTGGAGCGCGGCGAATAGATCCGGTGTGAAATGGAGTCCGGCGGTCGGCGCCGCCAGCGACCCTGGGGCAGCCGCATAGACCGTCTGATAGCGGTTGTAATCGTTCAATTCGTGCCGGCGTTTGATATAAGGCGGCAGCGGCGGCTTGCCGTAGAGGTTCAGCCAATCGAAGAGGTTTGGCATATCGACCGTCGGAGAAATTTTATCTATCCACTCGCCGCACCAGCCGCCATCCTTATACCGCTGGCTCAATATAAAAGCCTTCCTCCCCGGCAAATCGATTTCGAGTCCTTCCCGCAGACGGCGGGATGGATTTATCAAAGCCGCAGCGGTCCGCGTCGATGCATCGTAAGTATCGGCTAAAAACAGCAGCCTAACCGCGCCGCCGCCAGGCCGCAGTCCCTCTATACAAGCGGGGATGACCCGCGTATCGTTCAGCGCAATCACATCGCCGGCGAGGAATTCAGTTAGGTCGCGGAAATAGCCGCTGTGAATTACGCGCTGCAATGTTCGGTCTATTACCAACAGGCGCGACGCATCGCGCTCGGCGGCAGGATATTGAGCCACGCGGTCGTCCGGAATGACGACCTTAAATTCTGGAGGAAAGCGAGACAAATGAAATAATTCGATAGTTGACTATCACTTGCGAACTTGGGAACTTGCAAACTTACAAACTTGTTTCATCTATTGAACAACAATGCCGAACCGGCGACGGCGATGAGGGTGCCTGCGATAGCGCGCAAGGTGACTTTTTCCTTATAGATAATTGCGACCCAAGGGACGATCATAATCGGGACCAGCCCCATCAAAGTCGCGGCGATGCCGGTTTCAGCGTAGCGCACCGAGACCAGCGACAGCCAGATGCCGATGAAAGGTCCGAATATCGAACCGGCCAGGGTTAGGGATATCCCTTTACGGTCGCCCAGCGAAGATGCCATAATTTTATATTGACGGCTGATTAAAATAAATAACCACATCACGACCGCGCCGGAGATGATGCGCAGAAAGGTCGCGGCGAGCGGCGAGACGATATTGTTCATACCGGCTTTTGCCAGGATTAATCCAACGGCTTGCCCTAAAGCCGCGACGACCCCCAAGGTCAAACCGAGCCAGGAAAATTTCTGATTCGCTTTTACGGTTGGATTGACGGTTCGTTCGAACACGACCCAAAATACGCCGACCGTGGTGATGATTATGCCCAACCAGGCTAATAAAGATAACTTTTCATCCAGCGCCCAGAGGGCAATCAAGGCTGTAAAGACCGGCGAAAAGGCGATAGTCAGAGTAGTTTTGCGTGGTCCAAACAGGACATAGGCATAGAACAGCGCGCTGTCGCCGACCGCCAGTCCGACGACGCCGGAGAGTATTAACCATAGCGGTTTGCCGCCCTGATACCAGAGACCCGGATTAGCGCCATAAGAGATTGAAGATACTAAAAATAAGAGACCAGTTGCGATGGTCAGCCGCCAGACATTGACCGGCAGCGAGCCGATGCGCTGACCAGCGGATGTAAAAAAGATTGCCGTCCAGGACCAGCAGAAGGCTGTGGCCAGCGCGGCAATTTCACCGAAATATGGCATTATGAATAAAAATTGGGAATTTTAAGTGAAATTGGAAGAGAAACAAAAGCGTCCACTAACCGTAGATGAGCAGCGGATTTTGCTATTATCCTAATCCGGCGGCAAGACCTGCGCCGGGACATTCTGCCGCTGCCCGCTAAAGAGACAGGATAATACGACCGTGTTAATTCAACAAATGACCGAGCGTTCAGCGCTGAATAGGAATTAAAATAGACAATATGATACTTAATGACAAGTCATTCGCTGGTTAATAAGCCGGTTTGCCTAAATCGTTGACAAAGGCGATGAAAATTGTTTATTTTGAAATCTATGAAAGCGCTGAATATTGCATCAACAACTATGAAATGGGCTTCTACAATTTTATAAATGAATTTAAATGCGTATAATATTCATCTAGTGCCTCGTTGCAAATGAAACTGGCATTATAGTATAGACAGGAGGACAGGCGTCCCTGCCTGTCCACTTTGCAGCCATATCTTCCGGGACAGGCAGGGACGCCTGTCCTCCTGTTCGACATACTGGAAACCATTAATGCAAGTGAACGTTAGCGCTATCTGTATTGACAATGAAGTAAGCACACGCTTTGTCATTCTGACCGAAGTGAAGAATCCCGTCCCCCGTACCCAGACGAGATGCTTCACTGCGTTCAGCATGACATCCGCGAAATATGCGAACTGAATTATGTCGCTATGTATAATGTTACTTGTCAATACAGCAATCGATGATATGAGTAATCGACGCCATCGCAATTAACAGCAGATTTGAGATATAGACTCGTCGATTGGTGGGATTATTTCCGCTCGCCGGGCTCTCGCAAATCGGCTCTCAAAGTAATCCTTTGCACAATAAATATTGATAATTAAAGTGCCTTTCACCTTAGATATAAATCTCTTCTACCTAGCCTTCGCCGCTTATTTCGCCGGCTTTATAACCTTCAGTCTCTACGCGGCTTTTAAGACCGATATTTGGAGCCGTATCGGCGTGTGGGCGATGCTGATGGGCTTAATTCCGCATACTTTCGGTTTCAGCGCGCGCTGGCTTTCAACTAACCATATCCCGCTGTCTAATATGTATGAATATATGTCTCTGATGTCCTGGATGGCGGTGGTAACCTTGCTCATTGTCTATTATCGTTACCGGCGCCGGGCTATCGGGGTGTTCATATCGCCGGTGGTGTTTATGCTGATGGTAGCGGCGGCATTGCTGCCCAAAGAGGCGTCGCAATCATTGATGCCGGCGCTGCGCAGCGTTTGGCTGATGATACATGTCTCGCTGGCGGCGCTTGGCACCGGCTGCTTCTTGGTCTCGTTTGCTGCCAGCGCGGCGTATCTTCTCAAGCAACTCGACGCTGCCGGACTTGAGCCTAACCGGCGGATTAGAGCCTGGCGGAACGCGGCGATAAATCTAATTATCCTGCCGTTAGTCTTCGCGATATTGTTAACGGCGCTCGGTTGGCAGCCGCCGGCGCCGGCTTCTCATTTCGGTCCAGCCGGGGCTGGAATAAATGCCGGCGGATTCATAAGCCTGTTGGGTTTGGGCTTTGTAATCGGCGCAATTTACGCCGCGATGCAGCCTCTCTGGTCGAAGATAAACCGGTTCAACGGCTTTGGGACCTGGCTGTTCATCGCGGTTGTGATGACCTTCTTGAGCGGCGCGCTGGTCGAAGGTTTAACGCTGAAAAGCGGCTGGCTGGCACTGACATCCGAATTGCCGGGTCCGAGGGGAGGAACGGTCAAATCCTATTGGCTGATATTCGAATTCATCGGCGCGGCTTATGTAATAGGTTTGATTTTGGCGATTGCACTGCTGCCGATGTTAGCCGGAGTCAGCCGGTTGACCAGCGAAAAGATGTCTCTGGCCCCCGATTTGTTGGATGAGATTTCCTATAAAGCCGTCTCGTTAGGCTATCCGCTCTACACAATCGGCGCCTTATTTGCCGGGGCGATTTGGGCTGAGCAGGCTTGGGGACAATTTTGGTCGTGGGATCCTAAGGAGGTCGGTTCGCTCATCACCTGGCTGTTCTATTCGGGTTATCTGCATGCACGGCATCAGCGCGGCTGGAGCGGCCGGCGCGCGGCGGTGTTAGCGGTCGCAGGATTCTTAGTCGTTTTACTTTCATTTTTTGGAAATTATTTCTTTGGCGGACTTCACGCCTATGGATAAGAGATTGAATCAATTTAATGAAACTCCCCCCTCGCTTGCGGGGGGGATTAAGGGGGGGTGTATTACCAGTGGAAGATTTGGCTGTAAACCACAGAGGATTGACAGCGCATTCGCATCGGGGACAGTCGACCGCGGCGGGTCAGCAGCGGGCAGGTTTTTTCCCTCGCCTGCGGGGGGGATTAAGGGGGGGTGTATTACCAGTGGAAGACTTGGCTGTCAACCACAGAGGATTGACAGCCAAATCTACGTTGGCAGCTGCATCTTCATTGCCTTTATGACAATATTAAGCCTTATACTTTTGACGATAGGCGTTTTATCTCCACTGCAAGCACAGACCTTCGGCAAAAATAAGGTTCAATATACCTATTTCAAGTGGCAGTATCTCACCTCCGAACATTTCAATATCTATTACAATCAAGGCGGACGGACGGTGGCGGATTTTGCTGCGGAGGCGGCTGAAGACGCCTATCGGAAATTGGCGCATAATTTTCGCTATACTCCCGAATCGCAAGACCCCATCACGCTCATAACCTATCAATCGCATAACGATTTTACCCAGACTAATGTAACCAGTGAACAGCCGGAAGAGGGCTTGGGCGGCTTCACTGAGTTTCTCAAAGCCCGCGTGGTAGTGCCATTCGAAGGCGACCACGAGAAGTTCCGCCATGTCATCCATCACGAATTGACTCACGCTTTGATGCTGCGCATATTGTTCGGCGAGGGGTTCGGCGCGATTATCAGCGGCATCAGCCAGTCGAATCTACCGCTCTGGTTCACAGAAGGACTGGCGGAATATCAATCCCGCGGCGGATTAGACCGCGAGACCGAGATGTTCCTGCGCGACGCGGTCGTCAACGACCTGCTTCCCGAAGTTTATCAACTCGAAGAGCTCGGCTATTTAGGCGTGTATAAGTGCGGACAGTCGATTATTTACTACATCGCCGACCGTTACGGCGATGAAAAAGTCGGTGAGATTTTACATCAAATCAAAGGTTTGCGCGATTTCGACAAGGCGTTGAAAGCCTCTATCGGCATCGACAGCGAAGAGTTGTCCAAACGCTGGCGTCGCTGGCTGAAGGAACGGTATTGGCCGCAGGTCGCGCGAATGGATCCACCGGAAAAGTATGCCAACGCTCTGACTAATCATAAAAAGGAGTATTGTTATGTCAACAACAGCCCGGCGCTGTCGCCGGGTGGGGAATATATAGCCTTTCTCTCCGACCGCTCGGATTACTTCGATGTCTATTTGATGCGCACTATCGATGGGAAAATTGAGAGGCGCTTAATACACGGGCAGCGGTCGGGGCAATTCGAAGAGTTGCATTGGCTGCGTCCGGGCATCACTTGGTCGCCGGACGGCAGCCGTATAGCGCTGGCGGCTAAAGCCGGCAAGCGCGACGCGCTCTATATAGTGGATGTGAAGCGCGCCAAGGTCATCCGCCGACTGCAGTTCAAGTCCGACGGATTATTCAGTCCTGCGTGGTCGCCGCGCGGTGATGAAATCGCTTTCGTGCGGGTCCTCGACGGTCGGAGCGATATCGCTGTCGTTCACCTTGAGAGCGGGGATTTAAGGCTGCTGACCGACGACCTGTTCGACGACGACGACCCGGCTTGGTCACCGGACGGCGCGCGGCTGCTGTTCACTTCCAACCGCGGTGGCTGCGACAGCCTGCAAATCCATACCTTAATTAATCGCCCTATCGACGAGTTCGATGTTTATGAAGTGGAATGCGCAACTGGACAAATCCGATGCTTGACCTTTGACCGGCAGGTCATTCGCACGCCGCTCTGGACGCCGCTCGACAGCACGATTTTATATGTCAGCAACATCAGCGGGGCTTTTAATCTCTACCTTCACAATTTGATTACCGGCGAGCGGCGGGCGGTCAACAATATCGTCACCGGTTCGTTCCAGCCGACCATCTCGCCTAAAACTCAAGCGCTGGCTTTCACATCTTATTATAATAACGGCTACGACATATTTCTGATGTATAGTGTATTCGACAACCAAACTTCCGGCGTAGCCACGACCCATATTCCACAGGCTGGAAAAATTATTTCCTCTGATAAACCGGCAGCGAGTTATGCCGTCCCGTTCAACGATTACAGCCAGTTCGTCTTCGACCGGCTGTTCAACCCGAAAGATACGACTAAGAAAAGCGAGACCGCTGTCGATTCGGCTACAGTCGCCAGTCGCGCGCGCAGCGAGGAGGGGCGCTATAGCAGTTACGATTATAAAGTTCAATTGACGCCGGACCTGTTCTATGTCGCAGCGTCGTATAGTCCTTATTTTAAGACTCAAGGCACGATGACGATGCTGTTTTCGGATGTTTTGGGCAATCATCACATCTTTTTAGCCGCGGACATCAATCGTTCGACGGAGAACAGCAATTTCTTCACGGCTTATCAATACTTGGCGCGGCGTATGGATTTGAGCGTCGGCTTTTACCATTACGCCTATCCCTTTAATTACGGCTGGTGGCGCGACCGGAATTACGGGCTGTTCATCGGGTCGTCCTATCCTCTCAATCGCTATAACCGGTTCGAATTCAGCAGCGAGTATTCGGTCATCGAACGGGCGGCGCTGGTCGGCGAATGGCGAAACGGCGACTATCGAGAATACTATGAACCTCGCGAGCGGCGTTCCACGGTCATACCGCATATCGGCTATGTCCACGATACATCTATTTGGCATTCCCGTGTGGAGCCTGGCAATGGCGAACGTTGGCGCATCGATGCGCAGGTCTGTCCGGCGGTCGGCGTCGGCGACCAGAAGATCTCCTTCCGCACATTGTCGTTCGACTGGCGTTATTATATCAACTATCGCAAGGATTACGCCTTGGGGCTGCGCTTCAGCGGCGCCGGCTCGGAAGGCACTAATCCGCAGCGATTCTTTGTGGGAGGACTGGGCAATTGGTTTAATCCGCGCTATGATAATACGGAAGGCAAATTACTTGTAAATCGCGTCGAAGATATATATTTTTCAAGTTTTGAGGGACCTTTGCGGGGAGTCGGCTATTATAATCAGGTAGGTTCGCGTTATATTTTAAACAACCTCGAATTTCGGTTTCCGTTCATCCGGCATTTGATGTTCGGCTTTCCGTTGCCGGCTTACTTTCGCAATGTGCGCGGTTGCTTCTTTACCGACACCGGCGTGGCCTGGGATCCGCACCGTGAGGCGACATCTTTTAAGAAGAGCCGCGCTACTTTCGGCTTCGGCTTTGGCATCCGGCTCGATTTGGGCATCTTTCCGCTGCAATGGGATGTGGCTTGGTCGCCGCACAATATCGGGCAGCAGATGGTGCCGCAGTATTATTTCTCGATTAATACGGGATTTTAAAATTCAGTGTTCAGAGTTCAGACTTCAACCTGAATTATTGCTGAAACGATGAACTCAAACCTCGCAATTTCATAGGAATCATCATCCCGCGGAGCGGTGCAACGTAAAATTAAAATACACCCCCTTCATCCCCTCGCAAGCGGGGGGAGAAAGTGCATCTATTTTCCGAGTAACATAAATGACAGATAAAAAAGGTCAACCCAAGCGGCTCTTCCCACTGCTGCTCATCGGCAGGAAGAACCTTTTATTTTACATTATAGGCGTGGTCGTCCTGGCGTTAGGATTTATATTGATGTCCATTCCGCCATGGGATAGTTTTTTATCGCGCACTTTAGCGCCTCTGGCGCTTTTAGTGGCGTATGTAGTAATATTCCCGATTGCTATACTCTATAAATCCTGGGCTGAAAAGCCAAAAGGCGGCAGTGAGAAGTAGGTAACTTTAGACATACATCCTTGGCGTAGTTAGGTTTGGGCTTTGGGCTTTACAGACAGTCCGAGAATGCGAAAATATCCGCCATCAACCGCCGCGGTCGACGGCAGAACATTGTCCATTAGATACTTCTTCAACCGACTACGGCGAGTCGGCAGCGGAAAAACTCATTCTCATACTAATTCGCATTCAAACGAATATGAATGTTCTGTATCAACAGCAGATTTAACGGATGAAGCAGATGATTAAAGCATTATTTCTGCTAAATCTGCTTTATCTGCTGTTAATTATAGACGGGCAACTAATCGAGATTATTAGCATATAATCGAATGCCATTTGGTATCAGACAGTCTGTAAAGCCTACGCGGGCGATTAGCTCAGTTGGTCCAGAGCGCCTGCCTTACAAGCAGGAGGTCGTTGGTTCGAACCCAATATCGCCCACGGCAAGTTGCGGCAGGTTAAAAGACCTGCCTCAACTTTTTTATAGTATTGACGCCGTGCGGTATCTCATCATCGATCCGCGCTAGACAATTCACAACGGATGGACAGATTAACGGCTGAGGATTGCCGAATGACCGCTTTATTTGTTTGAACTATTGTGCTTCTTTTTTAATTGTTCAATAATTTAACAATCTTTTCAATCTATCTAATAATCGAGCTGTCCTTAAGTCACGGTTTTCGGAATAATAATCGTAATATATTATGAATACGCTATATAGAAAATACATATCGGCTACGGCGACTAATGGTTCCAAGCTGTTAATAAATATTATTTAAAATCTGTCAAAAATTTAACGGAATATGTAAAATATTTCTCAAAGATCTTGACAAATGCTGTGAGCCGATATATCTTATACTCGCCTCGGAAAAGGATGCTTGTTCGACGGTATAAATGAATTTAAGCCTAAATAATCCCTAAATTTAGCGTCATATTTTTTTAATAAAGATTGTGAATTAATAAACAAACTATATAACCAGAGGTTAAATACCCAATGGCCAAAGAAACACTGATAAGTCCGCACGGTTCAAAGACGTTGCGTCCCTTGCTATTAGTAGGCAAGGAACTCGCCGACGAGAAGAAACGCGCGGCTAAAATGCCGCAGTATAAAATCAGTTCGCGCGAGGTCGGCGACCTGATAATGCTTGGCATCGGCGGTTTCACCCCGCTGGAAGGTTTTATGACGTATGACGACTGGAAGGGCGTCTGCGTCAATATGAAAACGGCTTCCGGGCTATTCTGGCCCATCCCCATCACGGTCTCGGTGGACAAAGCCTTCGCCAATAAAATCAAGGCAGGCAAAGAGATTGCGCTTGTCAACGAGGAAGACGGCGACTTGATGGCTACGATGACCGTAACCGATAAGTATTCCATCGACAAAGATTATGAATGCAAAGAGGTCTTTAAAACGACCGACCCGGAACATCCTGGTGTGCAGATGGTGATGGCGCAGAAGGAAATCAACCTCGGAGGTCCGGTCAGGGTTCTTTCCGAAAGCGCTTTTCCGGTCGAATTCAAAGGTCTCTATCAGCGTCCGGCTGAGAGCCGCGCGATCTTCCAGGAGCGCGGCTGGAAGACCATCGCCGCCCTCCAACTTCGCAATCCTATGCACCGCTCTCACGAATACCTCGCCAAGATTGCCATCGAAATTGTGGATGGTCTTTATATCCATCAATTAGTTGGGAAACTGAAGCCCGGCGATATCCCGGCTGATGTGCGCGTCAAGTGTATCAATGCGCTGGTCGATGGCTATTTCGTGAAATCGTCGGTGCTGATGGGCGGCTACCCGCTCGATATGCGCTATGCCGGTCCACGCGAAGCGTTGCTGCACGCTGTCTTCCGCCAAAATTTCGGTTGCACGCACCTCATCGTCGGCCGTGATCACGCCGGTGTCGGCAACTACTATGGACCTTTCGACGCGCAGAAGATTTTCGACGAAATCCCGAAAGGCGCGCTGAAAATCGGTATTCTGCCTATCGACTGGACATTTTTCTGCTATAAGTGCGCCGGGATGGTCTCGATGAAAACCTGCCCGCATGGCAAGGAAGACCGCCTGTTTTTGTCCGGCACGGCTTTGCGCAAAGGATTGTCCGAAGGCGCGCCAATTCCAGCCGAATTCAGCCGGCCCGAGGTGCTGGAAATCCTGCGCGACTATTACGCCGGGCTTGATAAGAAGGTCGAAATCAAGATGCACCAATACGCTACCGGCGAAGTCAAGAAGCCGGAAGCCAGAGCCTGATGGGTTTTAGGCTTTGGCTTTAGATAATGATTAATACTAATTCAGTATTTATGGGTCGATTAGTGTTAGTCATTAAATAACTTATACTTAGGCTAAAATAAATGGTTTCTCGCCAAAGTCAAAAACCTAAAGCCCAAAGTCTACAGCCAAAAGCCAAAAATCAACAACCTGCGCTGAGCGAGGATTGTTAAGAAAGAAAATTCAGCAATGAATAATTAATCCACCCCCAATCAAATCGCAATGGGAGAAAACGATGCCAAGTTATGTCATCAATGACAAGTGCGATGGGTGCAAGGCGCTGGACAAGACTGCTTGCCAGCATATTTGCCCCAACGACTTGATGGTCTTGAACAAAGAGACCATGAAGGCTTATAATCGCGAGCCGGAGATGTGCTGGGAGTGCTACAACTGCGTAAAGATTTGCCCTCAGCAAGCCGTCGAAGTTCGCGGTTATGCCGACTTTGTGCCGTTGGGCGCGACGGTTTCGCCGCTGCGCTCGACGGATTCGATTATGTGGACCGTCAAATTCCGCAACGGGTTGCTCAAGCGGTTTAAGTTCCCCATCCGGACGACCGCGGAAGGCACAGCCGTTCCCGATGGCGGATGGCCGACGGCCGGCGACGACCTTAAGAGCCCGGTGCTGTTCACCGAACCGGCCTCGCTTGGGTTGCCCGAAGTATTAACCCTTAAAAAGTGAGGTAAATCCAATGGCTAACTTTGAAACTGTAACCGTCAAGACCGACCTGCTAATCGTCGGCGGCGGAATGGCAGCCTGCGGCGCGGCGGTCGAAGCCGCCTATTGGGCTAAAAAACACGGACTAAAAGTCGCCTTAGTCGACAAAGCCGCGATGGACCGCTCCGGCGCCGTGGCAATGGGTCTCTCCGCCATCAACCAGTATGTCGGTCTGAAGGACGGCGAGAACACCCTCACCGACTATGTCAACTATGTCCGTAACGATCTGATGGGCATCACCCGCGAAGACCTCGTGGCGAATATTGCCCGTCATGTGGACTCCACCGTCCATCTGTTCGAAAAATGGGGTCTTCCGATATGGAAGGATGCCGAAGGCAAATATGTTCACGAAGGCCGCTGGCAGTTGATGATCAACGGCGAATCTTATAAGGTCGTCGTGGCTGAAGCCGCCAAGAATGCCCTTGGAATGGAAAACATATACGAGCGCATCTTCATCGTCGGACCGATTATGGATGGCGATAAGTGTATTGGCGCTGTCGGCTTCTCGGTTCGCGAGAACAAATTCTATGTCTTCCTTGCCAAAGCAGTATTAGTAGCAATGGGCGGGGCGGTGCATGTGTTCAAGCCGCGTTCGGCTGGCGAAGGTCTCGGCCGCGCCTGGTATCCGCCGTGGAACTCCGGCTCTTCCTGCTATTTCACCCTGAAAGCCGGTTGTGAGATGACCTGTCAGGAAGTCCGCTTCATCCCGGTGCGCTTCAAGGACGCCTACGGTCCGGTCGGCGCCTGGTTCCTGCTGTTCAAATCCCGCGCTACCAACGGAGTAGGCGAAGACTATATGGTTACCCGCAAGCCGGAACTCGACAAATGGACACCTTATGGGCATGTCAAGCCGGTGCCGGCTAACTTGCGCAACTGGCTGATGCTGCTGGATGTCAAGGACGGCAAAGGTCCCATTTTTATGCGCACGGAAGAGGCGATTGGTAAACTCTCGGCCGCTGCCGCTGACGAGAAAGAGCGCAAGAAGAAGTTGAAGGAACTTGAGTCCGAAGCCTGGGAAGACTTCTTGGATATGACCATTTCGCAGGCGCTGCTGTGGGCTTCGACGAATGTCGCGCCTGAAGAGCGCGCTTCTGAAATCGCCGCCGCCGAGCCTTATTTCATCGGCTCGCACTCCGGCGCATCCGGCGCCTGGGTCTCCGGTCCAGAAGACTTGCAGACCTCGCAGACGAAGAACGAATACTTCTGGGGTTATGCCCATATGGCGACCGTTCCCGGTATCTTCTGCGCCGGCGATGCTTCAGGCGCTTCCTCGCATAAGTTCTCTTCAGGGTCGCACGCCGAAGGCCGCATCTGTGCCAAAGCCGCCATCGCTTACATTGTGGACCACAATGTCGAGCCGAAGGTGGACAATGCGAAAATCGAAGCGATGAAAGCCGAAATCCTGAAGCCGCTCGATACCTTCGCAGAGCATAGCAAGTTAACCAGTGATGCCGGCATCAATCCTAACTACATCCGTCCGAAGATGTTTATGTTCCGTCTGCAGAAGTTGATGGACGAATATGCGGGCGGCGTCTCGACAGCCTTCACGACCTCCAAAGCCAACCTCGAAAAAGGTCTTGAACTGTTGAACTATCTGAAAGAGGATTCAGATAAACTCGGCGCCGAAGACTTGCACGAACTGATGCGCTGCTGGGAGAACATCCACCGGATGTGGCAGGCTGAAGCCCATGTCCGCACCATTCTCTTCCGCGAAGAGACTCGTTGGCCTGGCTATTACTTTCGCGCCGACCTGCCTTCGATGAAAGACGAGTGGAAGGTATTCGCCAATTGCCGTTGGAATCCCGCCACCGGCGAATGGACGATGCTCAAGCGGCCGATTTATCAGATATTCTAAAGGAATATCTTTGTTCCTGCTATCGCTGTCAACCCTTTGTGGTTGACAGCGATAGCGCAATTTAATTGGACATAGTTGACTGAGTGGACATATTGGAAAATACGAACGCTGTTTGGCTCACAGTCCAATTTTCAGCGGCATAAGAATATGAATCCTGAAGCCTCCGATATACCGCATTGTCCGCACTGCTTCAAACGACTGGCGAAGATGTCCGTCCCGCCCGACGGCGGCTACGACAGCGAGTTCCTCTATGTCTGCTTCAACGACGATTGTCCCTACTACATTCAGGGCTGGGACTGGATGTTCAGGCAGTATTATGTGCGCGCCTCTTATCGTTACCGCCTCAATCCGCTGACTGGCGGCGAAGGTCCGATAGCGGTTTGGTCGCCGGCCGCGATGAAAGACCGGATATTATTGGATTAAGCGGCAGAGATGGATTCACTCGCTAACTTAAAACAAACCATCCTTAAGGACTATCCCCGTTTAAGCGAGCAGGATGGCTTCGCCTTCGAATGCGGCGCGCATTTGGAATGCTTTAATGTCTGCTGCGCGGATGTGAATATCTTCCTGACGCCATACGATGTGCTGCGGATGCGGAAGGCAGTCGGATTAGGCTCGGGCGAATTCCTCGCCCGATACACCCTCGTGCCGTTCGATAAATCGCAGCATCTGCCCACACCGCTGCTTAAGATGAGCGAGACGGAGGGCAAAGCCTGCTATTTTGTGGATGCGTTTAAAGGCTGCACGATTTACAGTCATCGGCCTTGGCCCTGCCGTATGTATCCGTTAGGGTCGGCATCGCCGGGCGAGACCGAAAAGGACGCCGATCGGCTGTTCTATTTTATGATGCGCGAAGAGTTCTGCCAAGGGCACGGCTGCCCGCATATCTGGACGGTTGCCGAATGGCTGGAAGACCAAGGCGTCGCCAAATACGCTGAATTCGGCGAGATGTTCAAGGGCATCACCCTGCATCCAGCCTTCAGCAAGGGCTATCAACTCTCGCCGCAGCAGATTGAGATGTATTGGATCGCGTTGTTCGATCTCGACAAATTCCGTGGTTTTATATTCAGTTCCAGTTTTTTAAAGCGGTTCGAAATCCCGGCGGATTTTATCGAACTGCTTCGCATCGACGACGAGGCGCTTTTGAAATTCGGCTTCAGCTGGACGGCGCTGGCGCTGTTTGGCGACAAGACGCTCAATGTGCGCCCCGAGGCGGTTAAAATGCAGCCTCAATTTAATAATAAGAAAAGCAGCCGTGTCTAAGTGATTTTTACTGTATGCCGCGGTTAGTCTGCAGCGGGAATAGTAACCGACACTTAGCGGTAGCAGGATAAAGACCATTTCGCTGTCAATCACAGCGGATTGACAGCCAGAGATAAGCCGCCATCGCCCGGCTGAGGTCGATGGCTATTATATTTCATCAGATATAGAATATCTGATATAAAACAAACTTTAGTCAATTTGCTGCGGACCACCACAGGTCGGCAGCGGCAGGATTATCAGCAATGTCTGATGTCAAGTTGCTGAAACCGGACAGCGATTTTCAACGCCGTCTGCGGTCTGCAGGCGGCGATTCGTTAAATAAATGCTACCAATGCGCGACCTGCGCGGCGGTGTGCAATCTGTCGCCTGAGGCGAAGCCATTTCCACGCAAGGAGATGCTCGCGGCCGGCTGGGGACTCAAAGACGATTTGATGACCGACCCGGATGTCTGGCTCTGTTATCAGTGCAACGACTGCTCGGTGCGCTGCCCACGTGGCGCCAAACCGGGCGAAGTGATGGCTGCCGTGCGCAGTTATGCTTTCGAACATTTCGCCGTGCCGTCGTTTATGGGCCGGGCATTGAACAATCCAGCAGCGCTGCCGCTCCTGTTTTTAATTCCAATTTTGGTCATTGGCGCGTTGCTGTTCATTCACACCGGTTTCGATTTTTCGCCTTTACACGCCGGCGATGTAGAATACCGGCTGTTCATTCCCCACGGCTATATCGAGATGCTGTTCATCAGCGGCAATGTCTTTATCTTCGCTTTAGCGGCGCTGGGACTACTGAAATATTACAACGGGATGCAGCGTGCTTGGGGGAGCGGGCAGATAGGTTTTATACGCGCGGTTTATGAGACAATTTTAGAGATTATCACGCACAACCGCTTCGAAAAGTGCGATACCAATCGCTACCGAAAACTGGCGCATTTTCTCATATTCTTTGGCTTTATGGGCGCGATGGCGACCGCCGGACTGGCGCTGATAGCGATGGTTGTATTTCATTACGGCCCGCCGATTGAGATGTCGCATCCTATCAAGTGGCTGGGCAACGCCAGCGGCATCGCGATGGTGGTAGGCTTGACGATTGTCATCGTCCAGCGCGGCGGCAATGCCGAACGTGCTGGAAAGCCAAATTACAGCCATTGGCTCTTCATCTGGATGACCCTGTCGGTTGCTGCAACCGGTCTGCTGACGCAAATTATGCGGCTTATTAATGAACCGGTTTTAGCCTATCCGATGTATTTCGTGCATTTAGTCGCGGTCTTTTTCCTACTATGGTATGCGCCTTACAGCCAGCTCGGACATATGTTTTACCGCACGATTGCGCTGGTCTATGCGCGCAGCATCGACCGGCAGCCGCGCGCCTTGAAAGCAGCGTAGGTTAAACACAGAGGCACAGAAGGCACAAAGTTATTAAGGGGTGCGGATTATAGCGATTTTTTTAATTGAATTATGGGCGATGACAAGTATCGCCCGTACGGGCGAACCTCGTGTTCGCCCTTAAAAATACCACTATAAACTACCCCCATTAATAATAATTTTTTATCCTTATTGTCCATTTTTAATTTTCAATAAATGACCCCAACAAAATCTAAAACTCTCGAATGCGACCTGATGGTCATTGGCGGAGGGATTGCAGGTATAACCGCTGCCGTCGAAGCCGCCGAGATGGGCAGGTCGGTCATGTTAGTCGAGAAGGAACATTACCTTGGCGGGCAAGTCGCCCGAATGCACCGCTATTTCCCCAAGTTGTGTCCGCCGCTCTGCGGGATGGAAATCAACTTCCGCCGTATTAAGAATAATACTCTTATTACGGCGCTTACCGGCGCTGCGCCGGCGAAAATCGCCAGCGCAGGTTCAGGCTATCAAGTTGAGGTTATGGTCGAGCCGCGCTTTGTAACCGAAGCCTGCACGGCTTGCGGCGACTGTGAAAAAGTCTGCACGGTCGAAGCCCCGGATGCGTTCAATATGGGTCTAACTAGAGCCAAAGCCATCCGCCTGCCTTATGAAATGGCATATCCTTACCGCTATTATGTCGATAAATCCGCCGTTCAGCATCCGTCGCTGCAGGCAGCTGCTAAAATCTGCCCGGCACAAGCCATCGACCTGTCGATGCAGCCGCTTTTAACGACTGTTAAAACCAAAGCGGTGGTATGGGCTGCCGGCTGGCAATCTTACGACGCTGCCAAACTGCCCGAGTTGGGCTTCGATGTGCTGCTAAATGTGGTAACGAACCTGCAATTTGAGCGCATTGCCGCCAATGCTATTTTAGCGAATAATAAAATCGTCCGGCCGTCGGACGGCGCGCCGCTGGCCTCGGTCGCCTTTGTGCAGTGCGCCGGATCGCGCGACGACAACCACCTGCCCTATTGCTCCGCCGTCTGCTGTATGGCGTCGCTCAAGCAGAGCCGTTACATCCGCGAGCAATATCCCGACGCCGAAATTCATATATTCTTCATAGATGCCCGCACGCCGGGACGCTGGGAAGATTTCTATGTAAATGTTCAAGACGACCCGAAAACGATTGTTCACCGCGGTAAAGTCGGCAAAATCGAGGCAGCCGATAATTCAAATCTTACGATTATCGCTGAAAATACCTTGACCGGCAACCTTGAGCGCGTTACGGTCGGGATGGCGATACTCGCCGTTGGAATGGAGCCGGTTAGAGGCGCTAAGGAACTTGGCTTGCCTTTGGCGTTCGACAAATACGGTTTTGCTTATAGAAACGGCGCGGCTAATGTGATGCCGGCGGGAGTCGCCGCCGGACCTAAAGATGTCGCTGCCAGCGTGCAGGAAGCCACCGGCTCTGTGGCGCTGGCGTTAAGCGCCATCGGGAGGAGTATATAATGGATGCGAAATTAGGTGTTTATCTTTGCACCGGCTGCGGCATCAAAGACGCTATGGACACCGACAAGTTGCTCGATTTCGCCCAAAAGGAAGTCAAACCTGTTGTGCGGCGCTGCGACCCGTTGGTCTGCAGCGCGGAATTTATAAACCAAATCAAGACCGATATCGCCGGGCAAGGTTTGAACCGCGTCGTCGTCGCGGCTTGTTCACAGCGGTATTTTGCCGACCGCTTCGATTTTGGCGCAGATATATTAGTTGACCGCGTGCCGCTGCGGGAGTTTGTAGTTTGGACGCATCAGCCCAACGAGGAAGAGACGACCGCGCTAGCCGAAGACTACCTGCGGATGGCAGGAGTGCGGGCGCGCAACAGCGAGCCGCCGACGCCTCACATCGAAGAGGTGTCCAAAGATATTTTAGTCATCGGCGGCGGCGTCGCCGGGCTTAGCGCAGCCAAAGCCGCGGCTGAAGCCGGTTATAATGTCGTGCTGGTCGAGAAAGAAGCCGAATTAGGCGGTTGGGCGCGCAAATTCAAAGCCGTCTATCCAACGAAATCCCCATTTAACTTACTTGAGAAGTCGCCGCATCACGAAATGATTGCAGCGGTGAAAGATAATCCATATATTAAAGTTTTCACAAATTCGACAGTCACTCTCACAAGCGGTCAGCCGGGACTGTTCGATGTAACAATCGAGACTGGCGCCGAAAAGACCGAGTTGCGCGTTGGTGCGATCGTGCAGGCTACGGGTTGGCGGCCTTACGACGCTGGCAAGTTGATAAAATACGGATTTGGCCTTTATCCTAATGTAGTGACAAATGTGCAATTTGAGGAGATGGCGCTGAATGGCGGGATTAAGAAGCCTTCCGATGGGAAAGCCCCGCAGAGCATCGCTGTCATTCATTGCGCCGGTTCACGCGATAAAGAGCATCTGCCTTACTGCTCGGCGGTTTGCTGCCGGACCTCGCTTAAGCAGGCGCTCTATGTGCGCGAAGCGCTGCCACAGACCGATGTCTATCTGCTCTATAAAGACATCCGCACGCCCGGACTATATGAAGAGTTCTATACCTATGTACGCGAACAGGAGCATATTTACCTAACTAAAGGCGAAGTAATAGAGGTTGCGCAAGATAGCGACGGGATGTTGCGCATCACCCTCGACGACACCTTGTTCGGCGAGAGAGTTGCGGTCAAAGCCGATTTGTTAGTATTGGCAACCGGAATGGCGCCCTCGACGCTGCCTATGGAGGAGACGGTTGAGGAAACCACCGCCGAATCCCCGGCGACTACAGCCGACGGTAAGAAAGCCGCCGCTTCAGCTGAAGTTGGCGCGAAGATACTCAACCTAACTTACCGTCTCGGCACCGACCTGCCGAATTTGAAATACGGCTTTCCCGATTCGCACTTTATATGTTTCCCTTATGAAACCCGTCGCACGGCGATATATGCCGCCGGCGCGACGCGCGCGCCAATGGATTTGTCCTCGGCGCAGAATGATGGACTCGGCGCGGCGCTTAAAGCGCTGCAAGCCGTCGAAGCCGTGGCGCGCGGCGCGGCGGTTCATCCTCGCGTCGGCGATGTCAGTTTCCCTGATTTCTTTCTACAGCGCTGCACCCAATGCAAACGCTGCACCGAAGAATGTCCTTTCGGCACGCTCGACGAAGACGACAAAGGCACGCCGAAGCCTAATCCCAATCGCTGTCGTCGCTGCGGAATATGTATGGGCGCCTGTCCGGAACGGATTATTTCGTTTAAAAACTATTCGCCCAATATGATTTCACAGATGATAAAAGCCATTGAAATTCCCGAAGAGGATGAAGAGAAGCCGCGTATATTAACCTTTATGTGCGAGAACGACGCTGTCCCGGCGCTGGACATCGCGGCTTGGCGCCGCCGGCAGATTGATCCGACCATCCGCATCATCCCGGTGCGCTGCATCGGTTCGGTCAATACGATTTTCATCGCCGACGCGCTCTCCAACGGCTTCGACGGCATCCTGCTGCTCGGCTGCCAGCGCGGCGACGACTATCAATGCCACTTCATCCGCGGCAGCGAACTCGCCAACCGGAGGATGGAGAATGTGCAGGAGAAGTTAAAGCAACTTGTTCTCGAACCGGAGCGCGTCAGAATCGAGGCTGTCGAACTGACCGATTGGGAGCGGCTGCCGAAATTGATGAACGACTTCGCTGAAGAGGTGCGCGGCTTGGGCGCGAATCCATACAAGGGATTTTAGCAGCGGCAGACGCGTATTTCCCCGCGTCGACGGCAATTCAGAACAAAAGGTAATGGACAAGATGGACAGAATGGACTAAATCGGCACAGTGGATGAAATTGACTCAAAATGTTGCTAATCCGCTTTAAAGAGGCGGATTGAGAGCAGCGAAATTTCTTTTTTACCAATAATACATTTTCTCTGGAGCAATAATGCCAGAACAAAAATTTCCTGACAAATTACAAGAACTAAAATCCGGCGCGTGGCCGAGTTTCGTCAAAGAAATCGAAAACGCCGCCCAGACCAGCCCGATGGCTAAAGACCTCTATGGCCAACTCAATCAATCCTATAACGAAAAGATAGGCCATTGGAAGCATGGCGGCATCGTCGGGGTGCTGGGCTATGGCGGCGGCGTCATCGGACGCTACAGCGACCTGCCGGAGACCTGGCCGAATGTCTCCCATTTCCACACGATGCGCATCAACCAGCCGGCGGCTTGGTTCTACCGGGCTGAAGACCTGCGCAAAGTTTGCGACATCTGGGAGAAGCGTGGCTCTGGGCTGACTAATATGCACGGCTCGACCGGCGACATCATCCTCTTAGGCACCACAACCCCCGAACTGGAACCGATTTTCAATGAGTTGACCGCCATAGGTTTCGACTTGGGCGGTTCAGGCTCGTGTATGCGGACGCCATCCTGCTGCGTCGGTCCGGCACGTTGCGAATGGGCGATGTATGACACCCTGGCGCTGACCTACGACTTGACAATGACTTATCAGGATGAATTGCACCGGCCGGCGTTCCCCTATAAGTTCAAGTTTAAGATGGCCGGCTGCCCGAACGACTGCGTGGCGTCGATTGCCCGCGCCGATATGTCCATCATCGGCATCTGGCGCGACGAAATCCAAATCGATCAGGACGCCGTGCGCGAATATGCCGAGCGCGGCTTGAACATTCAATCGGTGGTCGTCGGACGCTGCCCGACCCGCTGTATGGCTTGGGACAGCAAAGAGCTGTTCATCGACAATGAAAATTGCTCACGCTGTATGCACTGCATCAATGTGATGCACCGGGCGCTGCGCCCCGGCAACGACCGCGGTGCGACGCTGCTAATCGGATCCAAAGCGCCGATTATGGAAGGCGCCCTGCTCTCGAGCGTTTTAGTCCCGTTCCTCGAAATCGTTCCACCTTACGATGACATAAAAGGTCTCGTCAATAACATCTGGGAACTATGGGCGGAAGAGGGCAAGAACCGTGAACGCGTCGGCGAATTTATTCAACGCGTCGGGCTGGCGAACTTCCTCGACGCAATCGGGTTGGAGCCTGAGCCTGAAATGATCGCCTTCCCGCGCGAAAATCCCTATGTGTTCTATCGCACTGAATAGACAAGATTTGTCTTTTCAGCGTGTTTTTTCAAACTAAAGTTTAAAACCTGACCTAAGGTTTAATAAATCTATAAACGACTAACTGTTGGACAGTTAGTTGTCCCGCTTCATTTACAAGACGGGATTAGATTAAAGCGCTTTTAAAATTCAGCGCATATTCCTTGCGCTGCATATAAATAACAAGTTTATTGCTTAAGGAGACAGAAATTGGCTGCTGAGCCTGTTAAACGGGTAACCGATATCGGTCCGCCGCACTACGGCAAATATTTGCCGCCGGTAGTGAAGGCGAATTACGGCAAGTGGGTTGACCACGAGATACTCGAGCCGGGCGTAATGGTGCATATAGCCGAGTCCGGCGCTAAGGTTTATACTGTGCGAGCGGCTTCGCCGAGATTAATTTCGGTCAACAAAATCCGTGCTTACTGCGATTTGGCGGATAAATACTGCGAAGGTTTTCTCCGCTTCACCAGCCGTAATAATGTGGAGTTCCTGACCGCTAAGGCTGAGAATGTTGCGCCGATGAAGAAGGATCTCGAGGCGCTCGGACATCCAGTCGGCGGGATGGCGAACTCCATCTCTAACATTGTGCACACGCAAGGCTGGGTGCACTGCCATTCGGCGGCGACCGACGCTTCGGGCATCGTCAAATCGGTGATGGACGCTTTGCACGAGGAGTTCACGCATATGCGGATGCCGGGCAAACTGCGCATCGCGCTGGCTTGTTGCTTGAATATGTGCGGCGCGGTGCATTGCTCTGACATCGCCATCCTCGGCATTCACCGCAAGCCGCCCAAAGTCGAGACCGAGCGTCTGCCGAAAATCTGCGAAATACCGACCGCTGTAGCCTCCTGCCCGACCGCCGCCGTGCGTCCAGCCAACATTAGCGGAGTGAACACGGTGGAAGTCATCGAAGAGAGCTGTATGTATTGCGCGAACTGCTTCACCGTCTGCCCGGCGATGAAGTTGAACGACGCTGAAAACGACGGGCTCTCGATTTGGGTCGGCGGCAAGGTGTCGAACGCCCGTCACGAACCGATGTTTTCCAAATTAGCCATCCCTTATATTCCTAACAATCCGCCGTGCTGGCCGGAAGTTGTCGATGCAGTCGTCAACATCGTCAAGATTTGGTCGAAGAATGCCCAGCCTTACGAGCGGATGGGCGAATGGATTGAGCGGATTGGCTGGCCTAAATTCTTTAAGATGGCCGGCATTCCTTTCAGCCGCGAGCATATCGACGACTTTAAGCATGCCGGTCTGACCTATAAACGGTCAACGCATATCCGGTTCTAACCGGAAAGGAGAGCGAAATGCCAGATATGGTATCTGTAGCCGAAGTCGCTGATACGATGTTCAAACTCGTCAAACAAGCCGCTGGACTTAAGAAGTATAAAGCGATGGACTTGGAGAAGGCGATGCGCGAACTTTACGGCGACCGGGTGGACAAGGCAGTTTCCAAAGCGGCGATTAAGGAATTAATCGACAGCGGGCGCTGCGTCTATACCTATTTCGGCGGAAGTTATATCGAAATACCGCATACGGAAGCCGCGGCTAATCCGCAAGGCTGATGCCGCTATTAAATGCCCCGCGTCTGGCGCTTGCCGGTAGCGGCGGCGACAGTGGTAAAACTCTCGCGGCGCTGGGCTTAATCCGTGCCTGGCGCCGCGAGGGCACGGTTGTCCAACCCTTCAAGAAAGGACCTGATTACATCGATTCGGCTTGGCTGTCGCGGGCGGCTGAGCGAACGGCGCGCAATCTCGACAGTTTCTTGATGGGCTTCGACGGCGTAATACGCTCTTTTGCCCGCTATTCCATCGCCGATGGTCTGAATGTCATCGAAGGCAATCGGGGATTGCACGACGGCGAAGACGCCGCCGGCTGTCATTCGACCGCCGCGCTGGCCAAGAAATTAAATGCGCCGGTCGTCGTGATTGTGCCGATTGTCAAAATCACACGCACGGCGGCGGCGATAGTCTTGGGCTTGAAGATGTTGGATCCGCAAGTAAATATCGCGGGTGTCATCCTGAACCGCGTCGCAGGCGCCAGGCACGAGAGCGTAACCCGCAATGCGATTGAGGATGCGACCGGTATTCCCGTGCTGGGCGCGCTGCCCAAGTTGTCTGGTTTTCCTCTGCCGGTGCGGCATCTCGGTCTGGTGACGCCGGAAGAGAACGACTATGCGGCTTTTGTCGTCGAACGCAGCGCCGACTTACTCGGGCAGTATGTTGACATAAAAACCATCCGCGGTTTTGCCGCCGGCGCGCCGCCGCTGGAGGTCGAAGCGCTCGCTGTGCCGCAAACTGTTGCAGCCGCAAAGCCGGAAGGTTTGCGCATCGGCTGGTTCAGCGGCCCGGCTTTCACTTTCTATTATCCGGAAAACCTCGAGGCTCTCGCTGCCTTAGGGATGGAGTTAGTTCCAGTCAATCCTTTGACCGACAAGCGGCTGCCGGAAATAGACGCTCTTTACATCGGAGGTGGATTTCCTGAAACGCACGGCGCGCATCTGGCGGGAAATGAATTTCTGAAGATGAGTCTGCGCGAGGCGGTGGGAACCGGCTTGCCAGTCTGGGCTGAGTGCGGAGGATTGATGTATTTGGCGCAGGCGATAATCTGGCAGGAGCGCCGTTTCGAGATGGCCGGTATGCTGCCGGTCGAAGTCGAAGTCGGCGATGCGCCGCAGGGTCACGGTTATACTGTGATGACGGTCGACAGTCCCAATCCGTTCTTTAAAGTCGGGACGGTTATCCGCGGCCACGAATTTCATTACTCGTTCATTCCGACGGAAATTCAATGCCGAACGATATTTAAAATGAGCCGCGGCGCAGGCGTCGGAGGTCAGCGCGACGGTCTTATGGTCAATAATGTTGTGGCGGTTTATTCGCATATCCACGCCTCTGCTACGCCTGGGTGGGCGGAAGGAATGACGCGCGCGGCTTCAGACTACAGACGATGGAAGACTGAGCCGCCCATAGAATCCAACCTATCATAATTTTACTTGAAATTTACAATTCTATATAAATGTGTCCACTTGTTTTAAAACCTAAAAAACCGCTTGTAACCACTGGGGCGCACGCGGCCGGCGGGGCGGTCGGCGGCGAAACCAGCAACCTGCGTCCTTATCAAATAGAGAAACTCGCTCCTTGTATGGACGCCTGTCCGCAAGGCACGGAAATACGCCGCGTCCTGACGACCATCGCCCAAGCAGAAAAGTATGAGAAGCCGCAGGACGAGGCTTTCGACGAGGCTTGGCGCATAATTGCGGAAAAGAATCCGCTGCCGGCAGTTTGCGGCCGCGTCTGTCCGCATCCTTGTGAAGAGAAATGTAACCGCGACAAGAAAGACGGTTCGGTAGGCATCAATAATATCGAACGTTTCCTCGGCGATTGGGGGTTGCAACGCGGCTTGAAACCAACCTTTAAGACCGAGGAACATTATCCAGAGAAAATTGCCGTTATTGGCAGCGGTCCGGCCGGCCTGTCCTGCGCTTACTATTTGGCGCGCAACGGTTATAAAGTGACGATTTACGAAGCCTTTCCGCATCCGGGCGGAATGCTGCGCTACGGCATTCCGGCTTACCGTTTGCCACGTGACATTCTCGATGCAGAAATAGAGCGCGTGCTGGATTTAGGCGTCGAACTGAAGACCGGCGTCGTCGTCGGCAAGGATATTCCATACACCGGCTTGCAAGCGCAGTATGATGCAATTTTCGTCGGCATCGGCGCGCATCAAGGCGTAAAACTGCGTGTGCCGGGCGAAGATGTCTCAAATGTCTATAGCGGCGTTACCTTCCTGCGGCTGGTCAATATGGATAAGCCGGTCGAGACCGGGGACAAGGTCGTGGTCATCGGCGGCGGCGATACAGCCATCGATGCGGCGCGCGTCGCGCTGCGCCTCGGCGCCAAAGTAACCCTGCTCTATCGCCGCACGCGCAACGAAATGCCGGCGATTGAAGAGGAGATTGTCGGCGCTGAAGAAGAAGGCGTGGTCTTTCATTTTCTCGCCGCGCCGTTGGAGATTATTACCGAGGATGGCAAGGCCGTCGCAATGCGCTGCCAGCGTATGGAACTCGGCGAGCCGGATGCATCCGGCCGGCGTCGTCCGGTGCCGATTCCCGGCGATGAATTCACCATCCCAGTAACCGCTGTCATCGCGGCTGTATCGCAAGAACCGGGCTGGGACGGTCTTGACCATTTGCATACTGGACGCGACTGGGTCAAAGCGGACAAATTGGGCGAGACTTCTATCGAGAAGACCTTCGCCGGCGGCGATGTCTTAGACCTCGGCTTAGTGACGATAGCGCTTTATCAGGGCCGGCGCGCGGCTGAGACCATCCACCGCCGATTCCGCGGCTGCGAATTGAGTGAAGAATCTAAATTGCCGGTGATTCCCGCCGATAAAATTACTCTAACTTATTACGAGAATGTCCTGCGGCAGGAATGCGAGAAACTCGCAGTCGAAGACCGCTTTAAAGAGCCATGGGTGGAAATCGCCAAAACCCTGCCGGAAGCGGCGGTCATCGCCGAGGCGAAGCGCTGTATGAGTTGCGGTTCCTGCTTCGACTGCGGTTCGTGCTGGAGTTATTGTCAGGATAATGCCATCATCAAACCGCTGCAGGACGGTATGCCCTATAAATTCAAACTCGAATTCTGCAAGGGCTGCAATAAATGCGCTGAAAACTGCCCGTGCGGATATTTGGAAATGAAGTAGCCTCAAAGGCGGGACATTTTCGCCAAAGTCGAGGAATTAGGCGGTTGGTATGTCGCATAGATAATAGTATTCTTTATATAAAAATAACTTCGCGTTTCGATGCGAAGCCAACAACATCAAGGAGAAACACAATGCCCAAATTTGAGTGGCAAGAAGTCAGTATCGATGTGGACGAGGATGGTTTTATCGAGGATCCCGCGCTCTGGAATGAGCAGGTCGCCTTAGCGCTCGCCAGCACCGAGGGTGTCGATGCTTTGACTGAGGATCACTGGAAATTAATCAACTACCTTCGCGAGTATTACGCCAAGTTCGGCATAGCCCCGATGATTCGCAAACTTTGCAAAGAAACTGGCTATTCGTTGAAGGAAATCTACGATTTATTTCCGTCCGGTCCCGCCAAGGGCGCCTGCAAAGTCGCCGGTCTTGCCAAACCGACCGGATGCGTATAGTATTCTATCTTTGGCAAATTAGCGATTTAGGGGGGTATCGGCGGAATTTCGATTGGTACCCCCTTTTAATTTAGCGATTTTGTTGCCAATCGTTATCTCATACCAATTTGCAATCAAATGATGAGTAATATGATTCTAAATTAACAACGGATTGAACGGATAAAACGGATTAACATAGCGGCTTCACAAATTTATCCGTTTCATCTGTTTAATCTGTTGTGAATTTGTTTTTGACATTTATCATCCGATTGATTGCGACTTGGTATCACCATAACTATACGAGATTGCTATATTACGGACGTTGGTCTCCATTGAGCAGCAACCGTATTGTGATTTAAGAATGTTGCTATCGAAAAAAGAGTCTCGATAGCAAAACGCTTTATACATCAGTTTATCAGTGCAAACTGGCGACATCTTCGTTATTAAGCAAACGAGTTATTAGTTATTAAAATTATAGCCTTTAGGAAAACTCAAACCTTGAACCGTTAAATGCCTTATCTATTATATTTAACTGCGGCTGTCTTCATTATAGGCAGTCTTTATCGCTTGATACGAATCATCCGGATGCCGGTTCATCTGCGCTGGGAACTCTATCCGGTGCCGCATGAACCGCCATCGAAAGTCCGCTACGGCGGTTCGTTTATGGAAGAATCAGACTGGTGGCTCAAAGCCAGATCGACGAACAAACTCGGCGCATTGGGAGTGATGCTGCCGGAAATCTTCCTGTTAAAAGTTGTCTGGGAGCGCAATCGACTTCTGTGGATTTGGTCATTCCTAATGCACTGGGGATTATACTTGTTCACTGCTGCGCTAGGACTTACTTTAGTCGGGAGCCTTATCGAACTTGCAGGGACACCTGTAGCGTCTGAAGGCGCTGTCGGAATCACGGCTTTATTATTCACTCTGATAAAAATCACCAGTTGGGCGGCCGGAATAACTGGCGCGGCAGGATGTATAGGAATGCTGCTCTTACGCATTTTCAGCCTAAGAATGCGACCTTTCACTTCTTTCGCCACAATTCTCAACCTCATACTCATCCTACTGCTATTTGGGAGCGGATTAATCGCCTACTCTCAAGGTCCTCAAACCTTTAAGTGGCTTTTCGACTTGAGTAAGAGCGCCATATCGTTTAAGGCGGCTCCGCCTGTGTTTGGCTTCGCGGGAGTCCATTTTATCACTATTGCCATATTCGGTATCTATTTTCCCTTTACACATATGACTCATATGTTCGTCAAATACTTCACTTATCATCGTGTTCGATGGGATGACAAGCCGATGTCAGCTGGAAGCGTCCGTGAACAGCATATAATAAATTCGCTCAAGCAACCTGTAACCTGGGCTGCGCCGCATATTCGCGGCGATGGGAAGAAAAACTGGATCGATATTGTGTCTGCCAAAGGAGACGAAGTTGCCTAAATCACTTAAAGTCTCGGATATCAGCCATCCGGTCGAACAACTTGCCCAAGTTCGTCCCGATGAATTGATGCCTTTACCGCCGCCTTACGATAAAATCGAAGAGCAGCCCGGATGGAAAGAGATTAGTCCGGCACAACGTCAAAAATATGAAGCCTCATTAGACGGGGTTGTGGCTGTAGGCGTGCCAATACCCGCCACTGCCGAGGAAGAGGACCGACTCGTTGAAGGATTTCTATCCGGCCTAAAGAAGTTACTCACAAAGGAGAACAACTGGACTTTTCTACAACAGTTGATGCTCTCAATAGATCATTGCGCAAGATGTCAGAATTGTATCGAAACGTGTCCTATCTATGTCTCAAGTGGTTACAATGATATTTATCGACCAACTTTTCGCAGCGATCTTTTTAGACGGTTGGTTTCTAAATACATAAAACCGGGCGGCAAGTATTTCGGCGAGTTAAAACAAGGCGCGATCGAGTTAAATTGGCGCACTGTCAGCCGATTATTAGAACTTGCTTATCGTTGCACACTTTGTCGGCGTTGTGCTCATGCCTGTCCTATTGGATTGGGAAATGCGCTAATAACTCATGAACTAAGAAAGTTATTTAGTATGGAATTTGGCTACTCGCCAAAAGAGATACATGATAAAGGTTCGATGCTGCAACTCAAAGTGGGTTCATCTACGGGGATGAACAGATTAGCGGTAATGGATAATGTCGAATTTATCGATGAAGATATGAGTGATCTTACCGGGCTTAGTGTTAAGAGCGTCTGGGATAAGGAAGGCGCTGATGTTTTATTGATACATAACGCCGGTGAATTTATTTCCTGGCCTGAAAATCCTGGAGCATTTGCTTTAATTCTTGAGGCTGCCGGCATCAGTTGGACACTATCAAGTGAACTGGCTGGGTATGATGGTATAAATTATGGGCTTTGGTATGACGACGCGCAGTTCGCCCGCGTAGCATTGTTGCACGCACAGGCAGCCAAGAAACTGAAGGTCAAGAAAATCGTAATCGGCGAGTGTGGTCACGCACATAAAGCCTTAACCGTCATTGCCGATCGCATTCTGACCGGCGACCTAAGCGTCCCTCGCGAGAGCGCGCTTGTCCTGTTACGTGAGATTGTAATGTCCGGCAAACTCAAGTTGGACCCATCGCGCAATGACTTTCCGATAACACTCCACGATCCGTGTAATATGGTGCGTCTGATGGGCATCGTCGAACCACAGCGGGAAATACTCCGTAAGATTGCCCCTAAATTCCGCGAGATGGAGCCACACGGGGTGTATAATTACTGCTGCGGCGGCGGTTCCGGCTTTGCCATTATGTCGCCCTTCAACTTCCAGGACTGGCGGCTCTCAGTGTCCGGTCGAATGAAACTGAAGCAAATTGTCGAAGCCTTCGCCGATTGCCCAGGCCCAGAAACGCCCAAGTATCTTTGCGCACCCTGCTCCAATTGTAAGGGTCAAATCCGCGATCTATTCCGTTATTACGGCGTCTGGGAAAAGCAGCGCATCCTTTACGGCGGACTGGTCGAACTCATCGTCAACGCGATGGTGGACATAAAAGAACCTTTTATCAAATGGGAATTTCATTGAAATGCAAAGTGTGGAATACAGAGTGTAAAGTAAAGGGGTAAAAAATGAGAAACGCTGAATTGAACGCGGTTAAGGCGGCGATTTTGGAGCGCTGGCGCGAGGCGATTATAGCCACCTATCCGGTCGAGGCTCGCAGGTATCTGCAAGACAATCGCAGCCGGTTCAGCAACCCCATCGGGCTGGCGGTCGAACAAGCCAGCGCCGAAGTGTTGGACTACATTTTCGCCGCGGACGGCGCGGCGCTGAATTGCGAAGCGTTAATCGACCTCATCCGCATCCGCGGCGTGCAGGATTGGACAGCGTCGCAAGCGGTCGGCTTCATCGACGAACTGCGCGACATTATCCACCGCCACTTATGGTCGCCTGTTTATATGCAAGGTCGGACGGAAGTCTATTTTCGCTGGCTGCGGCGCCTCGATGCCGTTGAACTGGCAGCGTTTGACATCTATGTCGCGCAGCGCGAGAAACTTGCCGATATTCGCGTCGACGAATTCCGGCGCCGCTATGCTAAAATTATTGAGAGAAGTGGAAAGTTTGAAAGTGAGAGAGTAAGAAAGTGAGAATGAAACAGAGTTCACTATGTCCATATTGTCCAACAATCCTTGATTTTATAATCTCGGAGATAACCTTATGAGAATTTTGTTCTCTCTGGCGGCGGTTTTAGCGCTCCTATTAGTGGCTTATGTCGGAGTTGCAGCGGCCGGGGGGAGTTACTTTTTCCTGGTCGTATTTCCCTATTTAGCGCTGGCTGCCTTTTTCATAGGGATAATTTATCGCATTCTGAAGTGGGCTGGGGCGCCAGTGCCGTTTCATATCCCGACTACTTGCGGGCAGCAGAAATCGCTGGGCTGGATTAAACCCGCCAAATTGGAAGCGCCATCTACGACCTGGCAGGTTATTGGTCGGATGGCTTTGGAAATCCTGCTGTTTCGTTCGCTGTTCCGCAACACCAAGGCAGAACGCGTGCCGGGCGAAAAGGTCGTCTATGGCTCCTGCAAATGGCTCTGGGCTGCCGGGCTGGCATTCCACTGGTCCTTTCTTATCGTCTTTATCCGCCATCTGCGGCTGTTTCTCGAGCCGATTCCGCAAGCCATGATTTGGCTGGAGAACCTCGATGGCTTCTTTCAGGTCAGCGTGCCGGGCGTGCTGATTACGGATATAATACTGCTGTCGGCCATTACTTTCCTATTTCTGCGGAGGATCTTTAGCCGGCAGATACGATACATTTCGCTAGCGGCGGATTATTTCCCCCTGTTCTTAATCTTCGGCATCGCCGCCACCGGCGTCCTGATGCGGCACTTCTTCAAGGTTGACCTTAAAGCCGTCAAGCAATTCGCCATCGGGCTGGTATCGTTCAGCCCGTTGCAGCCGGAAGGACTAGGTATAATTTTCTATCTGCATATATTTTTAGTGTTCGTCTTAATCGCCTATTTTCCGTTCAGCAAACTGATGCATATAGGCGGTATTTTCTTAAGTCCGACGCGCAATCTGGCTAACAACAGCCGCGCTGTGCGGCATATAAATCTGTGGAATCCCAAAGTCAAAATGCACTCTTATCAGGAATGGGAAGATGAATTCCACGATTTAATCATCGGCGCCGGTCTGCCTTTGGATAAGGAGTAAGGATGGCGGAAAAACTACCCAAACCATCGGAGATGGCGCAGGTCGAATTTAAGCCGCAGCCACAGGGCTGGATGGATCCGAAGGTTCAATTCCACAAAGGCACCTTCAACTACGGCTTCAATCCGCGCAGCGCCGAGTATCTCGACCTTCCCAATCCACGCAAGTGGAATCCAACCGCGGAAGACTGGCATCTGCCGCCGAATTGGAAGGAGATTATACTCGATGGGCTGCGCGATCGGCTGCAACGTTTTCGCAGCCTGCAGGTCTTTATGGACATTTGCGTGCGCTGCGGCGCCTGCGCTGACAAGTGCCACTACTTCATCGGCTCCGGCGACCCGAAGAATATGCCGGTGTTGCGCGCTGAACTTCTACGCTCGGTCTATCGCAAGGATTTCACTACCGCCGGAAAACTGATGGGCAAAATGGCTGGCGCCCGCGAGTTGACCGTCGATGTGCTGAAAGAGTGGTTCTATTATTTTCACCAATGCACTGAATGCCGGCGCTGCTCGGTCTTTTGTCCTTACGGCATAGACACAGCGGAAATCACCATCATCGCCCGTGAACTGTTGAATTTGGTCGGCTTGGGCATCGACTGGATTGTAACCCCAGCCGCGAACTGCTTCCGCACCGGCAACCACCTCGGCATCCAGCCGCACGGCTTCAAAGACTCGGTGGAATTCGCCGTCGATGATTTGGAAGAAATCACCGGCGTGCGGGTTGAGCCGTCGATCAACCGCAAAGGCGCCGAAGCGCTGTTCGTTATGCCTTCCGCCGACTACTTCGGCGATCCCCATTACTTCGGATTTTTAGGCTATTTGGCTCTGTTGCACGAAGTCGGACTGGATTACACCTTCAGCGCTTTCGCGTCCGAAGGCGGCAACTTCGGTCTGTTTCACTCCAACGAGATGATGAAGCGGTTGAATGCCAAAATCTACGAAGAAGCCAAACGGCTGAAGGTTAAATGGATTTTAGGCGGTGAATGCGGGCATATGTGGCGCGTGCTGCATCAATATATGGACACGATGAATGGTCCGGCGGATTTTCTCGAAGTTCCCCGCTCACCGATAACCGGCACGGTCTTCGATAACGCCCGCTCGACCAAGATGGTGCATATCTGCGAGTTCACCGCTGATTTGCTTTATCATAACAAACTTAAAATCGACCCATCGCGCAACGACGATTTCCGTGTAACCTTCCACGACTCGTGCAACACGGCGCGGGCGATGGGCATTTTAGAGGAACCGCGATATATCATCAACAAAGTTTGCAACTATTTTTACGAGATGCCGGAGAACACTATTCGCGAGCAGACATTTTGCTGCGGCAGCGGGTCGGGTTTAGGCACGGATGAGAATCTGGAGATGCGCCTTCGGGGCGGCTTGCCGCGCGGCAGCGCGGTGAAGTTTGTGCGCGAGAAGCATAATGTGAACACTCTCGCTTGTATCTGCGCCATCGACAAAGCCACCCTGCCGGCTGTGATGGACTACTGGGCGCCGGGCGTGCAGGTCTGCGGCGTGCACGAATTGGTCGGCAACGCCCTGATTATGCGAGGCGAAAAGGCGCGCGCGACCAACCTGCGCGGCGAACCTTTGCCGGGAAAGGAGCAGACGGATGAATGACCGCGGGAAAATTGTCGCCGGTCTGATTATCTTCCTTGTTTTGATTACCACGCCGATTTGGATGAACCTCGTCGCTGAAGGCGACGCTGAAGGACCAGAAATCGAAATCCTCACCAAAGATGTTCCGGGACAGGATAAATGCGTCAAATCCAAGACCGAAATGGCCGCGCAGCATATGGACTTGCTGAACACCTGGCGAGACGAGGTCGTGCGGTCTAAGGCGCGGGTTTATCAAACCGCCGACGGACGCTATTATGCGAAAAGCCTGACGCATACCTGTCTGAAATGCCATTCCAACAAGGACAAGTTCTGCGACCGCTGCCATATTTATGTCGGCGTTAACCCTTATTGTTGGGATTGTCATAACGAGCCGAAGGAGTTTAAATGAGCGATTTTACCAGACGGGATTTCGTTAAAGCCGCCAGCGTATCGCTCACGATTTTGGCTCTCAAGCCGGCAGCTAATTTGCTGGCTTTGGAGAGTCTGCCGGAGTTGTCGCCGCTGATGGCAAAACGCTGGGCGTTAGCCATCGACCTGCGCAAGTGTCTGGAAGAAAAGAACTGCGTCAAGTGCATCGAGATGTGCCATTTTGTTCACAATGTCCCGCATTTCGCCAAACCTAAGGATGAAGTGAAATGGATTTGGAAGGAGTCGTTTGAGGCGGCATTTGCCGAGCAGGACCATCCATTTTTAAGCGCGGATGTCAAGGTCAGCCATCCGTTAGTGATGTGCAATCATTGCGCCAATCCGCCATGTGTTAAGGTTTGTCCGACGCAGGCGACTTGGAAGCGCGAGCCGGACGGCGTGGTGATGATGGATTGGCATCGCTGCATCGGCTGCCGCTACTGCATTGCAGCGTGTCCGTACGGTTCGCGCAGTTTCAATTGGCGCGATCCAAAGCCGTTCATCAAGAAACTGCAGCCGGACTTTCCTTCGCGGATGCGCGGCGTGGTCGAGAAATGCAATTTCTGCGAGGAGCGGCTGGCTAAAGGGCAGTTGCCGGCATGCGTGGAAGCCTGCGAAGCCAAAGCGATGGTCTTTGGGGATATCGAAGACGCCGACAGCGACATCCGCTGCCTGCTGCAGACGCGTTTCTCGCTGCGGCGCAAGCCGTCGCTCGGCACACAACCCTATATCTACTACCTGGTGTGAGGTGTAAATGATTGAAAAAGCCTTACAAGGCGATAGACGTTATTGGACCTGGCTGCTCATTTTAGGGGCGGTCATCGCAGCCGGAACCGGCTTTTATCTCAAGCAGTTTCACACCGGCTTGACCATCACCGGGCTAAGCCGCGATGTATCATGGGGATTTTACATCGCCCAGTTCACCTTTCTGGTCGGCGTGGCCGCCTCGGCGGTGATGCTCGTGCTGCCTTACTATCTGCATAATTACAAAGCCTTCGGCAAAATCACCATCCTCGGCGAGTTCGTCGCCATCGCTGCGGTCATTATGTGCGTAACATTCATATTTGTCGATTTGGGTCAGCCTTTCCGGATGTTGAATATATTTCTGCATCCTTCGCCGAGTTCGCTGATGTTTTGGGATACGATTGCGCTGGGAGGTTATATGTGTTTGAATGTGCTTATCAGTTATATAACTTTAAAAGCCGAGAGTAAAACGCTGCCGCCGCCGAAATGGATTAAGCCGATAATTCTAATTTCTATTCCGTGGGCGATTAGCATCCACACTGTTACGGCGTTTTTATATTCGGGTTTAGTTGCCCGGCCGTTCTGGATGACGGCGGTGCTGGCGCCGCGCTTTTTAGCCTCGGCGTTTGCCTCCGGTCCATCGCTGCTGATACTGCTCTGTTTGATTCTTAAACGTTTCGCCAGTTTCGATGTCGGCCGGGAGGCTTTGAGAAAATTGGCTGAAATTGTAACCTATGCGATGACGGTGAATGTGTTTTTCATCCTGATGGAGTTCTTCACGACCTTCTACAGCGGCATACCGGAACACGCCGAACATTTCGACTATCTCATCCACGGGCTGGAGGGCAAGCATGGCTTGACGCTGTGGATGTGGATTTCGTGGATTATAGCGGCGGCGACCTTAGTGCTGCTCATTAATCCCGGCACCCGGCGCAGCGAGAAAATCCTGCCTTGGACGGCGCTGCTGGTCGTCGTTTCGATATGGATAGATAAGGGGATGGGGATGGTCGTAACCGGCTTTGTGCCGACGCCGCTGGGGCATATAACCGAGTATTTTCCGACTCTGCCGGAATTGATGATTTCACTGGCGATATACGGAATGGGGATGTTTATTGTGACGATATTTTACAAAGTGGCTCTTTCGGTGCGAAGCGCAGTCGCGAGATAATGATAAAGGTTTTATATTTAAAGTATGCAGAAAAAGTTATTTTACGGATTGGCGCGCGCTGTAATTCAGGCCGGGAGCGCGGCAGGCAAGGATGTCCGCCTGGCGGTTTCTTGGGAGATTTCTCTTTCAGCAGACTCTATGATGCGGGGAATTTGAAATTATGCATATCATCTGCTGCGGTATAAGCCACCGAACGGCGCTGCTGGAGATGCGCGAGCATTTCCAACTCACGCCGCAGGAACTGACCGAGGCGACGAGCGCTTACAAAGCGCTGACCGGCGCCGTGGAAGCCGTGCTGGTGGTCTCTTGCAACCGGATGGAATTCTACTCGGTAACGGACAAGAAGTATGATCCGCGGCTGAAACTGGTCGAATTTTATCGAGCGCGCGGCATAGGGATGCCACCCGAATATGCCGAACTCTTTTTTGTGCGACACGGCGCGAGCGCGGCGCGGCACCTGTTTAAAGTGGCTTGCGGTTTAGATTCGTTAGTAATGGGTGAGAGCCAGATTCTCGGGCAGGTTAAGGACGCTTACAGCGCGGCTTGCGCCTGCGGAGGCCCGGGACATCTGTTGCATAAACTGTTTCATAAAGCCTATTACACCGCCAAGAAAGTCCGCACCGAGACCACAATCAGCGAGGGCGTAACCGGCCTGGCCGGCGCGTCGGTCGATGTCGCGCGCAAGAAACTCGAAGTCTGCAATTCCTGCTGTAATGTCCTGCTCATCGGCGTCAACTCATCTACGGAAATTATCCTCTCGCGCCTGTCGCGCTTTGCGGATAGTTTTACCGTTGTTAATCGAACCTTGTCCAAGGCTGAACGTTTAGTGAGGTCTTATGGCGGGCGCGCTTTTAATCTGGATAAACTACCGGAGTTGCTGGCTGAAACCGATGTGTTGTTCAGCGCGACCTCTTCGCGCGGTTATATTTTGACACCCGATATGCTGTCGTCGCGCTCGACGCGCCCCCTGCTGGCATTCGACTTGGCGGTGCCGCGCGACCTGCACCCGGGTGTGGCGAGCGTTCCAGGCGTTACATTAATCGATTTAGACGACCTCAAGCATTATTTGGCGATGGTGTCGCGGCAGCGGGCGTCGGAAGTGCAATATGCTTTGCAGATAGTTGAGGAGCAGGTTGCCGAGTTCGAACAGTGGCGGCTGGCAGCGTCGCGAACGGATTCGGCGCTGCGGTTGTTGGTCGAACAGGACCGGCAGGCGTTTGTGGAGAAGTTCCACGCCAGTTTTGCGCCTAAAGAGCATAAGGCGCTGGAAGCCTTTTCGCGTCAAATCTGCCGCGCCGTGCTGCGGCGCTGCGCAGCCAAACCGCAGCTGGCGGCAAATGGAAATGAAGAACAATAGAGAAGCGGACAGACGTTATGACCTGTCCGCTTCGTATGCTGTCAACCGCGGAGGGTTGACAGCCAAGCCATTTTATTCGCTGTCAACTCTGGAGGTTGACAGCGTTTTAAAAGTCTTCCCCGGCGGCAGAAGTGCGCACGGTCGAAACTGGGTGCAGGCTTAAGGCTTGGCGCACCTTGCCCTCGACCTCCTCGCGCAGCGAGGGATTTTCTGTCAGTAGAGTGATAACCCGGTCGCGGCCTTGACCCAGGCGCTCTTCGCCGTAGGAATACCAGGTGCCGCTGCGCTTCAGGACACCGGCTTCCGTCCCCAGGTCCACAATCTCGCCCAAACTAGAAATCCCCTTGCCGTAAAGTATATCGAACTCGACCTCCCTGAAGGGCGGCGCGACTTTATTCTTGACGATTTTGACGCGCGTGCGGTTGCCGATGACTTCGGCGCCGTCTTTGAGCGAGCCGATGCGGCGGATATCGACGCGCACCGTGGCGTGAAACTTCAGCGCTACGCCGCCGGGCGTCGTCTCCGGGTTGCCCCACATCTGCCCGATTTTCATCCGGATTTGGTTTATGAACACGAAGCAGGTGTTCGATTTGGAGACTGTGCCGGTCAACTTACGCAGGGCGCGCGACATAAGCCGCGCCTGCAGACCGACCTGCTGGTCGCCCATATCCCCCTCGATTTCAACCTTCGGCACCAGCGCCGCCACCGAGTCCACCACCACCACATCCACCGCTCCCGAACGCACTAAGGTCTCGGCGATGTCGAGCGCTTGTTCGCCGGTATCGGGCTGCGATATAAGCAAATTGGCGGTGTCAACGCCCAGCGCGGCAGCGTAAGATGGGTCGAGGGCGTGTTCGGCGTCGATGAATGCCGCTGTGCCGCCCTGACTCTGCGCGTTGGCGATGATATGCAGCGCCAGGGTCGTCTTGCCGGACGCTTCAGGTCCGAAGATTTCAACCACGCGGCCGCGCGGCATCCCTCCGACGCCGAGCGCCGCGTCCAGCGCCAGCGAGCCGGTGGGAATGATATCCACCTTGATGCGCATCGACTCGTCGCCCAACCGCATCACCGAGCCGCGCCCATATTGCTTCTCTATCTCCGCCATCGCTAGTTCCAGCGCACGCGTGCGTTCGGATAGTTTATCGGCCATTGAAGTCCTTTGATATTTTTATTTTTCGCTCGGAGGCTGGATTATTCCCGCCTGTCAAGTTTAATAATGAATACTTAATTTAGACAATTTATCTGATTATTACAACTTTTCTTATCGACGCTTTATCTTGCGTCGTCAATTTCATAAGGTAAATTCCCGCCGGGCGATCGCTGCCCTCAAATGTGATAGAGCGCTGGCCGAAGTGCATATTCTCACTCTCCATCGTTCGTATCAACCTCCCCTGCGCGTCGAATATCTGCAAACAGACACCTCCCGCCTTCTCAAGTTCAAACCTCACCGCTGTCGTTGAGTTGAACGGATTCGGCACAATCTCGAATTTGGAATTTGGAATTTGGAATTTGGAATTTGGAATTATCCATCCAGTCGGGCGTCGAAACATTCACCGTCCATCTCTGGCTGTCGATAGCGGCGAACTCCCAATGCAGGCTGTCAATCTGCACTGAATCTGTAACGAACACGGTTAGGATATAATGTCCAAGATTGGGGAAGGAAGTTGTGAACTCGGCGGAATCATAAGCCAGTTCTTCGCTGTTTTCGGTCCAGCGGTAGAATTGACGCGAAGCCGGTCCGCGGTTAAACGGCGCGACGCCAAATGTAATCCTCCGGCCGGGTTGAAGTGAAATTATATCGTCAGTTGGCCAGTAGGCGCGGATAAGGCCGTGGACCGTTATCTCCCAAGTAATCGAATCTCGAGCGCCGTCCAGAACAGCCAAGCCTTCGACGGCATATCTACCGACGCTTGAGAAGAATATCGAGGCGGTCGAATCCAGCCCGATTTCGGCGCGGCGGTTTTGGTCGATGCGGTCGATGAGCGTCCAAGTATAAGACGGGCGGCGCTGCCCATCGTTGACATAACCGATATGGAGCGCAAAATCGACCTGCGTATTGCGGCGGAGATTGAGAAACAGGTCCTCTGGTGTGTGCGAGCGGATGATAAAATCGTTGACCATCACATTCCAGCGCCGCACGGCTTCGTATTGGCCGTTAGATGCGCTGCACTGGACAATCTGCGCGCCCAATTCATCGAAAATAACTAATTGCGTCGTATCATTGTCTAACCGCTCATCGTTGTAGAACCACTGGTGAGAAATATTCAGACCGCGCTGGTCGTTAGTTCGAACTTTGAATAAAATAGTATCGTCCAACAACACGGTGAGCGTTGTATCCTCCGGCGACCAGGCGATGAACTGCGGAGCGGGCTGGAACTCGGCGAGCCTAACGAACATCGCGTCGGTTAGGTTTTGTTGATTTATCAATAAACTCGTGCCGACGGCTATTACTTTACCGGAGCGGGTTTGGATGACCGAGTTCAGTTCGCCAGGCCAATGCAAAGTGTCGCTGTCGAATTCATAATCGCGCCGTCCCCATAATAGTGTTCCATTATTTGCAAGGCAGACAGTCATAGTCGAACCGTTGGCGTCTCCATTCCGCCGGGACTATATCCCACGCCAATGACGCCCACTCCACGTAAAGTGGCGACCGACTTAACAAAGTTCATCGCGCTGCCGCGGTTGCCGGTCAAGTCGGAAATATACCGCACCCAAGCCGGCGTCCCGTCCTGGCGAACGCGATATATCCAACCGGTGGCGGTATTATTCACAATACAATGCACGCCGCCAAAGAAGAAGCCTCCTTCGCAGGAGACTAAACTATTGGCGTAATTATCGCCGGTGCCGCGGTATTCGTCTCTTGCCCAAATCCGGCGTCCGTCGAAATCGACCAGGGTTGTCCAATTCTTTCTGAAATAATCATAAGCGCCTAAAAGAAATAGACCATCTTCTGTCTCGCGCATCGCGTGAAAACAGACATAAAATTCATTTGCGAAGCCATAGCGAAAGGTATCGATGACTTCGCCGTCTTCGGTGGTAAAAACAAGCAAAGCGCCGAACCGGCGGTCCTCCGGGATAACGCCATGCCCGGCGAGGGCTAAAACACCGCTTTTCAATTCTATAACCGCATAGCAGCAACCGGGATAATAATCGTTTTGCCAGCGGATTTCGCCGGCCGGCGAGAGCCGCGCCGCGCTGAACCGGACATGGCCAATATTCCCCGCGGCTATGATGTCGCCATCGTCGGTCTCGATGACGCTCTTAAAGCCGAAACTGTTATTTGGGAAAGTGCGCGTCCAGACAGTATCCCCTTCTTCATCGAGACGCAAAATCCACGGATGGCCGGCGCCGCAGCCGCAGACGACAGATCCCCCGTCGTCTAATACGAAGACATCATTGAAATAATCGTTCTCGCCGCCTTGGTCGTAGAAGCGCATCAGTTCGACGCGCGGTTGGGCGAAAAGCGGGACGCATATTAGAAGTGTCAGTAGATAACGCATTGTTCGGTTAAATTAAGTGGACATAGTGGAAGCTGTGGATCAACCGACCCTCACTCTCTTTAATATAATATAAAAATTCCCTCATCCCTTCGAATGTTCGCCCCATACTTTCCTCAGCGCGTCTGCCACCTCCCCGACCGTCGCGTCCGCTTCCACAGCCGCGAGGATAGGATCCATTAACGGTGCGTTCGCTTCGGCTGCGGCTGATTTAACATCTTCAAGGCGTGCTTGAGTCAGTCGATTTTCGCGCTGCCGTCGCAGTTTCTGCACGTTCGCGAACTGCTCCTTTTCAGCCGTCGGGGGGATGCGCAGAATTTCAGTTGGTTTTTCATCCGCCAAGATGAAACGGTTGACTCCGACGACGACGCGCCGGCCGGACTCGACCTCCTGCTGGAAGCGGTAAGCGGATTTGGCAATAGCCTCGGTTTGGTAGCCGGCTTCGATGGCTTTGACAGCGCCGCCGAGCCGGTCGATGGCGGCAATTTCTTTGGACGCTTCTTCCTCCAGTCGGTCGGTCAACTGCTCGATGTAAGGCGCGCCGCCGAGCGGATCTGGCTCATCGACCACCCCTGACTCATAAGCGATGACCTGCTGGGTGCGCAATGCAAGCCGCGCCGTGGCTTCGGTCGGCAATCCAAGCGCTTCGTCCAGCGAATTAGTATGCAGGGATTGTGTGCCGCCCAAAACCGCCGCCAAGGCTTCCAAAGTCGTGCGCACGACATTGACTTCCGGCTGCTGAGCTGTCAGCGACGAGCCGGCGGTCTGGGTGTGGAAACGCAACTGCCAACTGCGCGAATCCTGAGCCTTGAAAAGTTCCTGCATTATTCTGCACCACATCCGCCGCGCGGCGCGGAACTTGGCGACCTCCTCGAGCAAGTTGATGTGAGCGTTGAAGAAGAACGAGAGCCGCGGCGCGAAGCTATCGACATCGAGACCGGCGTCTATCGCGGCTTGGCAGTAGGCAATCCCGTTAGCGAGGGTGAAGGCTAACTCCTGCGCAGCCGTCGAACCGGCCTCGCGGATATGGTAACCGGATATGGATATTGTATTCCATTGTGGGACATTCAGCGCGCAAAAGCGCATTAAGTCAACCGCCAGTCTGAGCGATGGCGCCGGCGGATAGATATAAGTCCCGCGGGCGATATATTCCTTTAAGATGTCGTTTTGGACTGTGCCGCGTAACTCTGATGATAATGATGATGATGATAAATTAGCATCAGAATATTGCGATTTTGCCGTCGTAATATACAGCGCCAGTAATATCGCCGCTGTGGCGTTGATGGTCATCGAGGTCGAGACATCTTTTAGCGGGATGCCGTCGAACAGGCGCCGCATATCTTCCAGCGAGGCGATTGAGACGCCGACGCGGCCGACTTCGCCGCGGGCGAGAGGATGGTCGGGGTCGTAGCCTATTTGGGTCGGCAGGTCAAACGCCACAGACAAGCCGGTCTGCCCTTCCGCCAGCATCCTGCGGTAGCGGGCGTTGGTCTCGGCGGCGGTGGCGTAGCCGGAATATTGGCGCATCGTCCAGAGGCGGCCGCGATACATATCCTTGTGGATGCCGCGGGTGTAGGGAGGAGAACCGGGAGGAGGAAATGATGGGCTATTATAATCGGACATATTAGGGCGAATACTTAAGTGTTACATTGATATCCTGCATTCGTTAACACTTAATGTTATATGCTTTTCTAAATATAACGATATAAATATCAGCGCATAAATAATAATAAGTCACACTGAACAGAGTGAAGAATCTTATCCCTGATTAGCCAATGGGATGCTTCACCGCATTCAGGGTAAAATATCTCTAATTTTTACTTTATCATTGTTCATAAATCACTTTACTATACTTATCGGCGTAATAAACAAGATGATTGAGATTTTCGGTTGCGTTCGTATTCTTCGGGCGTTTTCAGAATAATATCGAAAGCCAGCCCCAATCTGCGTAAGGCACGATTGACGAACGGAAAGCGTTCTTCTGGCGGTAAATCGGTCTTCGCGACGATGATCAGGTCGATGTCGCTGTTATAATTGGCTTCACCGCGGGTATAACTGCCGAAAAGAGTGATTTAAGCGGTTTCAGCCAATTTTTCGACCGTGAGACGAGTTCGGATTTATCTATAGTCGAGAACACAATTGGCATAAATAGAAATTTCAATAGTCTTATCATATCAAGGAATTTTGTTTAAATAATTGCAATTTTGAGCATTGAAATTCCTACTTCCCCAAAATCGCCAGCGCTTCGGCGTCGTCGTAGAAGAAGTCGAGCGGATTGACCGGTTTGCCGTTGATATGAACTTCGTAGTGCAAATGAGGGGCGGTCGAGCGGCCGGTGGCGCCGGTGGAACCGATACGCTGTTCGCGGGTTACTGACTGACCTTTGATGACATAGATACTGGAGAGATGGCCGTAAGCGGTTTTGAAGCCGTAGCCGTGGTCGATGACGATGAGGTTGCCGAGTCCGGGTGTGCGCTGGGCAAAGACGACCTTGCCGTTGGCTGTAGCGCGCACCGACGTGCCGCGTTCGATGGGAATGTCTATGCCGTTGTGGAACACCCGGCGTCCGCTGAACGGATCGCGCCGCATTCCAAAATTGCTCGAAATGTATCCGCCGACAACCGGCCGGATGGAAGGCGTGTGGGCGAAAATTTCTATTCTGGATAGCATCCGCTTCTCGATTTCAGCATAACTGGCGAGTTGCAGTTTGGCAGAACGTTCGAGTTGGTCGAGTTGGGCGACCAATCCCCGCACGGTCTCATCGCTGATGCCATAGTCGGAAGGATGGTTCACCATACCGCCGATACCGACCTGGCGCGTGTCGTTGTCGATGCGCGGCAGGTCGGCTGAGAGCCGTAGTTCGTCGTCGCGTTTTATGAGTTCAGCATATTGTCGGTTAACAGCATCGATGCGGACAGCCATCTGCCCTAACTGCTCCTGCAGCGTGCGGTTCTGGGCGAGGACTGATACCATCGCGGCGCGCGTCATATAGCCGGCGATGAGCCGGCTTGAGCCGTAAATAAGCCCTGAAATAGTCAAGGCTCCGGCAATGCATAAGGTTATAATTTGACGCGGCGACAGTCTGACGGCGCGCATCCTGGAGGCGCCGTCGCGGACCAGCATTAAGCGAACACCCGCGGTTTTCTTCATTCGGTAGGAAACCTGCTTTTTAAGTCTATATTTCCATTAGAATTACCTCCACCCTAAAAGGACGGTCGGCGTTTATGCGGCGGGAAGATCCCCAGCTAAAAGATTTGGATTTTAAGTTAAAATGATTTTTTTCGCTTGTCAAGTCTTAAATCTAAATATTTTTAATTCTTCTTGATATTTTTTCATTACCCTCGTTATGACGGGAATTAATCTTAAGTATTTTTATCAACCGATTTGAAGCATTGTGTATTATCATTCAGCGCGTTGCTTAAAGTAACAGATGTTTCTATGGGCTTGGGTCGGCAACAGAACGAGAAGATGCGGGAATCGCCAGGCATTTCTTATTTCGTTTTAACGGCATATACAAAAAGATTAACGGCTAAAATAGGCACGGATGTTATATCGCTGCGAAACATTACCGTCTTTAGTAGTTTGCGCAGAAGCGAATCCGGCAGCACATCGAGAGGCGCCGTTATATAACCCCAGCGCAGCGGCTGCAAATTCGCCGATATGGTCAAATTCAAGGCTTGACGCAGGGTATAAATGCGGGCTTGGGCGATTTTGGAATGTAATTTTCGCGGCAACCAGGATACGAAGGGGATTCGATTCCAAGGTATGAAATTCAATCCCGGCACAATCGCCCCATGCGATTCGAACAACCACCATTTATTCGGCACGCTGAAAAATATACCGCCTCCCGGCCTAACGACGCGCGCTATCTCCCTTAAAACTGCCAGGTCGTCGAGCGTATGTTCCAATACTTCGAACGATACCGCCAAATCGCAGACCGCCTCCTGCAGCGGTAAAAATGCCAAATCGCCGCGCACATAACGAAATCCATTTTTATTAAGACTTAGCATATCTGTCGGGAGCGCCAGATCCACACCGACGACCAACCTGTTGTCTTTAAGCAGAAGGCCCGATTGCGCGCCGTTGCCGCATCCGGCGTCAAGGATGGTTTTGCAGTCGGCAAAATCGACGGCTGTGCGGTTAAGTATCCGCCAGCGCCGCTCCAGTATCGATTGTCCTAGTTGAGCCGGATGACCCGGCTTAAGATGTGCTATTTCTCTATGCATAATAGAAAATAATCATCTACATTCCAAAGGGCAAGGCAAATTCTATAGTAATCTTACTGGATTTGGTTTAAGATTATAGTATATTACAAAGTGTCGAAAAGTTTGCTTAATAATGGTAGTAAATTGAAGCGTCTCATCCGGGTAAATGGGGATGTGGCTATCTTTCTGCCGGCATCAGGTCAGGCTGACCCGGCGCGAGTTTTATCGCCGAATTAGTATTTTAGTCAAATTTGGCATCTAACACCTGGCCTCCTGCGACACCTTTGCTTACCGTTGACGCGGTCATTCGCACATCGCAAGGCATCGTATTAGTGCATCGCAAAAATCCGCCGCTGGGCTGGGCGCTGCCGGGCGGATTCGTCGAGGTTGGCGAAACGGTTGAAAACGCCATCCGGCGCGAAGCCTGCGAAGAGACCGGCCTGGTTATATCCGACCTGTGGCTGGTCGGCGTTTATAGCGACCCGGAGCGCGACCGGCGTTTTCACACTGTCAGCGTCGTCTTCGGCGCGCGCGCGGATGGAATCCCTGCCGGCGGCGATGACGCCGCCAGAGCCGAGGCTTTCCCCGAATACAACTTTCCCGCCGACATCGTCTTCGACCACCGGCAGATTATCGAGGATTTTTTACGGTTAGAAATGACGCGGCAGAAATGAAATAGTTATCGAATATTGTTCTTTTTAATACAAATTCCTAATTTAAAGAAATGTCTAAATTAGAGGACAGGCATAGGTGGTAAGACGGGCAGGGACGCCCGCTCTCCTAAATCTTAAAGCCCAAAGCCTAAAGCCTAAAGCCTAAAGCCTAAAGCCAATATGGCGGGCAGGGACGCCCGCTCTCCTAAATCTTAAAGCCCAAAGCCAAAGCCTAAAGCCTAAAGCCTAAAGCCTAAAGCCAAAAGCCCAAAGCCTAAAGCCAATATGGCGGGCAGGGACGCTCGCTCTCCTAAATCTTAAAGACCAAAGCCTAAAGCCTAAAGCCCAAAGCCTAAAGCCAATATGGCGGGCAGGGACGCCCGTCTTACCAGCGATAATAAATCAACTTGACGGAGATTCTTTGCGCGAATTAATCTATCTCGACAACGCCGCCACGACCTGGCCTAAGCCGCCGGAAGTGCTGGCTTATATGGTCGAATTTTACAAAGAGAACGGCGTTAATCCGGGCCGCTCGGGCTATGACCGCGCGCTGGAAGCCGAACAAATGGTGCATCGATGTAGGACGACGCTGTGTAAATTTTTCGGTGGCGGCGACCCTGACCGTCTAATTTTCGCTTATAACGCCACCGACGCCTTAAATCAAGTCATCCAGGGCGTTCTTTCGCCCGGCGGCCACGCCATCTCCACCAACCTCGAACACAACAGCGTCTTGCGCCCGCTGTGGCACCTCGCAACCGAACGTAATGTCGAAGTAACCTATCTGCCTTTCAGCGCTCAAGGCTTCATCGAGCCGGACGATGTCAAGAGAGCAATTAAATCCAACACTAAACTTGTGATAGTCAATCACGGCTCAAATGTCATCGGCACGGCGCAGCCGGTCGGCGAAATCGGGCGTATCTGCCGGGAGCGGGGCGTATTTTTCGCCATCGACGCCTCGCAGACCGCCGGCGTTGTCGATATCGATATGCAGTCGATGTGCATCGACGCCGTTTGCTTCACGGGACATAAATCGCTATTCGGGCCGACCGGCATCGGCGGCATCTGCGTCGGCGATGATGCGGTCATCAAGTCCACCCGCTGGGGCGGCACCGGCGTCAAGTCGATTCAAAGAACCCACCTCGAAGAGTATCCTTACCGCCTCGAAGCCGGCACATTAAATTTAGTCGGCATCGCCGGACTCCTGAAAGGCCAGGAGTTCATCGCGGCGCGCGGCGGTCCGGCTTTAATCTATAAGCACGAAATGGAACTTTTACGAAAATTATGGGAAGGCATCAAAGATATCGACGGCGTGCAAGTCTATGCCGCCGAATCCTTGGATGAGCATATTCCTGTGCTGTCGATGAATGTCGAAGGCTTCGAAGCGATGAACACCGGCACGATTTTGGATGTTGACCACGACATTGCTACCCGCACCGGCTTGCACTGCGCGCCGCGCGTGCACGAACAACTCGGCACTGCCGAAATCCACGGCACGGTGCGCTTCTCGGTCGGACTTTTCAATAAACATGAAGATATCGATGCGGCTATTCACGGCGTGCAAGATATCGTGAGAATGCGAAAATGAACAAATTAAACAATTACACATTGCTCATTGCCTTCATAGCAATGATACTTGCCTGTTCGGCAGCGGCTAAGAAGAAGCAAGCCGAGCCGGCGCTGCCGCCTTCACCGCCGGATGAAGCGGTCGCCGCGCAGTTTGTTTTGGGCGACCGGACGACGGCTGAAAGTCTATTCGGGCGGTTGTCTTTAGCGTCAGCCGATAGTTTAGCCAGGTGGTTGGGGGATTTTAACGGCTATCCAAGGCCGGATACACTTGGCGGAATGGTTAAAATCGAGCATAAAATATCCGATACGCTCATCGCGCCGGCTTTTCTCTTCGTGCCGGAAAAGTATAATCCAGATCTTCCGACACCGTTGATAGTGAACTTGCACGGCGGCGTCAGCGGGCCTGAATTCCGCGATATGACAGATTATAACTGGCAGGAAGATGAGCGGCTGGTATTAAGCCAGCGCGAAGGCTGGCTGACATTGTTCCCGATGGGCAAAGTTGGCTGTCTGTGGTGGGATCCGGTCGGAATGGCGAATATAGATTGGCTGGTGCGCGAAGTTAAAAGACGCTACAATGTCGATGACAATCGGGTGATAATGTGCGGCTTTTCAGACGGCGCTTCAGGGTCATTTCACTTTGGGATGCTCAATCCAACAGATTACGGCTTCTTTGCGCCGTGGTCGGGGCATCTGGCGGTCGGCTCGCTTGCCGGACCTTCGCAGGACTATATCAGCAACCTGCTGAACCGTCCAACCTATGCCACAGTCGGCGGACGCGACCAACTCTATCCGACCGAGCGGATGGCGCCGCTATTGACGTTAGCCCTTGACGCCGGCGCTCCATTCTGGGTAACCTCATACGATACGGCCGGTCATAATGCAGCCTATATGATTTACGAATGGCCGCTCTTCGCCGAGCGGGTGCGCAACCGTCCGCGTGAGCCTTTCCCGATGCGCCTGTATTGGGAATTAGACGACCTGCGCTACAACCGCGTCGATTGGCTGGAGGTTACCGGCTTTGATACAACGCGTCTAACCGCCGATTGGCATAAAGACTACAACCTCAAATTAGTCGATGACCGCGTAACTATCGGCTTTATGCACGACCCTAAATTTGAAGGTCCCGGCGTCCGCATAAACGGACTGACAGATGATACTTTGCAGCCGGCGGTCAAGGTTGGATTCAAGCCAGGCGACATCTTAGTCGCCCTCGACAGCCTGGAGATTCCAGATATTGCCGGACTAAACCAAGCCAAATCGATAAAAAAACGCGGCGACCCGGTCCGGCTGACTGTCCTGCGCGACGGAGAGAAACTTACCTTCGAATCGTCCTTTCCGCCGGTTAAAGAATTCGACGCCTTCAAGCGTCATTATAAATCCGCCGCTGTCAAAGCGCAGCGAATGGGCAACCGCTTCTTTATTGAAACCTCGCGCCTAAAAGATTTTATTATTTATCTTAATTCGGAAATGACTCGCTTCGACCAGCCGGTGGTTATCGAGGTCGATGGTCGAATACTATTCGATGGCCTTGTGCAGCCAGACAGTCGGGTGATGTTGAGCCAATTTCTGCGAGATCGCGACCGATGTAGGTTATGGTGGGGAAAAATCGAAGTTAAAGTTAAGGACTAATCTTCTCGTCAAACCGCCATCTTTGAAAGGCGGATTTGAGGTATATTATCGGAGCAAACCGATGAACGGTGTAATAAAACCAATAACTGTAAGCGATATACTTGCCAAGAAACGAGCGGGCGAAAAAATCGTCGCCTTGACGGCTTACGACGCGACCTTCGCACGACTACTTGACCAAGCCGGCGTAGATATAATTTTAGTTGGCGACTCATTAGGAATGGTTATACAAGGGCTTGACACGACTCTGCCGGTAACCCTTGAGGAGACGATTTATCATACCCGCTGCAGTGCGCAGGCTATCAGCCGGGCGCTGCTGGTCGCCGATATGCCGTTTATGTCCTATCAAGCCTCTGTCGAGCAGGCGGCGCTGAACGCCGGACGCTGTTTAAAAGAAGGCGGCGCGCAGGCTGTCAAATTGGAAGGCGGCGAGGAGTTTGCGCCTACGATACATAAACTCGTTGCTGTCGGTATTCCGGTGATGGGGCATTGCGGTATGCAGCCGCAGCGTGTGCGGGAATACGGCGGCTATCTATTGCAAGGCGCCGACGAAGTGCAAGCCGAGCGGATAGTGCGCGACGCGCACGCCGTTGCTTCCGCCGGCGCGTTTAGCCTTGTGCTGGAGAAAATCCCGCGTGCGCTGGCGCGCCGTATTACTAATGAACTGCGCATTCCGACCATAGGCATCGCCGCCGGTCCAGACTGCGACGGCCAGATCTTGGTATCCTACGATATGCTGGGACTTGCCGACCAGTTCAAGTTCCGCTTCGTGCGGCGCTACATCGAAGGCGCGGAGTTGATAAGAAAAGCCGTGAAAGAATACGGCGAAGATATACGGGCGGGAAAATTCCCAAGCGACAAGGAAGCGTTTTAGCCAAGTGGAGGATAGTGTTATGTCAATCGTGCAATGTCGCATGTCATCCTGAACGAAGTGAAGGATCTCGTCTGGACAAGTAAATCTTTAGGACGAGATCCTTCACTTCGTTCAGATGACGACATCTCACTTTGACACAACACTAGCCAGTATCGATGTTTGCTCACTTTCTTTCAGTATGAAAGATGCGAAACAATTTAATAAATCAGGACTTCGACATCTCCTCCGCGCTTCTATCCGGCGAACAGCGCTTGGCAGCGGCTGGATTTGTGCTGCGTCCGCGGCGGCACGCTGAACTATTGTTGGAGAAAGCGCTCGGCTTAGACCGCACAGCGCTTTATATACGAGCGAAGGACGCTATTTCGGCAGCGGCTTTAGAGCGTTATGAACATTTGCTTCAGCGGCGCATTTCTGGCGAGCCGGCGCAGCATATCGCCGGCTGGTCGCCGTTCTACGGACTAAGACTGGAGGTCGGTCCCGGTGTTTTCATCCCGCGTTTCGACAGCGAAGCCGTCGTCGAAGTATTTTTAGAGCGGTTGAAAACTAACAATGCTATTGCTGATGCTGAAGCTGATTCACAATCTACGATCAATACTCCGCATTTTGCGGCGCTTGACCTGTGCTGTGGCTGCGGAGCCATCGGGTTGGCAGCGGCGGTCGAGGCGATAAACTTGCATATCACGCTTGCCGACTCATCGCCTGCAGCGCTGGAATATACCTGCCGCAACATTCAGCAGCTCAATCTGGTGGCTCGGGCGACCGTCGTCGAATGGGATGCTTTAAGCGAGCCGCCGGTGGAATGGCGCGCCAAATTCCACTACATTCTTGCCAATCCGCCGTATATACCTATATCCGATTTGCCGCGTCTGCATCGCGATGTGAGCGAGGGCGAGCCGCGCGCCGCGCTCACCGACGGCGGCGATGGACTAACATTCTACCGCCGCTGGATGGAAACCCTGCCGCACATCCTGCGTAAAGACGGGCGATTGTTCGTCGAAATCGGCGACGACGCAGCCGCGAAAGTTCAAAGCATCCTCGCAAAATCATTTAATAATATTCTTATTCACAACGACCTGAGCGGGATGCCGCGGGTCGTCGAAGGCTGGAGAACAAACTGAATTCCATATTAATCCGCGATATGACGACCGATGACGAATACTTCGTCTCAACTTGCAGTCATACCAATGAAAGTTCCGAGTTGGACGCGGCCGGGCAGCGCCGGCTGGCTTATATCAAATCGATGCAGCCGAAGGGACTTAAAATTAAAACCGCCTTACTGAACGATAAGTTAGTCGGTTTAATCTATCTCTTTCCCGTCGAACACGACCCGTGGGGGATGCAGGGGCGGGAGATAATGACCTTTCCGTGCCTTTGGGTGACGATGGACAACTGGAAGCGTGGTGTCGGGACAGCGTTGCTCATAGCCGCCGAAGACGAGGCTCGCGCCTTGAAAGCCAAGGGCATCGCTACGATTGGCTTTTATTGGGATTTCTGGTTTATGGCGGCGGGATTTTTCGAGGCGAACGGCTACAGTGTTGTGCGGCGGCAGGGGACGCAGGCGCTGCTTTGGAAGGTCTGGGATAATTTGGTCGAGCCGCCCGACTTTCCTCAGCCGCAATACTACTTCCAGCCGCAGCGCGGGAAAGTGGTGGTTGACCTATTCTATAATACTTTCTGCTTGACCAGCGATGTCGAAGCGCAGCATGTCCGGGAGGTTTGCGCCGCATTCGGCGACCAGGTCGTGTTAAACGAATATCCGGCTGATAATCCGGCTGTTCTGCGGCGCTTTTATCTACCGCGGGCTATTTTCGTCAACGGCGACAGCGCCTTCTGGGGCTATGAAGCCCCGCGCGAAGATTTGCGGGAAGCCATTCAAAAAGCAATCGAATCATTATGATAACAAACATTATTACACTTTTCGTCTTCTTGAGTATATCGGCTCAATTTGCATCCGCCGACGACACTCTGCTGTTTCCCGGCGAAGAAAAACATCTGTCCAACGCTCGGATGCTGACTTATGGCGGTGAGAACGCCGAAGCCTATTTCAGCCCGGACGGCAAGTGGATTGCCTGGCAGGGGCGATGGCAAGGCACAGCGCCGGCCGACCAAATCTGGGTAATGCCGGTCGAAGGCGGCGAGCCTGAATTGGTCTCTACCGGCCAAGGCAAGACAACCTGCGCGTTCTTTATTCCCGGCAGCGAGCGGCTGGTCTTCTGTTCGACGCACGATTTTTCGCCGGAGCCGCCGCCGGAGCCAGACCGCAAAGCCGGTTATGTCTGGTCGCTGGACGAATACGATATCTATACCGTCAATCGCGACGGCAGC
>VGIO01000002.1 GCA_016867855.1 Calditrichota bacterium
GTCTGGTCGAATCGAAAAGTCGAATATCAAATGAATATTGAATTTGATATAAACACCCCCCCCCTTGCTCCCCCCCGCAAGCGGGGGGGGAAGCAAAGTTCTTATTTCGGCAACAGCCCATGAAAGTCATTTTAGATCCGCGCGCCGGTATCTGCGGCGGAGTGCGGCGGGCGATTCGGTTAGCCGAGCAGGAACTCGCCGGCGGCAAACGCAATATCTTCGTGCTGGGCGACATCATTCACAACGAGCGCGAAGTCGAGCGGCTCGACCGCGCCGGACTAAAGACCATCCACGACGGCGAGTTGGATACATTGCCGGAATTGTTGGAACAGAGCGGCGCGTCTCAATTAAAGGTTCTGGTGCGGGCGCACGGCGAGCCGCCGGAAAAGTTCGCCAAACTCGCCGGATTAGGCGTCGAAATCATCGACGGCACCTGCCCAGTCGTTACGCGCTCGCAGGATTTGGCGCGCCGGTATCGACAATTGGGCTTTCAAGTCGTCATTGTCGGCAAGCATAACCATCCGGAGACCATCGGCATCGTCGGACACACCGGCGGCAGAGCCAAAGTAGTCCAGTTCGATGCAGATATTCAGCAGTTGGTAGTCGGCGTTCCGACGATGGTGATGGCGCAGACGACCATTTCACCGCGTGTATTTGCCGGGATGGCTGAAAAGATCCGCGCCTGTGTCGGAACGGTCGAAATCAAAGATACGATGTGCCGCTTCGTCGTGCGCCGCGAACAAAAACTGCCGTCTTTTGCCCGGCAAGCCGATGTCATTTTAGTCGTCGGCGGGCATAAGTCTTCCAATACGATAATGTTAGCCGCCGCCTGTCGAGCCATCAATCCGCGCTCTTATCATATTGTCTCGGTCGATGAAATCGACTTAAAGTGGTTTGAAGACGCCAAAGTCATCGGCGTAACCGGCTCAGCCTCGACGCCGCATTGGCTGCTGCAGGAATTCGTTGACACGCTGGAGCAATGGGTCGCCAAAGGGCGAATCGGCGCTAAATCATCCACGTCGGGAAATACAAGATGATATTTGTTATCGCTTTTGCCGCCTGCATTATCTGATACATTCTCATCATCATCATTTCGAATGCGCCTCGCCAAGATATTTCGCCGTTCTGTTAAAAATACACAGCATATACTTCAGCGCCGGCCGGCTATGATATGGGTAAGCCTGTTGATAACCAAGCGTTGCACTCAGCGGTGTATGCAATGCGCCATTCCGCTTAGCCCGTCTGTAAAAAACGCCGAACCCACCGCCAGCCTTAAGCGGATAATAGATATTTTTGACGATTATGGGACGCAAATATTGACTATCTCCGGCGGCGAACCGATGCTGCATCCGCAATTAGACGATATATTAAAATACGCGACAACAAAGCAATTTATCCGCATTCACCTACAGACGACGCTTTATGGCCCGCAGCATTTAATCGACCGGACTATAGAATCAGCCTTTGAATCGGATTTATCGCTATCAACCTCGTTCGACGGTTTTGGCGCTGTGGCCGACGAACTGCGCGGCGCGAAAAATGTTGCGGAAATTGTAATGCGCAGTCTGGAAACCATTCAAGAACGAAACAGCCGGCGCTTAAGTCCCATTCCCATCAGCGCCAATGTGGTGATAAATCGGCTGAATCTCGCCCAAATTCCGCAAATTTTGGATTATCTCGAATCTGTCCGTGTTCCAGTGGATGTTGACATCTATCGCTGGGCCTCAACTAATCAACAGGAGCAGGACGAGTTAAAAATCGAGGACTCATCTGAACTGCGGCGGGTTTTAGCGCTCGTCAGGCAGTCGCCGATAGTTTTCACGCCGCGTTGGCTCATCGATGGCTTTCCGTCTTATCTGAGCGGCAATTTCCCCAAGTATTGTCCGTATTTAAAAACGCCTTCACTCGGCAGTAAGTTCTACATCGAGCCGGATGGCGAGGTTGTCGTCTGCATTGGCGGCAGCATTGGCAACCTGCGGCAGCAAACACCGAACGAGATATTCCGTTCAGATAGCTGGCGGCGCCGGCTGGAAATGTTCGGCGCGTGCCGCGGCTGCTGGAACACCTGCTACACGCCATCGGCGAGGCTGTTCCACATCGACAATGCCCGCGAAGCGCTGAAAGCAGTGAGAATGTTGAAGAATAAGAGTGTTATGAATGCAAAGAGGATTTGACCATCTGATGCTGCATATATTAAGACAAAATTGCCAGATTTATAAAAAATATGTCGGGCGTCGGTCAAAATCCGGTCTCCCAACAGTATCCTTCGGCGTTATATCGTTTTTTATTATCTTTGCTAATTTCTCCCTCGGTTTTACTCAAGAAGCGGCGAATCTTTATAACGAACAAATAGCCCGCACTGTCGAACGCTTGACCATCACCGAGGAATACGACCGCGCGCTGCAGACTATCGATAGTCTGATGAATGATGATAATGATGCTGATGATGTATTTTTATTATTGCTGCGCGCCTCGACGCTCTGCGCGCGCACGATGGATTATGAAGATTTGGAGGATGCCCCGGCAGTAAGAGCCATCTGTGCCAAAGTCGATGAGATTTACCGAAATAAAAATCTCGATGCTGATTCGACTGGGGCGAAATACTTCTATTTAGGAACGGCTTATCTCTATCAAGCGCTGCTGGAGCATCGCTTGGGCAGTCTGTTGAGCGCGCTCAAATTGTCGCTGAAGGGCGCTGGATATCTAGAGAAGGCACAGCAAAAGAATCCTTGGTTGTGGGATGTCTATTATGGATTGGGGATGTTTCAATATAATTTCAGCCGTTATGCCAGCATAGCCCGCAGTCTGGGGCTGGTGCGCGACCGCCGGCAGCAGGGCGTCGAACTGCTGACCATTGCCGCCACGAAAGGCATTATCACCCAATACTCGGCGCGCAACGCATTGGCTTGGATCGATTTGGAAAATAAGAACTATGCCGGCGCCATCGCCAAGTCTCAAGCGCTGCTGAACGAGTTCCCCGGCCGTCGAGCAACCCTTTGGCTGCTCAGCAAAGCCTTACTGCGGGCGGAGAGATGGGTGGAAGCGATTGAGGTCTTGAAACAACTTGAATCCGCCATTGCGCACCAAACCCGCAACAATCATTACAACGAAATCACGCGCCTGTATATGCTGACTAAGGCTTACTACAGCCTTGGACGCCGGCAGGAAGCCGTCTGGGCAGCAGATTCAGCCCTTGCGATACCATTGACGAAATATGTTCAGATGAAGAAAAAGAATGACTTGAGCGAGTTGGCGGAAATGAAAAGGAGAGCCGGGCGGGATATTACACGTTAGAGTTATGTCAAGTGTAAGATGTCGTCATACTGAACGAAGTGAAGGATCTCGTTCTAAAGACTTACTTATCCAGACGAGATCCTTCACTTCGTTCAGGATGACGACATTTTTACAGTAGGCTGTGGGTTTAGAGATAACTAACATTTAATCAACTTTGTCTAAATCATCCATTCCCCAAATCACCGTCCTCAGCGGCCCGTGGACGCCCAGCACAAGTCTCTTTTCAATGTCGGCGGTGCGGGACGGTCCAGTGATGAATGTGTAAGACAGGCTCTTATCGGCTTGATTTAAAAATTGTGCCAAAGTCTCATAAAGAGGCGCTTCCTTAACGACCGCGACACTCAGCGGCGGCAGAGCGCTGACCATCCGGTCGCCGATATGACGCGAGGCGACGACCAGAGTGCCGGTGTCGGCGATGAGCGCATCCACGCTATGCACGCCGGCCTCGGCGCTGCGGCAAGCCTCAATCGCCGCGGTATGCGACTCGACCGGTTGCCCAAAATCCATCAATAAGGTTAGTTTTTCTGCCATCGCTGCAACATAAGCCGGCGCGAGCGGCGCGCCGCCGGTTACGACCGACCTTACCTGCGCGCGCTGCAGGAACTCGGCTAATCCTTTATAAGGATCAAGTCCGTCGATAGGACTGGCAAATTCCCCCGAAACTGCCTCCCAGCGCGACTTAAACAGCGCTCTCAGATCCTCAATCTTCATCCGGCTGCCTGTCTCTAAAAGCCCGGCGGCTCAACCCGAACCGTCTTTCGATAGTCGGAATAATCTGCCCGAGGCTGCGGGTAATTCGTCCAGCGAATTCGTAGCGCTGCGGTGTCTGCATCGTCCACTTCCAGCCGGCCGCTAAGACTCGATGCACCGGCGGCTTCGACGCCCGCGACCGGATTTCGAGCAGCATACGCGGGATGTCTATGTCCACCGGGCAGACCTCCTTGCATAGTCCGCACAAGGTCGAAATCTGCGATAATTCGTTGTGCCGGATAAAGCCGTCGCCGATTATGTTCGACAATACCGAGCCCATCGGACCGGGGTAGGTCGAGCCATAAGCGTGACCGCCGAGGCTGCGATAGACCGGGCAGGCGTTCAGGCAGGCGCCGCAGCGCAGGCAGAGCATCATCTCGCGCAACTTGGCATCTGCCAGCGCCATCCGCCGGCCGTTGTCTAATAAAACTATATGCATCTCGCGGGGGCTGTCTTTGCCTTGCCGGGAAGGCTTCAAAAGATGCGCATAAGAAGTAAATCTCTGCCCGGTGGCGCTGCGTGCCAGTAGTTGTAAAATCGGCGCGGCATCGGTCAAATAGGCTATGACCTTTTCAATACCGGTGATAACGATAAACAGCGGCGGCAGAGCCAGTCCCAGCCGCGCGTTGCCTTCGTTTTCCACTATAAGAATATGCCCAGTTTCAGCGATGAGGAAATTCGCCCCAGCCAGGCCGAATTCCGCTTGCAGAAATCGCTCGCGCAGAACCGACCGCGCGACTTTGGTCAACACTACCGGGTCGTCCGAATAGGGAATGCCGAGTTTATCGGTGAATAACTTACCTATCGAGGCACGCGAGCGGTGCAGCGCCGGGGCGGTGATATGCGACGGCAACTCGCCAGCCAACTGCACAATATATTCGCCCAAATCCGACTCCACCGCGTCGATGCCGGCGGACGCCAATGCGCGGTTCAGATGAATCTCTTCCGATACTATGCTCTTCGACTTGACGCCGCGCTTAACCCTATGGGATTTCAGAATATCGACGATTATCCGGCAAGCCTCCAATCCATTTTCAGCATAATGAACTATTCCACTGACGCTTGACCAGGCGGTCGTCCATTGAGCGAGCAGTTCGTCGAGGCGGTCGATGGAGTCTTGCCGGACGGCGCGGGCGTCCCGTCGGGCAGCCTCTAAATCAGGGATTTCGACGATGATCTTTGCCCGGGCGACTGTCGAATGCAGGCAGGCGCGCAACACCGCATCACCTAAAGCCCGGTCGGATAAGGCTGCAGTTATATGACGGTTAAGCGAGGAAATTGTGAGACCGAAAAAAACGATGGGTTTGACGAAGAATCAACTCACTAATCTTAATACAGCGATGGGACTCGCACCGGGTTATTCGGTCCTTGAATAAGCGGTAGTGTCTATTATTTATTGTGATGAAGTGTTGCCTCGAGGTTCGGTCGCATCATTACTCGGAAAATAGGCTCACCTTCTTCCCCCGCTTGCGGCTGTTGCTTGCTTCTCCCCTCGCTTGCGGCTGTTGCTTGCTTCTCCCCCCGCTTGCGGGGGGATGAAAGGGGGGTGTATTTTCATCTTACATTGCACCGCGCTGCAGGATGAGATTTCACGCGAAAGGGGAATTCAGAATCAAGTTTATTCTGAAGTTAGATGAACATATGGGTTCTATTTCAGAATCTGTGGATAAATTTAATTAAGGAATTATTAACAATTACACCTTACATCTTACAACTTGGTGCGCTTCGTTGATTTATTTCACTAACAATAACTTGACTGTCTTCGTTAGATTTCCCGCTTCCAATCTGCCGAAATAAACTCCTGCCGGCAGCGCGCCGCCGTCGAATTCTATTTTATGCCTTCCGGCCAGTTTATATCCTTGATGCACAACTACTTGAACGCGGCTGTGGATATCGACAACCGTTAAAATTACTTCGCCGTCAACCGGCAGGCTGTAATTTAGTGTAGTCCGGGCATTGAACGGATTGGGATAATTCGACTCGACAGCAAAGGTCAAAGGCTGGTTGTCGCCTTCATTCGGCGTAGCAAGCGCTACCGAAAGTCTAATCGGCAGCAAGCCGAATCCCGGCCGGGCGTTGTGTGTAAATTGGATGTTGGTAGTGTAAATCCCCTCGGTCAGTTCGGTCGGATCGAAATCGAGCCTAATGAACAGCGAATCGCCGGCATTGAGCATACCTATATGCGGCGTCCAGGTCAACCACTTGACTCCGGGCGCTGTGAGTTGACTGCTAAAGGTTAAAGACCCGCTGCCTGAATTGCGGATTAGGAACGAGTCTGCTACAATCTGCACCTGCGACAACCTGATTTCGAATAATTCGCGGTCGAGGCTAAAAAGTGGCTTGAGCAGTGCAAAATTGGCTTCAATAGTGTCGTTGGCGATTATCTCTAAACCGCCGCGTGTTGAGTCGTTATAAAACAAGCAATCAACTGTCGCGGAAACATCGCGGCTCACCGGCAGATTGGCGAAAAAGAATTCACCGCTTTCGTTGGTCGTAGTTTGATTGCCGAGCGACAGACGCACGCGGGCGTTCGACAGCGGCTCGCCTGTCATCGCGTCGGAAACAATCCCGCGCACAAATCCGACCGCCGTCGACCGCTCGGTAGTGAATTTTATCGCCCGGTTGTCAACTAAATCGGTCGCGCCTGGATGAAGCGCGCCCCAGTAAGTATATTGCAAGCCGTCGCTCTGGTCAGGACTGCCAATGCCGACGGTCGCAAAAGGCGTATCCCACTGCTGAAAACAGGAACGCGTATCGATGATGTCTTGATATTGAAATACTATTTCGCCATCGCCGGTCGCCGTGCGGTGAACAGCTGGGTCGTAGAGGATAATTTCAAAGGTCTCCAGCGGCTCGCCATTGCCCTGTTGACCTAACTTGCGCATCTGACACCATTCGACGACAAATACTCTATTATCCCTGTCATACCAATAAAAGACGCCGTTGTTGACGGTAGTGAGCAGGTCGTCCCAGAAAGGGCAGAGCATCGCCGAGACGACTTCGCCGCCGGGAATCTGGCGGTTGCGAGCGCTTACCAGAGCCGAATGGTTGCCGAAAGCCGCCCAGCCGTTGGTGCAGATAGTCAGACTGTCAAAGTCCCGTCCGTAATAGCGAAAAGTGAACGGCAGCCTGACCACGCAACTGGCGTCGCGCTCTTCGCCAAAGTCGGTAAGTCCGGTGTTTGTTCCCCGCCCGCCGAGGCGCGGATTCAATTCTATCCACTCGAAAGACGGACGGTTCTCCCAAGTTAAGTCTATATCGTCGATGCAGATATAGCCGTATTTATCGGGTCCGAAAGGCTGGTCGGCTTGCGCCCGGCCAATCGGCAGGCTGAAAAATGCCGTATCGCAAAATCCATTCTGCGCTTGCAGGATGAGCGCCAAGTCGGCGTTGTTGCCTGCGATATGCCTGATGTCCGCTTCGAGCCATAAGCCGCGGTCGGACATCCCACGCTGGCGGATATCGATGCCGGCAAAACTGCTGCGGGCGAACGGCACAGTTATCGTCGGCGTGAAACTGATTAGTTCCGCACCCACATCCGGCGCGGCATCCGCTCCGATATTAGTCAGCCAGATACTCAAGGCTTCAGCGCGTCCGGGCCGGAGCGGCTCGCCAGCCCACTCCAAATTTGCAAACTCGAGTTGCGGCGCGTAAATTGGAAACGAAAAGGAATTTACATAACTTTGCCCGCCGGCGATGACCTCCAAAATAAATTTGGCTTCCATCCCATTCGGGCAGCCGCCGCCGACCACGATTTGATAGACGGCTTCCTGACGCACGCCAGGACCTGGCGCTACATTAAAAACAAGTGTATCGTTCTCAACCGTCAATAATGACGAAACCGACCTCAAAACAGCTGTCATATTCCCGTTAGGGCGTGTCGTTCCGCAATTTTTTATCCGCAGACTCAATTCCAAAGTCTCCAACGGCTCGGCTTCGCCGTCGTCATCGCCGGAACTGGCGCCTTCGTCATCATCATCGATTACTATCTGCTCAATGCCAAACATTACCAGGGCTTGAGCGATGTTCAAATCGGCTAAAATCGGGATGAGATTCGGTCCGCTTATCGTAAATTTGATTTGCCCGGACTGCGTCCATTCCGGCTGGAGGACAAAATCGACTCGGCCATTTTGGTCGGCGCGCTGCATCAATTGAAAGCCTTGTGCCTTATAGAGGCAGACATTAGCCTCGGCGGCGGGCCGGTTGTCGTCGGCATAGCGAACCTGAACGCTGTAATGGGTTTCGCCCTGGCGCATCTGGTCGGGGCGGGAGACCGCAAGTCGGCGCGGCACGGCGGTATATAATTCGACGGCTGGGTCGCCCATTAAGTTATAGATATAATATAGCGTCAGCCAGGCTTGCATATTACTGTTCTCTTCATGGTTGATGTCGCCGCGACCTTCATAGGCTTTGACCAGCGCCAGTTTGCCCATCTGCAGCGCCCAGCCCTGCGCATAGACCTTATCGACGAACGGCGCGCGCAAAGTAGCCGACGCTATGAGATTATTATAAGCCGAATGAGTTGCTCCGGCCGCGCCCACGGCGCCGATCGCCCCGACGGACAGATTGACGAAGCGCTCTGTGTAGCCGTAAGGCGAGTCCTGACTGCCAGTTACATATTCGCCGGTGTTGCAGGTCGCTAACATTATGAACGGTAGTTTCTGACCGTTGCGGATCTGGCGTTGAATATCCCGCACGCGAAAGCCATTTAGATCCGACCAACCGCGATAAAGGACGAACGACAGACCGGCGTTTATGTTTGTCGAAAGAAAATTCGTCGGGTCAACCTGTTGGTCTTGCGCCGAATAATATAATTCGTTCACTGTAACAAAGCCATTTTGCCGAACCAGTTCGCCGAACCACTCGCAGACATCGATGGACGAGCGTCCGCTGCGGCTATCGGTCGCTGCTACCGCCGCCTTCAACTGCCAGTTGCGGTCGTTATTCTGCCCAATATAAGGCGTCGATTCATATTGGATAATTTTATTGACCTGCGTGTTCAACATTTCGATATTGTCGAAAGTAATCCGTCCGATAGCCGCTTCCGGCAGATAATCGTTGCCTTCCAACAGCGCGTAAGGCTGGTCGGACTCGTAAGGATAGCGCGCGCCGTTGGCGATATCATAATAGGCAAGCGTCCGGTTATTGCCCATCATCCCCGGCGCATCGCCGACCAGGACAATGAATTCCGGTGGAATCTCCCATTCGTTATAGGCTTCACGTAAGGCATTTTGGATGACAAACCGGTCGGTATTTTGCGCGATGCGCAGAACCTCGACCTTCCAGCCCATCCGCCGCCGCCATTCGACCAGCGGCGCCAGCGCGTTGTTCACATCGTTATAATTTGGCGTAACATAGACGATTGAGCCGCCGATCATATCGTCGTCGCGATGCAGCGCCGGCGGATTGACGACCATCTGTTCGAGCAGTTTACGAATGTAGCGTGACGGACGCGGTTTGGCCGGGTCAGAGACCAAATTCGTTCGGTTGGCGCTGGATGTGAAATCAAGTTCGACTTCGGCGCTCGTCAGCCATTCGATTTCTTGAGTCTCCAAATTGAATCTCATAGGGGAAATCAAGAGCGGCGCCAGTCGGTAGCCGCGCATAACCGCCGGCGCGCCGAGACGGACGAATTCGAAGGGAAGATCACGCTGGAAAACCGGAGTGTCGGAGCGCCTAACTGTTTGGGTTGTGTGATTGTTGAGTTTGACATCTACACCGCAGTCGGGCGGTATCAACACCCAACAGATCTGAATAGGTGGCTCAGACTCAGCCGTCAGGCTCAAGATTTCCACCCGCGGCGGGGCGCCGAAGTTCACCTGCAGCCGGGCAGAAGCCGGCTCGTCGGAAATTAGTTGGACGCTCGTATCGTGATTTAGAGCCGATGCGGCGCTGGAGTTGGTTGTTATTACAGAAAAGGAGACGAATGCAGATAGCAATATCCGGGCGATGGGACTTTTAGTTGTCGGCATCGATGTATCTTTCTTGTGAGCGCGAGAGTTATTAATAGTGTGAGTGCGCAGGTGTGACTTTCGACTCACGGAACTGATGATTTATTTCTTAAGTTTTATCATAGCAAATAGCGTGCTAAAAAAATTCCGGCTGAACGCTATGGTGGAAGAAAAGCGGTATCGATAGAATTGGGCTGCTATAAGGCTTGAAAAAGGGAACATTTTAAAGCGGCAAGGCGAGCAGGTTGTCCGAGAGTGTCTTTTTCCGTTGCTGCACCACCGTGGTTGGCAGCGGAAATATTTAAATTACAATACCCTGCTGTTGACTACGGCGAGTCGATGGCAGGCATTTTCACTTTCGCGGACAATCCGGGAGGCTTTCATCGACGGTATGTTGATTCTTCTAACGCTTGCATGAGAATAAATTCACAACGTATTTAATGGATGAATCGGATTAGGATACACATACATCGAATTTTGTCAACCTTCTGCGGTTGACAGTCATCTTTAACGCATCCTTTAAAATCTATGAAAGAGAGCCCTAATTCTTAAATCTTATGCGAACATTTTGCACACCTGCTGTTAATTTAATCGCAGATTTTCTAAATCAGGTTATAGCTCAGCGTGCAATATCTGCACTTATCATTCTCTCGCTACAATACTCATCCACTCAAGCGCTCATCGTCATCAATTTTGCACATCCCCTTTAGTTCCCTCCGCCGAACGGCGGGGAGACTCTTTCATCATCATCATCATCATCATCATCACATTATTGTTCACTCAAGCGCTCATCCGTTTAAGCGCCCCGCTTAGGCACATACACTCTGACTTTCGGGTTCTTGCCGGTCTGCACAAACTCATTGATTAACCTTTCGATGGAACGCTCGGTGAGAATGACCCCGCGCCGTAGAAGATATAAATCTTGGGCATTGTAGAGATCCTGCGCCAGGCGCATTCCGGGACGGAGGGCGCTGATTTTCAAATCCATCGGCGTTAAATTTGACCTCTCGTGCTGCAGATTGCCGAGCGCTCGTATGGCGCAATCGACTAATGTGCGGTCATAATAGATATCTACTTTACGTCGCAGATGGTCGAGGCATTGTTTGAACTGCGGGTCGAGTCCGGCTGGCGAGCGGCTGTCGCATAAACCTTCGTTGTAGCGGTCCACGCCGTCGGCAATTCTTAAGATGCGGCTGGTAAAGAGCATCTCCGAGCCTAACTTGCCGGCAGGAAAGCCCGACCCGTCGAAATTTTCGTGATGTTCTTCGATAATCATCCCCACCTGCGCAAGACCGGGCACCGATGAGACGATAATCCCTCCGATGCTCGGATGTTTTTGATAAGCCGCCAACTCGTCGGGATTCATATCTTCGGGGCGTTTGTGCAGCGTCGCTTCCGGCAGATTGAATTTGCCAATGTCGTGCATCAACGCCGCCAGACTCAAATTCCGCATATTGACCGGCGGCAAACCGGCTTCCTTGCCGATGCGGTTCGCCAGATCCTCGACCCGCGCAATATGGCTGCTTGCCCCCTCGCGCGATGATTCCATCATTTCCGCCATCATCCGCACCGAGCCGATGTAGTCCCGCTCCATATCCTGCTGCTGTTTCTCGAGTTCGGTGATGGTCTTCTTAAAATGCCCCTGAATATCTTCGAGTTGCGCGCCGAGAGTAGTTGTTACATCTTTGAGTTCGGAGACGACTTTGCTGCGCATATCAGTCAATGCTGCCGGTTGCGATTTGTGCATAGTCGCTTTATGGTCGAGGATACCGCGGATGTTGGCTAATAAATACTTCATCGAAAACGGCTTGGAAATTATCATCCGCACGCCCATCGACATCAATTCCTGAAAGATATTGGTTTCTTCGACGCCGGTCATTACGATGATAACCTGCTCAGGGTCGCGTTGGAAAATCTCCTTGATTAGGTTATAGCCGTGCATCTTGGGCATCTTCAGGTCGGTGAGTATTATGTCGTAGCGCTGCTGGTCATAGAGCGCCAAGGCTTGCTGCCCATCCGGCGCGTAGAAAGTTTGATAGCCCAAATCGGACAGGAACTTCCGAATAGGCTGTCCTATACTCGGCTCGTCATCGACGATTAATATGCTGTGGAAAGACTCCATAGAATAAAATTGCTAATGCTAATGCTGATGTTGATTTTTCAAACCTTTTATTATCAGCATCAGCATCAGCATCAGCATTATTTAACGTTGAACTTCTTAATGAGCGTTCCTGCCAGTCCTTGAATCGCTCCGCCGTCGCCGCCGAGAACAAGCACTTCCGGCATAATCCGCTGGCTGCCTTTGGCGTCGGAGAGGGCGGTTACGATGTTGACGGCTGCGGTGGCATCCTTGCCGAGGGCTTCGACCTGCGCTTTATAAGCGGTGGCTTTGGCGAGCCCGACCGCTTCGACTTCAGCGCCTTTAGCCGCGCCGGTCTGACGGATGTATGTGGATTCGCCGTCGGCTTTGGCTTTCAAAGCGTTGGCATTGTTGCGTTCTATTTCGACATTGACGGTCGAGCGGGCTAAATCCAACTGCATATCAGCGGTGCCGCGGGCGTGCTCGGTCTGGATGCGCTGCTCCTGGGCTTCCTGCTGGCGTTTGTAAGTGGCGACCTCCTGCGCGGCGATTTCCCGCTCGGTCAACACTTTAACCAGCGCTTCAGGCAGTATGACATCCTGAATATAGACGCCCTTGGTCTCGACATCATAGTCTTCCAATTGCCCGCGAATATGACGCAGCGCGTCCTGCTGCACGGCTTGGCGGGTCTGGATAAATTGCACGGCGGGCATAGATTGCAGTTTATCGCGGAAGTGGTTGCCGACGGCGGCTTGCAGCACTTCGTTGACAAGACTCTGCATTGTGCCTACCATTGAGATGACACGCGGCGCTTTAGTGTCCGGCACATGGATTTGCACCTGCAAATCGATATGGAACACGAAACCTTCGCAACTTTTGGCGATGATTTGGCTGAGCATTCGGTCGAGGTTATGCGCTTCGGAGATGGCTTCAGCCCAATTGAGCGTCAGGATGGCAGTGGGGACAATCTCGGCTTGATAACAGCGCGGATTCATAGGGTATTTGCCGGTGCGCAGTGGTTCGCGCCACACGCCGCGATGCCCCGGCACGACCAGCGAGCCGTATTTGAACTCCATCCCGGATGTATCCTGCGTTACTAAGCCGACATAAGATTTTATAACCGCCACCTCGCCCTGCTTGACGACTAACATCGGCACCATCTCAACCGAGACTAAAAACGGATTCAGATTGAACATTCCGTAGAGCAACGGGTCGTGCTGCAAGCCGATTTTACCGCCTTCATCCAGAAATTTCTGGAAGTCCTGGTAGTTGTTGTGGAGATTATTTTTACTGCCCAGCACCATCTCCATAATTTCAGCGTCGGATTTACCGGCGGCTTCGGCGGTGATGATATCGGTGAAACTTGCCAGTCGGCTGGCGATGTCTCCAGCCGGCAGCGGGTCGCCTTCGAAGGTCGTTATTATGCCGACCATATCCTGAATTTCACCGGTCTTGGTCTGATGCGGCGCGATGCGCACGACCTCCAACTGTTCCGGCATCAATCCAAACGCCAGCGGCGATAAACGCCCATCGCGCTCAACCTTCTTCTGCAGGTCGGCGGCAATCGGCACGCCATAGACCTGACTCTTGCAAATTATCAGAAAGCCTATGGGGTGAATTGGAGCCAATGTTCCCGGCGGCAGCGCCGGCCGCTGGACGCCTTTCTCACCGCCGTTGTCGATGAATTGGCGGACATTAGTGAAGTTGCCTAATCTCGGATTATAGCGCGCCGACTTAGCGCCGATGGGCAGCGGCTTACCGACCTGCGCGATGACCACGCCGATTTCACCGGCTGGCACCTGCACCCAGGGATGCTTTTCGACGCGATAGACGATCCAGAACTTCCAGCGTAATCCGGGCATAAGCATATCGGCTTGATAGCCGGCTTCGCCCTCGAACGCCAGCGGGCTGTCTTCGCTCAATTTCTTATAAGAAAAGCGTTTGATGACCAGCCCGACCTGCGTCGGACCAATACGGTGAATGGACGGCAGTATCAGCGCGATGAGTATAAACAGCAGCGCGCCGACGCCATAAAAATAGATGGAAGCGGACATTTGTAAAGAACTCCTATAGTGTATATTTACAAGGCTTTAGGCTTTTAGTATCTCCCCCCTGCTATTTGCAGGGGGGAATCAAAGGGGGGTAAAATCCATTCGATTCTATTTTAAATCGAAGCCTCCACAGTCGCAATCTCAGCCGAAGTCAAGCCATACAGTTCATAGACCTGCCGGTTGATTTCGCGGTCGATTTCGTCGATTTGGGCTCTTATCCGCCGTTTCTGAATTGCCGTAAAAGCCTCTTTTAAGTCGGAATTAAGTTCAAGAATTCGATTTACATTCGATTCGAGTTGGGACTTTTGTTCAGATCTTTCATTGATTACTAAAATCGGAACATCATTCATATATGTATTAAACAAGCGGATTCTTCCTCGCCGATCAGGGTCGCCTAAAACAGCACAAGACCTGATTAAATAACTCCAAATTAGTTTAGAATTTAAAATACCAATTAGATATATCTCTTCGGTTGGCATAAGATAGCAAGTATTTATATAATAATAACATCTATCATCCCAAGCGAACCTGCTTTCTTTTGCTATATCCGGCCACACGATTTTCGGTTTTTCAAATTCCTTATAATAGCCTGTAGTCGCCTGCAACTCATACCATTGGTATTTGCCGGGCGCCCGGCCTATCTCGTCCAAGCGATTGACTTTCGGCGTCAATTTATCTTTCCAGCGCGTTAAGTATTCCTCAATTATCGGATACTCTTCTATGTTTATGCCTTGTCTGGCGAAAATGATATATCGTTCGCGGTAGTTAATATGGTATCTACGCACATCATCGCCGACTACGAATGGCTTGATAACCTCTTCTGACGCCGGGTCATCTTTGATAAGTTTCTCTCTCGTCCGGGCGTTAATCACGAAAGCCTCATTGAACCCGGTTACAATGCCGCGGTAAATCTTCCCTTCGACATATTCGCCGAGCGGCGTTCCGACGGCTTTCATCTTCTCCAATACATCAGTTACACTCTTATTTACGAGGGCGAAACCGTTCACCGACAGCGCAGCCTCTTCGACCTCGAAGCCGCCGGTCTCGAAATCGGTTATGATAGTCTCCACACTCTCGGCTTTATCCCATTTCTCGGCTTGAAGCCCTTTCATTGGAACATAATATGGTCTCTGTTTCGGTGGATTCTTCTCTGCAATCATCACTAAGGGGAAAGTCGAACTGCTGGCGAAGACTTTGAGTTCACCGAAGTCGATTAGTTTCTCTATCTGATATTGTTTAATGAACTCTCTCAACTTTTCGCCATAGCGGGCGCGCATCCATTTATTAGAAACTATCATCCCAAACCTGCCGCCGGGCTTGAGCAGATTCAAGCCCTTCTCGATGAAAGCGACATAGAGGTCGGTAGAAGCGGATGTTGTAATATAATACCGCTCCAAATAATCTTTCAGTTCGGTGATGCTCTCCTGCCGGACATAGGGCGGATTGCCGATTACGGCGTCGAAACCGAATACCTCCCCATTATGGAAGACTTCCGGAAATTCTAAATCCCAGTGAAAAGGTATCCGCTCATTTTGGATCTTGGTAATCTGCGCCCAAATATCCGTAAATCGCGAGTTTAATTCTGTCGAAGGTTCTCCGGCTTTGTGTTTAAGAAGGTCCAAGGCTAATTCCCTAAAAGCGCCATCGTCCAGCGCAGCGCCTAAGTCGAAAGCCGTGCGAATATCCGCGACTGTCCGGAAAGGCTTTAAATTTTCCCGCACTTGTTGGAAATAAAGCGCTTCTTTTTGTTTTACGACTTCGACACTGTCGCTGACCTGGGCTGTTATCAAAGTTAGAGAATCAACAGATAGACGCAGCGCCTCATCCAATCCTTCGACAAGGAACAGAGGCGCGGTCGAACCGTCTCTGGCGGGCAGCCGGTTTAGTTCTTCGACTCGGTTGCCGACTAAAGAGTTTCCAGTCCGCAAGTGATGGTCGAGGAAATTCAAAGGCTGGTCGGAGGCGATGCAGGTCAGCCATAGGGAGAGTTTAGCCAGTTCGACGGCTAAAGGATTTTTATCGACGCCATAGATGCAGGATTCTACTACCCGCCGCCGCCAATAAGCAATTTCCGCCCAATCGTGAGAAACGCCGGGCATTGGAACCGGAACGCCTAAACTTGTCGTCGGATGCGCGGCAATTTCGAAAGCCAGATACTCTGTCGCGCGGACCAAAAAATGTCCGCTGCCCATCGACGGGTCAAGGATTTTTAATTTCAGAACATTATTTGCAAAGGAATTATCTTTAATACCATTCGCGATGGCAAATTTAACCGCGGCGAGATTTTCTATTTCATCGATTAGGGGCTTTAAGGTCCGGGCTGTGATATATTTTACTACATAGTCGGGCGTATAATAGGAGCCTGTATCCTTGCGTTCGCCATTTCCAAACTTGAGGTTAAACCGGTTGGCTTGATTAAGAACTAAATGATATTCTAACAGCCCCTCGTAAATCGAACCTAATTGGCGGACTTCAAGGTCGGAGTAGTCGATATACTCGCCATAACTTACTTCGATAGTTTCATTATCATTAGAAGGCAAAGGGGTATAGATTAATCCTCTTAAAATCTCCGTCAAGGACGCATCGCCGATTTTCCATTTTTTACGAAATCCTTCGGTTCTTTCCGGGTCGAATAATCCGCCATTATAGCGCGGAATGCCGCATACCTCGTTCATACTCTCATCATCGCCGTTAATCAAGGTAAATAGTTCATCGATTTCGTTATATAGGCGGGTATATGCCAAGTCATACTCTGCATTGAGCGAATTCCGAATTCGCTCGCGAAGTCTGAACAACGAGAATCGTTCGCGGTAGTCCTTCGTGGCGCCAAAGCCATAAGTTTGAACCGGCAGCAGACCTCTTCCTTCCGCATAGAGAATGAACAGCAGGCGATACAGGAATATCAGGCAGGTATTATATAATTCGGTGATGTCAGTTGGCTTAATCTTGTTTTTCTTCAGTTTATAAAATCCATTCGCAATCTTTTCGACGAGTTGATAAACGCGCTTGCGCAGGTCGCGCTCCAAATCCGACTGATGGACGAGAGACTGCGACCTGAGTTTGTCGAGTATGCACTGACCTTCAGAGTCCTTAACGAATGAATTTGCATTGAATAACACCCAAAAGAACTTAAACTTTTCTTGGGTCAAAACGGCATCCTCGAGGTCAATCGATAGATAAGATGTCGTCTGGGCATCACGATTATATAGACGCCATTCGCTGCCGTTGGTCAGAATCGCCCAATTGAAATAGGCTTTTCGAGCGGGTTCATCGTAGGCATTCTGGAGATAATCCCGGATTTGATTATGCGGAAAGCGTCCGGGGGTTTCTTCCTTCGAGACACTGCCCAGCGGATGCCCGTATTTCTTGGCTTCGCAGAGTGAAATCGCCGATGCATATCGGAGATTAGAAGAAATGTCTAATGCATTATCTTTGCTTTCTTTATCATAGAAGAGAAGGTAATCGGGAGTGTTTCGGGATCCCGGTGTTTTAGTCTCTGGAATAAATTGAAAATTCAGTATTCTTAATATTGGATCGATAAATTCCTTACGAGTGATATCTTCATTCCCGAAACGCGACAACCGGTAACTGTTTCTTTCAATTAGTTCCCTGCATAAGGAAAAAGATGGCTCAACAGACGCATCACTTGGCCAAACATCGGTCTTTTTAAGCCAAATGCGCAGATAATGGTCGGAAAAAATACCTCGGGTCTCCCAAGGAACTTCCTTACCGGTTTCAGGTATCGTTAGTTGTGACGAAAGGTCGGTTTTGTTCGGCATACTTTAGATACGAAAGATGATTAACTTAGGCTAAAGGCAGCATATTCTTACATTTACAGGATATAAGTATGTTAATGCCTAAAGCCCAAACAGATTGTCCGAGAATGTTAAAAACGCAAGTTAAGGGGCAAGGCGGATGCCCTACCCGCCACAACTCAAGCACAGTTTTTCGGCGGACGGGGGCGTCCGCCTTGCCAATTAAACATTCTCGGACAACTTGCAAAGCCCAAAGCCTACCAAATCAGCGAGTTGCGCCAGAGCATATTGGTGTTGCGGACGCGGGCGGAGATGATGGAGGCTATGTTGCGCATCAGCAAGTAGCCGATGCGGGGCTTCTCGTCCAGCAAGGCGGAGAGTTTCTTGAAGTCGAACTGGCAGGTGATAACCTCCTCTTCGGCACGAACTGTCGCCGAGCGCGGCGAGCCGTCGACCAGCGATAATTCGCCGAAAATCTGCCCGTCGCGCATCGTGTAGATGATTTCTTCCTTGCCGACTTCCGTCGGCAAAGAGAGGCGAATCGACACGCGCCCCTTGCAGATGACGAATAAATCGCGCGACTTGGAATCTTCGCGAATGATTTCTGCGCCGCGCGCAAAACGCTGCTCTTCTGCGATGCTGGCAAGCGCAGCGACTTCTTCGCCGGTCATATCTTTGGCTAAACCGGCGGTTTTCAATAGTTCAATGTGGTTCATTTCTATATTCTATTATAAGATTATAATCTCTTTAAATGCTTATGCTAATCAAAATATAAAACTATCAGCATCAGCATTAGATTCGTTTAAGCGCCTGGCCTAAATCGGAGCAAATGTCCTTCGGATCCTCGATTCCGACCGACAGACGGATGAGCGTTTCGGAGATGCCGGCTTGAGCCAACTGTTCAGCGGTGTAAGAAGATTGCGTAGTCGATGCCGGATGGCAGATTAAAGTGTCGCAATCGCCCAGCGATACCGCCAGCGTGCAGAGTTCGACGGCATCCATAATTTTTTTACCATCTTCGCGAGCGCCTTTGATGTCGAAAGCCAGCATCCCGCCAAAATCGCTCATCTGCCGGGCGGCTAATTCGTGCCCGGGATGCTGACGCAGCCCCGGATAATAGATGGCTTTGACTTTAGGGTGAAATGATAGATATTGCGCGACCCGCATTGCATTTTCGCAGTGCCGCCGCATTCGCACCGCCAGTGTCTTAAGCCCTCGCAGCAGCAACCAGGCATTGAACGGGCTGATGCAGTTGCCGATGTGATGCAGAGTTTCCTTGCGCACCCGCAGCAACATATCCTTCGGTCCGACGATGATGCCGGCGACAGTATCACCATGCCCGCCGATATATTTAGTCGCGCTGTGGATGATAAAATCGGCGCCCATCTCCAGCGGACGCTGCAACACCGGCGTGGCAAATGTGTTATCCACGACAAGATAGATATTATACTCCCGGGCGATGCGCGCGCAACCGGCGATGTCGATGATGTCAAGAGTCGGATTGGCAGGGGTCTCGATAAAGATTAGTTTGGTGCGTTCGTCGATGGCGGCCTCGACTTCATCGAGGTGGGTGGCGCGAACTTCGCGGGCTTCAATGCCCATTCGCGGCATAAAACCGATGTTCATAGCGTGAGTTCCGCCATAGACGGTAACCGACGAGACATAGTTGTCGCCGCTGCCGCAGAGCGTCAGGATAAGGGCGGCTTCAGCCGCCATTCCTGAAGCCAGCGCCAGCGCCGCCTCGCCGCCCTCTAAAAACGCCATCTCTCGCTCTAAACAATCCTCGGTCGGATTGCCCAAGCGGGAATAGATATAACCTGAGGCTTCGCCTTTGAATAGTTTCTCGCCGTGTTCAGCATTCCTGAAGGCGAAGGTCGAACTTTGATAGATGGGCGTCGAAACTGCGCCAGTGTGCGGATCGATGCCTTCCGACCCGTGGACGCACAATGTATCCAACGCCCAATCCTTCTTAACCATTGATAATCCTATATAATAGAGATATTTGTTTGATTAGCCTAGTGTTCACTTGCATTAATGGCTTCCAGTATGTCGGACAGGAGGACAGGCGTCCCTGCCTGTCCCGGGAGATATGGCTGCAAAGTGGACAGGCATGGACGCCTGTCCTCCTGCCTATACTATAATGACGGTTTCTTTTGCAACGAGGCACTAGATTTTGCAGATTTAGTATAGTCTTTTACGCTATCTGCTTCATCTGTTTTAGCACGGCTCAAAAGTCTTCTCGTATCTTGCATCAGGATGTCCCCATCCTGCTGTAAAGATTGTTTTTCCGCAGAGTGTGGACACCCTGCGGCATTCGATTGGGTATGCGAAAAGATTTTAAGCCGCGTTCTAATCTGTAGTGAATGCAGGATTATTCTAACGGATTGAACGGATGAAATAGTGAACCCGTTTGTCTAATCCATTGTGAATTACACTTCCTGCGTCAATTCTATTAACACGCCCATCGTGGTCTTCGGGTCGAGGAAGCAGACTAACTTGCCTTCGGCGCCGATTTTAGGCTCATAATGCAGCGGTCGGAGTCCGGCTTCGGCACACTTCCGTACGGCTCGCTTGATATCGGCGACACAAATTGCGATGTGATGAAGGCCTTCACCGCGTTTGGCTATGAACCGCGCGACCGGCGAGTCTTCAGCGAGCGGCTTCAGCAGTTCGAGACGCGACTCGCCGATATGAATGATGAGCGCTTCGACGCAATGCTCTGCTATTATTTCGCGATGTCCGGGTGTCCCGAGCGCACTGAAGACTTTAAGCCCCTGCGCCAAATCGTTCACCGCAATAGCGATGTGGTCGATATGGGCGGACGAGTCGGGCAACGCCTTTATTAAGGATGTGTCTATTTTAATAATATTACCTTAGCGCGTTCGATGTAGTTTAGCGCTTCCAACCGGATTAAATAGACTCCCGCCGGGAGAAGGCTTGCGTCGATGGTTATTCTATTGACGCCGGCTTCGCCCGGCAACGTTTCGTCCCAAACGAGCCGACCTGCAGCATCGATGAGTGATAATCGAATTTCTGCGTTTTGAGGCAGTTGATATCTAAGCGTCGAGTGGACATTAAGTTGAGATGAATAATCAAAATATAATATAATAATTTATTACTTAAAAACACATTAAAAGAGAAAATTTATCATTAAAAAGGCGATTGGATTTGAACATCGGACGTTAAGGCTTGCATTGAGGCGAGCAGGATTGTATATTTACAAATCTTTTGGGAGATCGTCCAACGGCAGGACACGTGGCTCTGGACCATGGAATCGGGGTTCGAATCCCTGTCTCCCAGCACAAACACCAGCCGGCTTAGGCCGGCTGGTGGATTTTTGGGAGTATGATGACAATATGGACTATATGGATAAAGTGAACAAGATCAAATTATGCAAATTGCCAACTTTCTTTGGCACAGCGCTTGCCTTTATATCCGCTGGATAACTCTCTAACGGCAAAATTTGCCTGCGCGATATTCTAAGGCTGCGTCAAGTGGAAATACTTGACGCGACAACCGCGCTGGAAAATTAGCATAGGACATTCTTGAATCCTGACGCCCATACATTTATCGACCGTCTGACACAGCGCGCCGACATCGGCATCGCTCTGGCTGTCGTCGGCATTTTAGTGCTGATGATATTTCCGGTGCCGACCTACGTGCTGGACATTTTGTTAGCGTTGAGCATCGGCATATCGCTGTTGGTGCTTCTAATGTCGATGTATTCGCTCGAGCCGCTGCAGTTCTCGGTTTTTCCGGGGCTGCTGTTGGTGTTGACGCTGTTCCGGCTGTCGCTGAATGTGGCTTCGACGCGCCTGATACTCTCGGAAGGTTTCGCCGGCAATGTGATTCAAGCCTTCGGCGGATTTGTCGTCCAAGGCAATTATGTCGTCGGATTCATCATATTTATAATCCTGGTGGTGATAAACTTTGTGGTCATCACCAAGGGTTCGGGGCGCATCGCCGAGGTTGCGGCGCGCTTCACGCTCGACGCGATGCCGGGCAAACAGATGGCTATCGACGCTGACTTGAACAACGGACTCATCGACGATAAGGAGGCTCGCGAGCGTCGGGAAAAGATCGCCCGCGAAGCCGATTTTTACGGCGCGATGGATGGCGCGGCTAAGTTCGTGCGCGGCGACGCCATCGCCGGGTTGCTCATCACAATGGTCAATATCATCGGTGGCTTAATCATCGGGATGGTTCAACGCGGAATGCCGATTGTCGAAGCCTTGCGGACTTATACCTTGCTGACCATCGGCGACGGTTTGGTCACCCAAATACCGGCGTTGATTATATCGACTTCGGCTGGCATTCTCGTCAGCCGCGCAGCATCCGAATCGAATTTGGGCAAAGAAATCGTCGGGCAGTTACTATTGCAGCCGCGGGCGATAGGCATCGCCGCCGGTGTGCTGCTGTTCTTTGCCATAATGCCCGGGCTGCCAACCGTGCCGTTCCTGTTGCTGGCTGGTTCGACCGGCTATCTTGCCGTGATGACCCACCGCAGCGAGAAAGCAAACGCCATCCGCGCCAAACAAGCCCTTTCGCCTGCCAAGAGTGAAGAGAAAATCACCGACTTTCTGCATATCGACCCATTGGAACTCGAAATCGGCTATGGCTTAGTGCCGTTGATAGACAAGGAGCAGGAAGGCGATTTAGTGAACCGCATCGGCGTCATCCGCAAGCAGCAGGCGCTCGAAATGGGCATCGTCATTCCACCGATACGCATTCGCGATAATATGCAACTGAAGCCGAACGATTATGTCATCAAGGTGCGCGGCAACGAGATTGCCCGCGGCGAGTTGAAAATCGGCAATATATTAGCGCTCAATCCGGGCGCGGCCGCCGGCAAATTAAAAGGCATCGCCACGCGCGAGCCGACCTATGGCTTGCCGGCGCTATGGATTCCGGAAGCCGAACGCGACCACGCTGAAACCCTCGGCTGGACGGTGGTCGAGCCGGCGGCAGTGCTGGCGACGCACTTAGTCGAAGTCCTCAAGCGCAACGCACATAAAATCATCTCGCGGGAAGACGCCAAGAAACTGCTGGATAATCTCAAAGCCTCTTCGCCATCGGTGGTCGAAGAACTCATCCCCGGCCTGCTGTCGCTGGGAACAGTGCATAAAATTTTGCAAAAACTATTGAAAGAAGGAATCCCCATCCGCGATCTGGCAATTATACTCGAGACCCTGTCCGACTGGGCGCCGCACACTAAGGACCCCGACCTGCTGGTCGAATATGTGCGCTATGCCCTGGCCCCGACCATCACGGAACGTTTCACCGAAGAGGATGGTAAGATCTATGCAATCACCATCGACCCGGCGCTGGAAGCCCAAATCTCTGACGAGGTGCAGCGTTCGCAGAATCGCGGTCTGGGTGGATTGGCTTTGGCGCCGAAGTTAATCAACAGCCTTTATCGGCAGTTGATTCGCCTGACCGATAAGATGACCACTCAGGGACGCCGGCCAATTATCGTCTGCGCCCCTACTGTGCGAGCGGCTCTGCACCGCCTGCTGGAACCGGTTATGCCGCAGGTAATTGTGCTGTCTTATGGCGAACTCCTCGTAAACACCCCGGTCGAGTCGGTTGGAATGGTGAACGGGGAATAATGCTGATGCTGATGGCGATGATGATGATGATGATGATGATGATGATGATAGATGTTCGTCATCCTTTTGTGTAAAAATGTGATAGACTTTTTTATGCAGACAATATATATAAGTTCTGTTTGTTCATTTCGTCCATTTATATAATAAATCGAATCAAAAATCATTATCTACCGCCGCAGACACAGGGTGAGAGCAAGCATTTTTATTGAATCTTCCAATTCTTCAGTATTAGCATTAACATCAGCATTAGCATTTAAAAATGGATGTCCGAAAATTCACCGCCCCGACGGTCGGCGAGGCGTTAAATAACATCAAGCACGAATTGGGAGAGGACGCCATCATACTTCGCACGCGGAATGTGAAGCGCGGCGGAGTCTTGTCCTTTCTGTCGCGCGAGATGGTCGAGGTGACAGCAGCTGCGGCTGACCGCAGCCTGCCGCCGGATAGAGAGGTCGCCAGCCGATCGTCGGAAGTCGAGCGGCTTCTACGCACACGCGCCGCCATCGATAATTCCAGTGAAATCAAAGAACAATTAGGCGAATTAAAGGAGCATATCCGTATGCTTGCCGAACAGATCCGCATCGAGCGAATGCCGAGCCTGCCGCCGGTATTGTCGTCGCATCTAAAAGACCTGGTGCACAACGGCGTCGAAAGCCGTCTGGCTTGCGAACTCACCCAGCATTTAAACATACTCTATCCCGGCGATGCGCTTGAGAAAAGTGAATTTACCAACGCTGAACTGCGCAGCGCCATTGCAGGAATGATAAAAATCCGTCGTCCACCGCTAAAAAGCCCCAACCGCGCGCGCATCGTCGCCATTATAGGCCCAACCGGGGTGGGTAAGACGACGACGCTTGCCAAATTAGTAACTAGTTTCCGTTTCTGGGGCCGGCTGAATTGCGCCTTAGTTTCAGCAGATACATACCGGGTTGCGGCTTTGGAGCAATTGAAGACCTTCGCCGCCATCGCCGGACTGCCGATGGAATCGGTATATCAACCCGGCGCAATGAAGACCGCCTTGGCGCGCCATCACCAGCGTGATGCCATCTTTATCGATACAGCCGGACGCTCCCAAACCGACCCGGAGAAAATTATCGAATTAGCCGAATTTTTAGTTGCGGCTGAACCGGATGAAGTTCTGCTCTGCCTAAACACCTCGACGCGCATCGAAGACCAATTGGACATCATCGAACATTACAGCCCGCTCACGCCGTCCGGCATCATCTTCACTAAATTGGACGAGACCCGCACGCCGGGGTCGATATTAAATATTCTAACCCAGACCTCGCTGCCGGCGACTTTCATCACCTGCGGACAGAATGTGCCGGACGACATCTTTATGACTGAGCCGCGCCGTTTGGCGGAGATTATTCTCAATCCTATGAAAATGACTGAATTGTTAAAAAGCCGTTTTGCAAGTTGGACAACCGAATCGTCGAACAACGGAGCCGCGGTTTGAGCGGTGACCAGGCGGAAGACCTGCGTCGTCAGAGAAAGTCGGAACAGATTAGCCGCCCGTCAGCGCACAGCGCTTTACGGATAACCATCACTGGCGGCAAAGGCGGTGTCGGCAAATCGAACTTCGCCCTCAACGCTGCCATAACTTTGGCAACCTTCGAGCGCAAGGTGCTGCTCGTTGACGCCGATGCAAATCTTGCCAATCTCGACTTGCTGCTCGGCGTGCATCCGCAATGGAATCTATCGGACCTCATAGACGGGCGTAAGGATGTGCGCGAAGTGCTGGCGCCGGGCCCAGAAGGCATCAGCATTTTACCCGGCGCATCTGGAGACTTGAGTCTGCTTAATTTGAGCGCTGAAATCGAACATCGTTTGACGGCGAGTTTTAACGAACTCGACCAAACCTTCGATGTCATCATCATCGATACCAGCGCCGGTCTCTCGCCACAGATAATTTCTTATGCCGCCGGCGCGGATGAAGTCATAATCATCACCCAACCTGAGCCGACTGCCGCCGCCGATGCTTATGCGATGATTAAGGTCATCTCGCGGCAAAGTCCTAACGCCCGGGTGCATATATTAGTCAATATGGTGAAATCGAACGAGCAAGCGGCCGACCTGTTCGACCGTTTGAATTTAGTCGTTCAAAATTTTCTGCAATTTCCGATAGAGTTTCTCGGCGCGCTGCCGTTCGACCCATTCGTCCAGCAGGCGGTTTCGATGCAAAAGCCATTTTGTCTCCAATTCCCCAAAGCGCCGGCTTCCATTGCCGTGCGGATGTTAATGCGGAAACTGCTGCGCCTCAACAAACCTCTCGCCTCCGAAACTAAAGGCACATTGCTGTCGCGCCTTTTTTATGTTAAAAGGAGTTCGAATGCCTAAACCACTGAAGACCGGCTACGACGCTCTCAGCCGGGACGCCGCCCTCATCTTCGCTCTGGGGGCTTTCATTTGGAGCCAGACAGCCGGCGTGGACGCCGTCAATGGCGTTTTGCGCGCCGGAGTGGTCTATATTGCCGCATCGATAGGGGCAATTGTTATGAAGAGTTCCCTGTTGAAAATCCTCGAAACTCCCGCTGCCGAGCCGGGGGGGAATTTGTCTGGCGCAGGTCTTTCACCGGAAGGGAGTTCAGCGCCAAAACCGACTAAGTCCGCCGTGGGATCCACGGCCGTCTTAAATACAGGTCGGTAATAAATGTTCCACCTTGCTGCCGCGCCAGAAGATGTGCGGGAATTGTGGCTGACCTATGCCAGCGGGCATGACGAGCGGACGCGCGAGCGTCTAATGATACACTATATCCCGCTGGTAAAGGTTGTGGCTGGACGAATGAAGGTCGGGCTGCCAGGGTCGGTTGTCTTTGACGACATCGTCAGCGCCGGCTTGATGGGGCTGCTCAACTGCATCGATAATTTCAGCCCGGAGCGCGGTTTCAAATTTGAAACCTATGCTGTGCCGCGCATCCGCGGGGCGATTTTAGACGGGCTGCGAGATGCCGATTGGCTGCCGCGTTCGGCGCGTCAAAAATCGCGCCGTCTCGACCAGGCAATGGAGAAATTGACTACGGAGAACGGCCGTCCGCCGGACGACCGCGAAGTCGCTCAAGAATTAGGCTTGGAAGGCGATGAATACAACCGATTTATGGAGCAAGCCGGCGCGGCAGCGCTCGTGTCGCTGGATACGCCTATCGCCGGCGAAGAGGGCGAAACCGGCTCGCTGCACGATGTCGTCGCCGACAGCCAAGCCGGCGACCCGCTCGCTGAATTAATTGAAAAAGATGCTAAAAAATGCGCGTTTCAACTCCTCGATGAACTTTCCGAGCAGGAACGGACAATTATTGCATTATATTATTATGAGGAGTTGACCTTCCGCGAAATCGGCGAAGTCCTCGGCGTCACCGAGTCGCGCGTGTGCCAGATACACACCCGCGTCATCGCGACGCTGCGTTCAAGACTGCGAAAAACACTGGAGGAATAATAAATGGACGGACTCAACTCTCTACTGGCAGTAACCGCGCTGCCGCCGCTGACGACCTACCAGACACCGCGCACCAATCCAGAACCGCGTCATCGGCGGGAACATCATCACCCCAAAGAAGAGCGCTCCGACCGAGAGGAGTCCGAAGAAGAAGACAATACTTCTGCTCCCAGCGTCGAGGCTCTAAATCCTGTTGAGGATTCAACACGATTAGGGAGTCATATTGACATTCAAATCTAACTGCTATCTGCGGAGACGCGATGGACGATAAGAACCGCCTCGAACGGATGCGGCTCATTACCCAACGCGTCAATAACATACCCACGTTGCCGGAAGTGATGACCAAGATCATCCAGATGGTCGATGATCCAAGAACAACCGCCAATTTATTGGCTGAATATATCGGCCGCGACCAAGCCTTAACCGCTAAAATACTTAAACTCGCTAATTCAGCCTTCTACGGTTTCCCGCAAAAAATCGGCACCATCAATCTGGCAATTGTCGTCCTCGGCTTCGAATCGGTCAAAGACCTCGGACTATCGGCAGCCGTAGTTGAGACCTTCAGGGAAGGCGAATACAACGGCGTCTTCGACCTTCATCACTTCTGGGTCCACGCCGTTGCGGTTGCCGCCGGTTGCAAGATAGTCTCCCGTCATATGAAAGTAAATATCTCCGGCGAAATATTCGTCGCCGGCTTGTTGCACGACATCGGCAAACTGATTTTGTGCCGACACTTGACCGAAGAATACATAGTCGTCATAAAAACCGCCCGCGAACAGAAAAAGGACATCTATCGGATGGAACTTGAACTGCTCGGCTTCAACCACGCCGATGTCGGTGGTTGGCTGTCCGAGCAATGGAATCTGCCGCAGCATCAAACTAACGCTATCTATTACCATCCCTATCCCTGGCTGTCCTACCGCGAGCCTAATCTGGCGATGCTGGTCAACTTTGCTAATCTGCTGGCGAATAAAGCCGGTTATGACGCCATCGAAGACATAGTTGCACCGGAAATGCACCCCAAAGTCATAACTTACCTGCATCTGAAAAAGTGTTCGGAAACGGAAGTCGATTGGGAATATTATTTGAACCTGCTGTCAGTTGAAATGGAGCATGCCAAGGGATTTCTATCTCTGCTAAGGCAAATTGAATAGACGGCTGAAATATGCTCGCGATGCGGGCGGATATTTGAGTCTTAATAGATGGACGTTATGGACAGAATAGACGGTGCGAACAGAGATTACTCGCTTTATGGCTGGTTTTCGGCATTCGTTGCCCAATGGTGCGCGATGAAGAAGACCTGCCTAATACTTGCTGGAATTATCTATGTTGCGCTTTATCCGTCTTTAGCGACGGCTTCGCAAGTGATAAAAATCGACCGCGGCGTCCACTCCGACTTTGAAATCTTCGTTTTTCACTGTGATTCAGCGGGCGAGTTCCGGCTCGAATACGACCGCGTTGCGCAGGAAGTAACCGTCGAATTGGAGGATGGTAAAATCGCCCGGTCAGCCGCGGTTGAAATCGCTCGCCTGCAGCCTGGCAGCGCCTTCAGCGCGGCGCGTGTCGAGCCAAATTATGGGCGGATCGCGCTGAAGGTTCAGGGCGCGGTCTTCGTCCGGGAATACTACATCGGCGAGCCGGCGGCATTGATACTCGACCTCAGCCGCGCCGCGGACGCTGCGGCCGCGTTGCCGTTTGAGTTGGACCGTGGCGATTACTTGCGCAGAGGCGGGCAGGCTGAACGCAGTGGACGGCTCGAATTAGCGCTGGCTTATGTCAACCGCGTGCAAGCCGCAGATCCATCCGACATCGCGCTGACCCATCGCAGCGGCGTCATCGAGCAACGTTTAGGCCGCTGGGACCAAGCCCTTGAAACCTTTGCCCGCACGGCGCTGATGGCTGAATTCGCCGACGACGCCTATGCCCGCCGCACGCTCATCTATTTCGCCAAAGGCGATGCGGACGCCGCGGTCAACGAGTGGTCAGCGCATTTCCACCGCATCAAGCCGGCTGTAATGCCTCAGACCGCGCCGGAAATCGTCCAAACCTCGACGCCGCCTGCAAATCCTAATGCATCTGGTGAGATTGCCGAACCGCAGATGGCGCGGTTTGTTCTGCCGAAATTATTAGACCTGAACGAAAAAGGCTATCGCTACCTCGGCTTGGGCTTGCTTATTGTTGGACTGACCGCTCTAATTGCGACCCTGTTAAGCGGCCGGCAGGGGGCTGAAGAATATCTGTTCGCCTATCCAGCGCCGGAAGTCGAATATAATGCCAAATTCACATCCCGGACCGCTAAAACCGAACCGGCTTCGACATTAAATACCTATTTCGATAGAATTTTGCGACCGGTAAACATTGAAAAAACTCCCGTTCCGCCGGTGCAAACTGAAAACCACCAACCAGTCGCAGCTGCGTATTCTCAGTCTTATGCCTACAGCGCGTATCGTAAAATCAACGGACTCGGCGCTCCCGCCAAACTGGCTGAACCTGTCAAAATAAAAACCCACACCTCGCCCCGCGTCCAGTTGGACCGGATTCTCGCCCTGCGCGCTGAGAACTATAGCGAGAGCGAAATCGCCGGTCGTTTGGGCTTAAGCCGCGATGTCGTGGCGATGGCGCTCAGTCTGGCTCAAACCGCCGAAGTAAAACCTTCTTAAAATGACGATCAAAATAGATACCGCCCGCATTTCGCCGAATGCTGAATGCGTCGATTACTTTGTGCGCTTCAGTGGGATTGCCGCGCTGGGAGTGCTTGCCAGCGCGATAATGCACGACACCCGCAACGCGCTCTCCATCATCACCGGCAACGCCCAGTTGCTGCAAATGAAAGGCGCGTCGATCGACGCTGAAGAATATGAGCGCCGGCTCGAATTGATTGTCTGCCAAATCGAGCGCATTGAGCGCGCACTCGGACGCGTCGAAAGTTTTAGAATGCGAGCCGAAGGCAAGGACGGCCAGACTACGGCCATTCAAGCCCTCGATAACACTATTTTTGCTTTAAAGAGTTACCGTCCCGACACATCGGTTACAATCGAAGGCAGGACTGACCTGCCGGAATATAATCTAGCCTGTCCGGCCGGCACAGCCGAATTTGTCCTGATAGAGTCGATGCTCGACCTATTGCGTCTGAAGCCTGAACCTCCGCACTTGAGCATTGCTTCCGATTGGAATGACTCGGGCTTGAGACTTCTCATCGGCCTTATCCAACCGTCGGCTTTAAATGCTGCCGATATGGACGCCGAATCGACGCCGTTCCACGAATTATGGTTGAATGTAATTGCCCTGCGCTTCGGCGGCAAATTGACAAAAGAGCCGGACCATAACGCCTTCCGTTGGGATTTGTTCATCCCCTGGGAGAAAAAGCGTAATGTATAAATTTTCTACCAAAAGATGATTTAGGAGGTATAGGTGATTTGGACATAGCGGACTGGATTGATCTTGTGGATGATATAATACAACACACCTTCATTGTCCCGGTGAAATCGCCGAGAACCTTTCACTTTGACTTTCCTTAATTTCCTGCCTTTGAGCATAATACCGACGCGCTAGAATATTTGCAAGTGATAGAACTTTTTATATATTAAATACTAACTAATCCAAAAACTCCATATTTAACCTGGAATCCTTATTTTGAGCCGTGAAGCGCTGAAATTCCTGCAGATATCCGACCTGCATTTAGGCGCCGGACTGGCTGGCGGGCGGCTTAAACTGCCTTACGACAAAATCCAAATCCGCGCCCGCGAGATGCGCGAAGTCGTCAAGACCGCTATCGAACTGGCGCGCAACGAGGCTGTCGAAGCAATGCTCATCCCCGGCGATTTGTGGGAACAGGACGGCGTGAGTTTGGAAGATATCAATTACATCTTAGATTACTTTGAACGCGCCCAAATCCCTATCCTCATCGCGCCGGGCAACCACGATTATTACTATCCTTCCAGTCATTACAACGATAACCTCATCGCTTCGACCTGCCGGCGACGTTGGCCGTCGAATGTCCATATTTTTAGGGATTACGAGTTCGACCATATAATGCTTCCGGAATTGCCGGAAGTCGTTTTCAGCGGTTTTGCGTATCGCAGCGCCAGCGAGGTGCATATAAGGCTGTTAGAGTCGCGTGTCGAGACGCCGGATGCGGCTCTGCATATCTGCCTGTTGCATGGTTCACGCGATAACAATCTGCCGAACGGCAAAATGCGCACCCTGCCCTTCAGCGATGCGGACCTGCTCAACCAGCCGTTCGATTGGACGGCGCTGGGGCATTACCACCGGCATTCGATAATTCAGGATGACCAAGGGCGTATCCGGGCGGCTTACACCGGCGCAGCGTCGGCGTTCTCGCTGAACGAAACCGAAGCCGGCGGGGCGCTGCTCGGCGTAGTTCGCCCGGGCGGCGTCAAACCGGATGAATTGAAATTAATCCAACTCGATGCACGCCGAATACATCACTTATCAATGGACATCACCGGCTGCGCACACACGCAAGCCGTCGAGGAGCGCATCGAAGCCGGTTTGCGCGCCGGTAATGTCGGCAAGGACGACATCGCTTTGGTCGAATTGACCGGCGCTTATCCGCCGGGCAGCCGTATATTTTTAAGCGAAGATTTCATCCGCTCGGCTTGCTGGTTTCTACGCGTCGAAACAGAACGTGTGCTGCCGGAGTGGTCGCTGGAAGGTTTGAGCGAAGTCAATCCTCGAACCACGGAAGGATTGTTCATTGCCCGTATCAAACAGATGATGGAGGACGCCGACCGACGTGGCGACACTATTGAGCGCCAGCGCCTACAGCATGCAATGCAATACGGACTCAACGCCCTCCATAGCCGACCGATTAATGTCCGGTAAATGACAATGCCAATGCTGATACTGATGCTGATATTATAATTAAGGAGGCAGGGAAGCAAGCGTTCGGCGCTTGATGCCGGTTACAATGCTAACTTTTGAACCTGCGAATTTGCAAAATAGTAAAACTAAATGCCCAATTCCGACCCTATTGAGCCAAAGCCGCAGATTATAAAGCCCGGTTTTTGGCGGCATTTGCGCAGCGACCTCATAACCGGCAGTCTGATTTTGGCGCCGGTGGTGATAACGCTCTACCTGCTGTGGAAACTGTTCGGCATTTTGGACAGCATCTTTGGCAGGATTTTAAGCGTCATTCTGCGCGAATGGCTGGGCGTAACTTTCTTTGGCGCGGGCAATCTGCCTGGCGTCGGGCTGATTGCGCTTCTATTGTTGTTGGTCCTCACCGGTTTTGCCGCGCGCCATGTTGTCGGCCGCTGGTTTATCGTCCGCACGCAAGATTTAATCGGCAATATCCCGCTCGTCAACCGCATATATAAAACCTTCCAACAGATCGGCGACGCCCTGTTTAAGAGCCGACGTGAAATATTCAAGCGCGCGGTTTTGGTCGAATATCCGCGGGCGGGCGTCTATTCCTTAGGCATCGTAACATCTGAAAGCACCGGCAAACTGCAGCCGTATTTAAATGAAGATTCGGTCTGCGTTTTCATTGTCAGCACGCCGAATCCTACCACCGGCTTCATAATTTTCGTGCCGCGCCGCCAACTAATCGACATCGATATATCGGTCGAAGAAGCCTTAAAAATCGTCATCTCCGGCGGCATTATCAGCGCTTCGGAAGACCAAACAACTTCTTAAAAGAATCAGTGGTTTTCGCACGCCTCACACTGCTTGTCGGCGTCGCAATTCTGTTTCGCATCGCCTTTGCGCAGGATGCTGAAACGCTTCCACCGCCATCCCTTACCTTAACCTCGCATCAGACTTTCCTCATCTGGCAGAAGGGACTCGATTACGATGCCTGGCGCGTGGGCGCTGGGCATCGATTCAATCTCGCCAGCGGGGGGACAGCCTCTATTGACCAGCGCCTCGAGGCGCAACTCTGGCGCCCGCCGGACAGCCATCGACAATGGAAGGGCGACGGCAGCCTTAAGTTCGCGCTGCGACAGCCGGTAATGCCGCCGTTCCTTCTCGCATCTAAGGGAGAGTTCGATTTTTTCAACGATGACCGAACGGAAATCTATCGCGGATTATTAACCGCCGGTGGTGTCTGGCGAGCCAATGAAGCGGTCGAAATAACCGGCGGTTTAGGACCGGTTTATGAAAAGCGCTGGGGGAGGAAGCGCGGCGGACCTCTTTTTGAAGCCGCGGCGAGCCTAAAGACCGCTACTGAACGTTGCGAAATGAGCGGCCGACTTAAGAACCTGCCTGAAGTAAAAGAATCCGAATTGCGCATCGCTGCCGATTTAGACTATAGTCTCTCGGATGCGGCTTCGGACCGGGTCGAATTGCGCTACTCCACGATTACTTCGCCGGAATTTGCAATGGATGTCCAAGCCTTAAGCCGCCGCTGCGACGAGCGGTTGGCATTCGATAACCTGCTAAAGACTCAACCCGCTAACGAAATACAATTTCAATGGCGCTCCAATTTAGCCCGCCAGCGAGCGAGTCATTTTTTCATAGATAACAATTATAGCGACTTCGAGTTTAACTGGAATAATGATTTGAGCGTGGTCTATCAGCCGGTCGGCTGGCGGTTCGTCTCGTCCGGCGGGCTGGATTTGCAGGAACAGCAATATGCCGGCAGCCTGACTCAAGGCCGCCGTATGCATCTCGGCACGGCGGTCTGCCTGTTGCCGCAGTTGATCGACTCCACTTCGCTTTCCGTTCGTGTAATTAATTATCGCTTCGACACACCTGACCCGAATGATTATAACGACCGCGACGAACTGCGTTATATCACCCGCTGGACGCTCGGCAGCCGATTGACATCAGCGGTCGGCATTAGGCTGAAAGTCGAAGCCGACCTTAACCATTTGGTCTATATCTACCGCGATCGCAGCGATGACAACCGCTGGCAGCGGCTATTTACTTTCAGCGTTGAGACGCCGTGGCGGACATCAAATATCGACAACCTCGCCCGTTTCACTATCAGCGCCAACTATTCGATATATGATTTTGCGCCTTATTCAGAGACCTTCAGCCGGGCTTATCGCGCTTATCGCGCCGACGATTCGCTGGATATTTCACTAACCGACGCTTTGAGCCTGCAAATCGGCGGGCAGTTAACTCTGGAAGACAATGGCGGGATGCACTGGCGGCGCTGGGTGCAGAATGTGGCGGAAGACGGTTATGCATCCAATTTGAAAGTCTTGCCTTTATACAAGTGGCGCGGTGGGCGCGCCGGCGCTGGCTGGAGTCTGACTTATCGCCGCACGGACGAACATCTCGCCTCTGGCGCGCGCCGCGGGCTGGAATCGGTGCATTCGAGCGGACCGGTCTTCCATTTCGAATTAAAACACCGAAAATTAGACATCCAACTTAACGCCATCTGGCTGAATGTTCACGACCGTTTACGGGGCGAATACTTCTTGCCGGATGTCAGATTAGCGCTAAATTATGCGGGATAAAAGGATTTTGTAAATATAATAGTATTTTTTATAATATTCGTTGACCCATGCAGGCTTGTCATTCTTGCGCAGCAGGCTGTCCGAAAATGTTATATTGCCCGCCGTCAACTCGCCGTAGTCAACGGCAGAACAATGTAATTCCTATAGTTACGCTGCCAACCACGATGGGTTGGCTGCGGGTAATGGCATTCTCGGACAATCTGGCAGGCGAGAATCCAACCAATATTTCGATATTTCAATCGAGCTAATTGCAAAAGTGATAATTAATCTAGAAAATTCAGATATGGCAAGGCGGACGAGGGCGTCCGCCTTGCCATCAGTTAATAAATCCAACACTTTTGCAATTACCTCAATTTTTAACCTGATTCCCACTTACACGGAAATGACGCACAATTTTAACGCTAATATAAGACAATTCATAATACAGAGGCTGCTATGTATTTCGATAACTTAAGCCGTTGGCAAGCGCTGCTGGCGGCGGCGCGCGGCGACCGCCCGGCTGATGTCCTGCTCGCCAACGCCAACATCGTAAATGTCTTCGCCGGTCAAGTGGAATTCGGCTCAATTGCCTTAAGCGATGGCTGCATCGCGGGAATTGGCGATTATAAGGCTCTCGAAACGATTGACCTGCAAGGCGCCTATATCGCCCCGGGTTTAATCGAAGGACATATTCATATTGAGAGTTCCAAACTGACACCCCGTCGTTTTGCGGAAGCGGTTGCACCACACGGCACAACTGCTGCGATAGCCGACCCGCACGAGATAGCGAATGTCTGGGGAGTCGAAGGCTTGCGGTATATGATGAATGAGTCGCGCGGTCTGCCGCTGGACATATTCTATATGCTGCCGCCCTGCGTGCCGGCGACGGCAATGGAAACCGCCGGCGCCAGGCTGTCCGTTGAAGACCTGAAAATGTTTGGCGACGAGCCTAATGTGATAGGACTGGCTGAAATGATGAACTTCCCCGGAACTTACTCCGGCGATGCCGATATGTTGTCCAAAGCCGCACTGTTCCACGGCCGGCGTCCTATCGACGGCCATTCGCCAGGTCTCTCCGGATACAATCTTAACGCCTATCTGGCGGCCGGCCCGGCGACCGACCACGAATGCAACGCACTCGAAGAAGCGCGGGAGAAACTGGCACGCGGGATGCGCATAATGCTGCGCGAAGGCAGCACCGCGCGCAATCTTAAGACTTTAGCCCCATTAGTAATACCGGCGACCGAGCGACGCTGCCTGCTGGTCAGCGACGACCGCCGCGCCAGCGACCTGCACACCGAAGGACATTTGGATTATATTCTGCGTCAGGCGGTCAAAGCCGGCATCGATCCGCTGACCGCAATCCGAATGGTAACTTTAAATGCGGCTGAAACTTATGATTTAAAATATCGGGGAGGGATCCGACCGGGGTGGAAAGCCGATTTAGTGGTTTTTAATAACCTTGAGGAATTTATTCCATTGATGGTATGGAAGGATGGATGCCGGATTGCCGAACACGGGAAACTCATCGTTCCACTGCAATCTGAATCGCATCATCAGCCGTTGCGGCTGTGTGTTCCACCGCTGGAGAGCGACGCCTTTGAAATCCCGGATAAACAGCGCCCAGTGCGGGTAATCCGCCTGGTGCCTGATAAAATCATCACTCACAGCGTTGTCTGTCAGCCCAAAGTCTCAGCCGGAATGTTGATTTCGGACATTGAAAATGACATCGTCAAATTAGTCGTAGTCGAACGTTACAGCGGCGCCGGACGCTCAACCGCGGCATTTGTGCAGGGCTTCGAACTTAAATGCGGCGCTATCGGTTCGACCGTGGCGCACGATTCGCACAATATCATAGCCGCCGGCATCGACGATAATTCTATTCACACGGCTGTCCGGCGTCTGACCGAAATCGGCGGCGGGCAGGTCGCCACCCTTGGCGACCGAATTTTAGCCGAGTTGCCTTTGCCGATTGCCGGTCTGATGAGCGATGAACCGCTGGCTAATCTTGTCAAAAATGAAAATATCCTCTTGGCTGCGGCTTCACAACTGGGATGTCCGCTCAAAGACCCGTTTATGGCATTGAGTTTTTTAGCCTTGCCCGTCATTCCGGAATTAAAATTGACCGACCAGGGTTTAGTGGATGTGAATGAATTTAAAATTGTGCCTCTTTATGTGTAGATGGTGTAAAATCAACATCATAAAAAACCGCCGCCGACTCTATTATGGCCGGCGGCGGTTTCTCTCTAGTGTTCAGTCCCAGAATTAACTAGTTCAGAGTTCACAGCTTCAGCGTGCGAGATGCTTCTTTTATAAACACGCTAAAGCGGTGAACTCTGAACTTTCTAATTCTATAGGTGATTCTGGGATTGAGCACTAGCGCCTCGTTGCAAAAGAAACTGGCATTATAGTATAGACAGGAGGACAGGCGTCCCTGCCTGTCCACTTTGCAGCCATATCTCCCGGGACAGGCAGGGACGCCTGTCCTCCTGTCCGACACACTGGAAGCCATTAATGCAAGTGAACACTAGTCTTGTAATTTGAAAAATGATATTTCAATTTTCCGTGATATCCCCGCGAAAGGTGTCGCGGCAGGATTGCCAATGTCGCTTTCAACTGGCTGCGTTCGACGATTATATCGAGGAAGCCTTTTCGAGGAGGAATTCGGCGATAATTAGATAGTGTATTTACATAATTTAGTTTATTGTGAATTTCTAAATCGTGTTATGAATAATGTAAGAATTTAACATTATCATATTATCAATCACATATTTCCATTATTTTCCAGACTTGCCTACTCCCCATCCTCCCATAAAACTAGCTACAAGCCCACCGATACCAGTCAATACTGGCGCTAAAATATCCTTTTCATTTTTAAACAAGAATAGAACTATTAGAACAAGAACAACAACCTATAGTAATGATGCAAACCAATATCTTCTATTTGAGCGACTTTCAATGGCTTCATTTTCTTGGTTGCATTTATGGAGGTCGTATTCTCTTTCGTCGTGTTTAGAAGTAATTTCTAGAACTTGAGTTATATGTTCAGATGTAACCTTTTTCTGAATTGGATTTATGGATGAGCCGATTGACATTCCCATAATCTCAAATAGTTTATCAGGCTTTGACTCGGCTAATTTTTACACGGCGCTTGGAAAGATCTCCTCGTCATTAAGGGTTTTACTTACATCTAACGAATTCGGTTTATTATTACTTAAATCAGATTCGCGATCTGTCATAGTTCGTCCCCTTTAAAAGATGCATAGAATATCCGATATTGTTTTCAAAAGAAAGCGCATCGGATAATGTTTTGTCGATTTGGTTTTCGGCATATCGGGTTATAATATAACGAAGCAAGGCGAGCGCTTCATCCTGATTAATAACGCCTTCGTTCACAACCTCTCTCAGCGAATTTACCACTTTTATTATTGCATCGGTGCAGCAAGAAAATCATCTGGCTTATTTCGCTGCTTGTTGAGCGCTGAGAGAAAAAACCGATAGAGATTAACTGCAAATTGTTCTTCATTCGAAGTTGTTTTCTCTTGGCTCTCTCTACTTTTTGCTGCCGTCTTGGGAGTTGATATCCAAAATATGGATGTGTCGCGCGGTTTTTCTTGATTTGACATTTGAAATAATTTTTATATGTGAATCTAATATAGGTAAGAATTTTTTCAAAACAAGCCACTAAGGAAATGGCTTACCTTTGATATTAAATAGGATTACTAAGATGTTTCTAAATTATACGATGTAGATCATTTATGATTAGTCATTTCGTCCTTATCAATAAGATGAGTGAGTAAAATCGCCAGCATATCTTTCAGCTGACTGCGTTCGACGATTATATCGAGGAAGCCTTTTTCGAGGAGGAATTCGGCGGATTGGAAGCCTTCCGGCAGTTCTTGACCGATGGTTTGTTTGATGACGCGCGGACCGGCGAAACCGATGAGCGCGCGCGGCTCGGCGATATTGATGTCGCCGAGCATTGCAAACGAGGCGGTCGTCCCGCCGGTCGTCGGATTAGCCATAATCGAGATGAATGGCAGCCGGGCGCGCGCTAGTTTGACCAGCGCTGCCGAGACCTTCGCCATCTGCATCAGGCTGAATACGCCTTCCTGCATCCGCATCCCGCCGGAGCAAGAGAGCGTTATCAGGGCGCGCTTATGCTCGATGGCGCGGTCGATGGCGCGGGCTAATTTTTCACCTACCACCGAAGCCACGCTGCCGCCCATAAAGCCAAAATCCATCACGCCTATTTCGACCGGCAAGCCGTCTAAAGCCCCCGATAGACAGCGGATAGCGTCGCCAAGCCCGGTCTGCGCCATCGACTTGGCAGTGCGGTCGGAATACTTGACGCTGTCCTTGAATTCCAAAGGGTCGGCGGATTTGATATGATTATCATGTTCAATGGTGCTGCCAGCATCGAGCAGGAGGTTGATGAACACCTGCGACGCGATGCGAAAATGATAGTGGCATTTGGGGCAGACTTCCAGATTGCGCGCTAACTCTTTGCGGTAGAGTATTTCGCCGCAGGAGTCGCATTTGACCCAGACGCCGTCCGGCACCGGACGCTTCTCGTCGGCCGATAACGCCTCTTTATCGCGTTTGAACCAAGCCATTATATTAGTAAATGTTTGTAAATCTTGTTATTAATTAACCCGGCGCATTTGCGCCTATATTTGTTTAGGATAAATCAATATATCAAATAGCAAATGAAAGCGCAAGCAGATTTCAAATAAAGGATTCCTATAAAGTGTTATAGACAAGCCGGATTTACAAGTCACAACTGGTCGTGCCGGGTAAATTTACACTAATCCGGACGTTGAATTTAATATCCACCTTCCGCTTTACGCTATTGATTTTATATCCCGACTTTTAACTTTTTCCCATAGTCTCAGCCATCTCTGAGTCGTATTCCAGGCGTCGAACAGGGCTATGACTAAACCGGGTGTTCCGTCCAGAAAGCCGCCTTTGAAGATATAGCGGCGCACAAAGCGGATTGAAGGCTTGATAATTCCGTTTAACCAAATACTGCCGATGGTTGCGGTTTTTCCTTTTTTATGCAGGAATTCGGCTTCGAATTCAACATCGCGGATACCTTTACAGACAAGTGATTCGATAGTGATGTAAGGGTAATGCTCCAGCGGTTCTTCTAAATAGCCGACTTTGCCGTTGACCGTCAACCGCTCGTGAATGTGCGCGGCAGCAAATCGGCCTTTGCCGCGCTGGAACAGGCGCCGTTGATAGTCCGGATACTGGCTGCCATAGCGCAGCCATTTGCCCATCATAAAATTGCGGCGCGGAAGGTCGTATCCAACAGCGGACGGCGCAGCCAGCGCACGGCGAATCTCGCCGGCTAATAAATCCGGCACGACTTCGTCAGCGTCCAAAATGAGGATCCAATCGCCGCAGCAAAAGTCGATGGCGTAGTTCTTATTTACATTCAGGTTGCTCAGGTTGGGCTGGACTGCTACTTTTGCGCCGCGTCGGCGTGCGATTTCGCCGGTTTCGTCGGTAGAACTTGTATCGACGACCACGATTTCGTCAGCCCACTGCACGCTGCCCAAGGCACGCGGCAGGTTGCGCGCTTCGTTGTGGGCGATTATTGCGATGGAGATTTTAGGCACTTGCAGCCGCCCGGCGCTTGATTATATTCATAACTGCAAATGCTGTGCCGACCGTGAACCAGAGCATATTGGCGACTTCGGCGTCGGTCTGATAGTTTTGGAATAAGCCGGCAAAGAGGATGCCGATGACGACGGATAAGCCGGATTTGAGGACAATATCGCTGCCGCAGTCAACTCGCGGTAGTTGACTGCCCGCCCGATGATTTTCGCTGTCACCCGCAGAAGGTTGACAGCGAGTGATAACCTCGTATTGATCGCGAAAAAAATGCCCCATTGTATATATAATATACCCCCAAAGCGCTATAAACGCCAGCAGGGTCAAAATGCCTCCATCGACGGCGACCGACAGCAAATCACAGTGCGGATGAGCGATGCTTAAGTATCGGCCCGGCGCGCCGTATGTCAAAAATGCCTCGCCCCAATTGCTTTGCCCAACACCGAACCATAAATTATGCTTAACGATGTTGAACGCCGATTTCCAAAGCAGTAAACGCGGACCTTCGCCGGCGGAACCGCCTTGGAAAATGTAGAGCAGACGAATCGCCATTCCAGGCACAATCAGAAGCAGCAATAGCCCTCCAGCCGTCAGCACGCCCAAAGCCTTCCAACGCCAGCGAGGAGGCGCTAAGAAGACCAGTGTCAAAGCCCCAAAGGCATAGCCGACTAGGGCGCTGCGCGCAAAACTTACATACAATCCCACCGCACTTAAAACGATGCAGAATACCGCGCGTAAAATGTCGATGCGCCTGCTTCCGAAGGGAAATCGCGCCAGCGCGAGTAAGGCTGCGACCAGCGCCGCGCCGCCGTAAGTCAAATGATGGTTGAATGTTCCGAGCGCCATAAAGCCGCCGCTGTGATATTCGAGAAACTGCCCGCGCAACGGGTCCCAGCCTACCGCATTCTGCATAATCGCCAGCGCCGCCGCCCCCAGACCTCCGACCATCATCAAGTATAAACTCCGCTCACCGATACGGCGATCCCGCACCAGCGCCAGCGGGACTATAAGCGCCGACAGAACCCACTTGTCCTCCAGCCATTTATCGATATGCTGCGGATAACCCGATAAAAATATAGCCGAGAAATCCAGAACAAGATAAGCCGCTAAAAACGCAAACAATAAGTATGATGCTGATGCTGATGGAAATGATGATGATGATTTAGCGAATAGAGGATATAGCGCGCGGCGGCAGGCTAACAATAATCCGAATCCGAGCGCGATATTCGCAGCGGCAATCGAAATCGGCATAGACAGCGCAATGAGGGACAACGCCAGGCTCTCAATGGCGCGCCATTTTTCATCTGATGGCAGGTTCAGCGGCAGCCTCTAATAGTAATATTTCGTCGATTAGTCGCTGGATTTGGGTGTCATCAGCCATCGCGCTGCCGCGCAAATCCGCAGCGCGATGCAACGGACTCTCCGGTGGAATCCACTGCGCCGGGGCGTCCTTGCCGCAGAAGATAGAATAGGTCGGCGTCTTAACCGCGACAGCAGTATGCAGCAGACCATTCTCGCCGGTCAGCACAATGCGACACCGTTTCATCAATGCCGCGGCTTTGAGTATATCCAGCGCGCCAGCCCATTCGACGCGCCCGCCTTCGATTTGCTTAAGATTAGCCAGATAACTATGCTCATTAGGCGCGGCAAATAAGATAAAAACAGTTGGCAGCCGGTCATTCAGAGCCGTTATGAGCCGCCGCCAATTTTCAATACTCCACATCCTTGAGGCGCGCTTGCAATACGGCGCCAGTCCTATTACTCTATACTGCGGTGAATTATTTCCATCGACCGCCGATTCACTCTCTCCAATGTTATTGCCGGGAGATTTTGAGGATATGGAATCTTTGTTTGTCACCGCACGAATTCTGCCGATGCTAATGCCTTTCTTCCCCAGCCAATCCTGCGCCCAATCATCGTCCTCATTCAATGGGAATAATTCTGGCTGCGGCTCAACTAAATTGTGAATTCCTAATTCGCTTAAGAACCGCGCCTTAATCAGCGGCGCGTAAATCGTTTCTTTTGGGCGAAGAATGCGGTGGTTGAAAGCCCAACGGCGATAGGGTATGTCCCAGCCCAGACGAAATTTGGCGCCACTCAATCGTGTGAGCCAGCCCGACCCCGGCGTCGATAAAAAATCCAGCGCGTAATCGTAGCGCTCTTTTCGTAACTGCTGGACGATATTCAGATATTTCAAAAGATGCGAACCGCGCGCCGGGGAGATAATTATATGCCTAAGATATGGATTATGGCGCAGCGCCGAAGCCGGCAGCGCTTCGACTAAGATATCAATATGGACAGCGGGATGGGCTTGCTTGACCGCGCGGATAATCGGCGTCGTAAGAAGGACATCCCCCATTGCGCGCAGAGCAACTATGAGCAGCCTGCCACCCTCTTTTATGAATAGCGACATAAATAGTTACGCATAAATAAGATTGAGTCACTCTGATCGAAGTGAATAGTCTCGTCCCCTGTGAACATACGAGACAAGATGCTTCGCTAGTGTTCACTTGCATTAATGGCTTCCAGTATGTCGGACAGGAGGACAGGCGTCCCTGCCTGTCCCGAGAGATCTGGCTGCAAAATGGACAGGCAGGGACGCTTGTCCTCCTGTCCATACTATAAATGCCAGTTTCTTTTGCAACGAGGCACTAGACGAGACACTTCCATCTGCCTGCGCAGAGATTAACATAACGCTTGCGACAATGCAAACCGACTTCCGCGCAATGTAAATAATTTCAGTTTTAATATAATATTAGTTAAGTCCAGTCAAAACTATTCGCAGCATATTCGGCTTGCAGTAATAAATATTCACCCAAAAAAACCGCCGCCCCGACTCAGACGAGCGAGGCGGCGGCCTTTCACATCCTATAGCCCAACCATTCCATCCCTCTTTAGCATAATCATCGTCTTGTGAAATACACGAACACCGGCTCGGCGCGCACATCTTCGTAGCCCTCCACCGACGCCGTCACTTGCGCGTCTTCGACGATGGTGATGTCGTCGAGGAAGAAGTCGTTCATCACGCCACGCAGATAGACGGTGGCTTGCCCTGGCAGTTCATTGTGCAGCGCGTCTTGCACGCCGGTCAACTTGCGCGCCGGATTCGGGTAGAACGGGATATAAGAGCGACTCTGGTTATTGAACCAATACAACTGCGAGCGGTCGGTGAGGAATAAGACCGGCGCGTTGTTGATTTCTACTAAATGTCCGTCCTTCAGCACCGCCCAGACGCGGATGCTGGCGATATCGTTAGGCCTTGAGCGCTCAAAGCGCCAGTTGCCGGGGTCAAGGTTCAGTTCCAAGACGCCGTCTTGCAGCGGCAAGGTGTGCAGTTTCGAGCCGGTGATGCGCCCAAGCGGAGTCGCTACTGAAGTCGTAATCGTCACCTGGGAAAAAGTAACGCCGCTCTGATAGATTAAATTAGCGTAAGCCAGACCGGGTTCGGATGTGTTAACGCTGCTTCTGTTGCCGGTGTAGCCGCTGCTGATGCTCGCAATCGCCGGGTCAACCGTGAATACGACCGGGATGTTATCCGCCACCGGATTACGATACATATCGAAGACCCGCGCCGAGACCTCGATTTTCCAGGCGCCGCCCAAGGCGTTGCTGCCATTGTTGTTGACATCGATGTCGAGCGAGAACGGCGGTCCGGACACGACCATTATCGTCGCCAAGGTAACTTCGACCAGCGCTGTGCGGGCGTCATCGCCCCAGGTATAGGCGCGAATCACCTTACCGCCAACCTGCAGACCGGAGTTCAACGAAACGACGGCCCGGCCGTGAGCTGTCAACGCTGAATCGATTTGCCCACGATTGTTGATGTTGCAGCCGCCCGGCACAGGCGGTTCGTTCAACAACTGGAAATAGACGATGGTCGGTTGTTCGACTGGATTACCATTGGCGTCTTTAACTATGGCTGTCAAAGTCGAAGTCGATGTCCCGCCAGTGCCGGCGACAGCGATATTAAGCGGATTGGCAGATAGTTCGATAGAATTCGGCCGTCCGGCGACGAAGGTGACCGTCGTTCGGCCTTCGATAGTCCCAACCGCTGCGGTTATTTCGCAGAGTCCGGCTTGCACGCCTGCCGAAAGACGCGCTACTGCAATACCGTGGGCATTGGTGATAGCCGATGGTGTGATGTTGCCCAGCGAGGCGGCAAAACGCACCAGCGTCCCCGAGGCGACCGGATTGCCGACCGTATCCACCACTAATGCCGACACTGTCGAATAACTGTCGGGATTGTTAGTTATGAGCCGTTCCGGGTCGGCTGAAACGACTACCCGCCGCGGCGGTCCAGGTATGAGTTCGATAGACACGGGATTGGATTCGAGAATGTTGTCTTCGTTTTGAACCGAGGCTTTGAGGACAGCCTGTCCGACAGCGCTGCCGGAGATATATTTAGTCTCGGCGATGCCGTAGTTGCCGGTAATAGGCACGGCAGCGCTGGCAAAGCGTCCGATATTGGACTCAAACCTCACCAAAGTTCCCGCTGGCGCGAAATCGTTGTTGGCAAGGAAGCAGGTGGCGATTATTGAAGTCGAATCGCGCCCGCCGGCGTTCAGTCTGTCCACCGCCGACTGCAAGGTAATCCTCGCCACAGGATTGCGCGGCAGAATGGTGATTTCTACGCTCGCCTGCAGGGCTAAGGGATTGTATTTCGCCGAAATCACTGCCGGAACGATGCGCCCTTCTTCGTTTAAAGACGGCATTCCGATGTCGCGGAAGATAGCCCGCGCGATGCCCAGCGAGTCGGTTGTTACCGGCGAATTGACCGTGCCGTGCGTCTTGGTGAAGATAATCTGCTTGCCGGCCAAGGCTTGTCCCTCTTCATCCGAGAGAAGCGCTGTCAGCGCAGCGTAGGTCAGCCCGTTGTCGGCGTAAATCGACTCCCGGTCGGTCGTCAGCGTCAATCGGCCGCGGTTGCCGACGGCTTGCTGGACGACGATGCGCACTGCTCGCTCAAATTGTGTGCCTTCTATAGAGGCTTTGACAACCGCTTCGCCGGTTTCGTAGTTGCTGCGAAAGACGGCGCGGGCGATGCCTCCGGCGTCGGTCGCTGTAATATTAGACAGCGCGCCCCGCGTGGTCGTGAATTTGACGAACACGCCTTCGACGGCATTATTCTCATCGTTGCGTACAACGGCTTCGATATTTGAAACACCATTGGAGTCGGGTGGCAGATTCAGGAAGTCGGGAAATGCTCGCAGCGACAACGACGAGATTTCCGCCAGCAGTTCGCGCGCTTCGATGATGATTTCATCGAAGATTTCATTATCGTCGGCGCCGGCTGGGCGGCAGCCGCCTTTATCCGGATCTGGCTGCGGCTGTCCTGACCAACCGGAAGGCAGCACTTTAACCTTGACGCGCTGCTTACCAAACTGACCGAGAGAATGAAAGACGGCGTCAGCGCGGCCGTTGCCGTCGGTCGTGTCGAGCGCGGTGAGCGAGCCGAAGGTCGGCTGGCTGTTCAGCGGCAACGCCTCGAAAGCGACCGTCGTTCCAGAGACGGCCTTTCGATTGGCATCAACTACCGTCGCAGTCAAATTGATAACGGCATCGACGCCGCGCGCCGCCCGCACAAACGGCGTCGGGGTAGTCAGCGTGATATAGGCGTTGACGCCGGTGGCGCGAATCTCTATAGTAGTGCGCGCGGCGCTGTCGCCGACTTGCGCCACGATAGCGCATAAGCCGTATTTGTTGACGATGCTGGTGAAGGTGCGGGTTACACGGCCGTTATTATCCGTTGTCGCGGTGTCGGAGTCAACATAGCCGAGTCCGGGCGGGTCGGTGCGGAAGCGAATCATCATCCCTGAAAGAGCCGTGCCTTGCTCATCGACTAAAGTCGCGGTTACTTTAGTCTGACGGGTCTGGTTAGGCGGCACGGCTAAGACCTGCCGCTCGGCTTCCAAAGTCAACCGGCAGGGCAGGTCATCGACGACTAAAATCTGCAGCGTTATGCGGGCGGTAACATTGCCGCTGCGCGCCTCGATTACTACATTATCGGAGCGGTCGAGCGCCAGGTTGTAGCCGGCGGTCATCTGTCCGGTTTCGTTGGTAACCGCATCTTCCGGTGTGGAGAGGGTGCCTTTCCAGGGTTGGGGATTGAGGATGGCGAAGGTGATTTTTTCGCCCGGCACAGCGACGCCCTGCAGGTCGCGGCCGACGGCGATGATACGTTCGCTGCGGACTTCGCCGGCATAACCGCGTATGACAGTGTGGGTCGCACGTAGGTCGATGGAAGCGATCGAGCCGCCGAGGTCGATGGGTCCGCCGTTGCGGTGGTCGTCGCAGCCGATGAGGAGCGCCAATCCAATAAGTATCGGCGCCAGCGAGATGTGAATGAACCGTTGCATTGTTATGCCCTCCATCTGTGGCTTGGTATTTATCACTTATGCGGAGCCTTGCGCCCGTTTCTCTGGGCGCGCATCTTTGCTTCGCGAAAATAATCTTCTTCAGACCCGTAAGGGCTGGTAAGAGGCTCTGGGCTTTGGGTTTTTGGAGCGTAGAGCGGATTTCTTTGGTCCGCTTAATACGCGTCAACCGACATATATTAGCAAAATAATCCGAGCGAAAGAGCGAGTATATTTCGTTCTTCGTCAAGGGTTGGATGTTGTCAGACTGTGCAAATATTGCACAGTCTAAAAGATAGGAATGCAGGGAGGGCGATAGGACTTGATTAACTCGATGGCTGCGAACAGTAAAGACTAAGTGTTATGAATAAATGTATTTTGCGCCGATTTTACTATTCTTAAGACCATCGTCAGGACGCTCTCAAATTATCGATTTCAACCCTTGGACGTCGAGCGTTTGGTAGAAAAGACTGCAATAGTTATACCAAGTGTTAAGAAGGGAAGATGTGAGAAAGTAGGGAAGTTATGCATCCTTTCTAATTTCTTACTTTCTACTTATTTTTAAAGAATTACAATCCGTTTCATCTGTTCAATCCTTTAATCCGTTGTGAATATGAGAATTCACGGCGGATTAAACGGATAGAGGTTTCAATATATCCGTTTCATCTGTTCAATCCTTTAATCCGTTGTGAATATGAGAATTCACAGCGGATTAAGCGGATAGAGGTTTCAATATATCCGTTTCATCAGTTTAATCCGTTGTGAATTCATCTACCTCATTAAAACCACTTTCCTGGCAATCGTCATACTCTCTGTTTTCAATCTAAAAATATATATCCCCGCCGGCAAATCGCAGCCTTCGACGACGATGGAATGTCTCCCCGCCTCCAGCCAGCCATCGACCGGCGTCCGCGCTAACCTCCCACCAATGTCGAACATCTGCAACTTAACATCGCCAGTCTGCTCAAGTTCAAACTTCACCTCCGTCAGCGCATTGAAAGGATTCGGCGCAATATCGAATTTGGAATTTGGAATTTGGAATTTGGAGTAAAGTAAAACAATTCCAAATTGCAAATTCCAAATTCCAATTAACAGAATGCCCCGCCGGATATAGTCCTTCGACTCCCTCCAGCGGGGCTTTTAAGTGGGCGGGTTCAAAACTTGCCGGCGATTTGAATTGACGGGCATTATAGTCGATGATTTGTAATTGACGCCGGTGCCGGCGGCGATGATGATAGTCGTAATACAGCGTCTCTTCTCCCCCCGCTTGCGGGGGGGAAGAACAATCACAACATAAACTATATTCTACCCCAGTTAATATACTGATAAATCTATAAACCAATAGGACAAAGCGGACTACTCAAAGTCTGGAAAATAATATATATAAAAAAAGACTTTGTCAAGGTTTTGGTAATATTTGGCGTTTTTTTAAAAATAGCCGGACGATATTAGTTCCCGCGCCCGCGCCAGGTGAAGAATAACCTCGCGCCTCGCACCTAAACACTCAATACTCGTAAAATCCAAACAAAATAGTTTGAAATCCACTTGACAGCCATTAATTTAAACAATATACTATAATATAAATCGATTTCAATCAAGCATAATTGGACGATGGACAGCGTCCGCGCGTGCATTTCATCGGCGTGTGCGGCACAGCGATGGCTTCGACCGCCGTCGAACTTCAGCGCTGCGGATGGAATGTGAGTGGCTCGGACAGCGCTTTCTACCCACCGATGAGCGATTTCCTGTCGGGCAGCGGTATCCGACTCTATCAGGGTTTTAATGCGCAAAATCTGCCCGACGACGGCTTAATCGTCGTCGGCAACGCCATCTCGCGCGGCAATGTCGAATTGGAAGCCGCGCTCGACCGTAACCTGCTTTGCGTTTCGCTGCCGGATTTAATCCAGCGCCAATTCTTAGTTGGACGCAAATCGGTCGTCATCGCCGGCACGCATGGCAAAACAACATCCACGGCGTTGATGGCGCATATTTTGCGATACGCTGGAAGGGAGCCGGGCTGGCTGGTCGGCGGAATTCCCAACGATTTAGAAACGCCCTGCCGCAAAGGCAGCGGCGAAGTATTCGTCATTGAAGGCGACGAATATGACTCGGCTTGGTTTGACAAACGACCTAAGTTTCTATATTATCGACCTTTCTACGCCGGTATAACCTCGCTTGAGTTCGACCATTCGGACATTTACGCCGATATTCAAGCCATCAGCGCCGAATTCAAGCGTTTTGCCGGATTGTTGCCGCAAACCGGCCGTTTGGTCGTGAACGGCGACGACCGCAACGCAGTCGATGCTGCAAGCGCAGCGCGCTGTCCGGTCGTAACTTATGGATTGAGCGGGCAATGCCAATGGCGATTAGGGAAGTTCTACATCGATAAAGACAAGTTTTGGCACGCGCCTTGCTATATCGATAACGAAGCCTCTGGCGAGTTGAGACTTAAAATCCCCGGCCGGCACAATTTAATGAACGCGATGCTATGTTTGGCGCTGGCTGAGGAAATGGGAGTCGATAGGCAGGTCGCACTGGAGGCTATATTTTCTTTCACCGGCGTGCAACGTCGTTTGACCGGAATGCGCCTGATGAGCAATTGCCGACTTTACGACGATTTTGCTCATCATCCGACGGCTGTGCAAGCCGCGCTGGAGACAGTGCGGGCGATGCACCCACAGGCGCGTTTATGGGCGCTGTTTGAACCGCGTTCGAATACGATGGTAAGGCGTTTCTTCCAAAATGAGTTGACCGAAGCCTTGGCGATTGCCGATAAGGTCATAATCGGTCCTGTGCATCGCGCGGCATCTATTCCAGCCGAACAGCGTCTCGACCGGAATAAGATTGTCAACGAACTAAAAGCACGCGGGATAGAAGCGGAATACTATGACAATTATGAAGCGATGGCGGCGAAGATAAAAAGTGAGATAAGGCGCGGCGATGTAATAGTGATGATGTCGAATGGAGCGTTCGGCGGAATTCGGGAGGGATTATTAAATTAAATATAATTATATATCAACCATTTAAGCGGTGTGTTGTAGGAATTGCGCACAATAAGATTGAGTCATTCCGACGAAGTGAAGAATCTCATCGCGGCTTAACCAGATACGATGCTTCACTGCGTTCAACCGACACTTTTCAAAATGGGACTTTACTTCCGGTAATGTTTAGTTTCACATCGAACCGCGTGGGGCGGGACTGAAGAAGGAGCAGCCGAGATGGATTTGCAAGATAAAGTGATAATATGTCACACTTGCGGTCGAGATTTTGTGTTCACCGTGCGTGAACAGGAATTTTACGGTTCAAAGGGTTTCAGCCCGCCGCGGCATTGCGGCGAATGCCGCGCCAAGCGTAAGCGCGAGCGGGAAGCCGGCGCTGGTATCGAGTCCGCAGCGCCGCAAGCATCGCTGCCCAAGCCGCGCAGCCGCGATTTTCAAGTCGAGTGCGCGGCTTGCGGCAAACCGGCTTCAGTGCCGTTCAAGCCCATCGCCGGACGACCGGTCTATTGCCGGGATTGCTTTGCCAAAATCAAGTCCGGTGCATCCCCGCAGCCGCCTAATTCTATACCTCATCCCAAATCTGAATCGTCTTCCAAGTCAACATCACCTCCTGCACCGCCTCAAAATACTGTTCATACAGAACATATCGAATTAGACCCCGACTTAGGTCCGTTGCCGGAGGTCGAACCCGCGCCGGATGAGGAGGGTGAAGTCACCCAAGCCGACTATATTCCTTTTCCGATAAGACTCGGCGCGACGCCGGAGGAAGTCAATCCGACTTTCAAAGAAGATATAAAAACACCGACTAAAACGGCCTAGTGTTCACTTGTATTAATGGCTTCCAGTATGTCGGACAGGAGGACAGGCGTCCCTGCCTGTCCCGGGAGATATGTCTGCAAAGTGGACAGGCAGGGACGCCTGTCCTCCTGTCTATATTATAATACCAGCCTGGTTTCTTTGAAGTCAGGCTATAAAACAAAAACTTACAGGGGCGCACAATCGTGCGCCCCTGTATGTTTATAACAAGGATTGATTGTATCAGGCTTGAGCGCCCAACGCGTCTTAATACCAAGTCGCGTTCTTAAGGACACTTAAACTAATATAATTCACAACGGATGAAACTGATGGAACGGATAAGAGGTTAGATGTAATAAGTTATCTGTTTAATCCGTTAAATCCGTTGTGAATGTGTTCAATTAATTGTGACCTAATGAACGCAAATTAGCCTAAGATTTTATTTATCGAGCATCTGGTTGAAAGTCCAGAGGTGTTCTTCTTCGTCCGGCAGCACGGCTTCGAAAAGTTGGCGCGTCGTCGGATCGAAGTCGCCGATGGCAATGATAAATTCCTTATATTTTCCTAAATCCGTAAACACACTTTATTAACAAAAGGCTGTTTACGCTTGTTTTTGTTGTTCTTTGAGCGTATTTTATAGCGTTGTCCAACTTCACCCGACAGTGCAAATGTCGTCCAACACTAAATTCAAAGTTACCCAATCCAACGAGGAACTATCCAGCCACAGCGGAATAGCCCTGCTCGGCGACATCCTCGAAGCCTGCGAATTCAAAAGGCAAGTCGATAAAGTCCATCTGCTCCGTCGACCGAAGCCCGAACTGCGCCACGGCGAGATTCTCGGCACGATGACAACCTTACTCTTCATCGGCAAGCCCGACTTCGACGCCGTCAAACCCTTTCAAGAGGATGTCCTGCTGCGCAAAGCCATAGGGCTGTCCCGCGTGCCGTCCGCCGAAACCCTGCGCGACCGCCTCAACTTGGCTGATAACTGCTTCGACGAAACTATCCGCAGCCTGTCGGCCGATAGCGT
>VGIO01000003.1 GCA_016867855.1 Calditrichota bacterium
AGTTCCGACGCCAAGAAAACTCGAGCCTGAAGAACGGCGGCTGAATTGGCTCGTCCACGATTTTCAAGGCCTTTCCGACAACATTTATGAAGCCGTGATGGTCGCAGCGCATCGCGCCCGTCAAATCGGCCGACGACAGAAACGCGAAATTGAAGACTTTAAATCGTCGCTGGCGAATGTCGAAGAGAGCCTCGACGATGAGAATAATGCCAACCGGGGCATCGACCATTTCCAACACTCCAAACCGACCGTCCTGGCTTTGAAAGAGTTGCGCGAACGCAAGTATCGATATTATTATCCGGAACATTTAAGAAAATGAACGGACTTTCAAATACTGATGCTGATGTTGATTTTTTAATTGGGTCGGTTAAATGATGAGCCTACTTACAGGCAGGCGCATTCTTTTGGGTGTAACGGGTGGGATCGCGGCTTATAAAGCGGTTTATTTAACGCGGGAAATTGTGCGCGCCGGTGGCGAAGTCCGCGTCTTAATGTCCGCGGCGGCTAAGAAGTTCGTTGCTCCGTTGACCTTTTCGACGCTGACCGGGCATCCGGTTCTGGATGAAATGTTCCCTGACCCTGCGCCGGTCGACCCGGTGCATTTATTGCCGGGACAATGGGGCGATATTTTTGTCATCGCGCCGGCGACAGCCGATTTCATCGGAAAAGTCGCTAACGGACTTGCCAACGATATACCCTCGGCCGCCGCGATGGCGTTTCGAGGTCCAATACTATTAGCCCCGGCGATGAATCCCCGGATGTGGAACAACTCGGCAGTGCAGGATAATGTCGCCCGGCTGCGCTTAAGAGGCTTGCATTTCATCGGACCTGAGCGCGGTGATATGGGAGGCGTTCACGAGCAAGCCGGCATCGGTCGGATGAGCGAGCCGGCAGCGATCTTCGACCGCATCGAAGAATTGCTCTATCCCGATAAATGTTGGATGAATCGCCGCGTTGTAGTAACTGCCGGCGCGACCTGCGAACCGTTTGACCCGGTGCGCTTCATCTCCAATCGTTCCAGCGGTAAAATGGGCGATGCCGTCGCCCGTCAAGCCAGATTGATGGGCGCCGAGGTTTTCCTGATTCGGACAAACTCGGCTATTGGCGAGCCGCCGTCCGGCGTCGAAATTATAAAGGTCGATACTGCGGCTGAAATGGCCGATGCCGTAAAAGCCCTGTTTCCGACCGCTGACCTGCTGATTATGGTGGCGGCTGTGGCGGATTGGCGGGCTAAAACTGCCAGCGCTGGTAAAATTAAAAAACATACCGGCATCCTCACTCTCGAATTAGAGCCTACCGAAGATATTTTACTTTGGGCAGGTAAAAATCGGCAAGAACAGGTAATCGTCGGCTTCGCGCTGGAAACCGACGACCATATCGTCAACGCCCGGCGCAAATTAGAAGATAAAAATGTCGATATAATCGCGCTAAACGACCCGACGAGCGCTGATTCTGTCTTCGGCGGCGATTCGATTAGACTGACCATCTTGAAAACTTATTGTGAGCCGCTCGAATTGCCGGCTATGTCCAAACGGGAAGCAGCAGCGAGACTATTAAGCGAGGCGTATGGGTATCTTAAATAAACCTGTGCAGCGAGCGGTTATTGCCGACAGCCGATATTCATAATGGACTGAGGTAATTGCAAAAGTGTTGGATTTATTAACTGATGGCAAGGCGGACGCCCTCGTCCGCCTTGCCATGGTCCGAGTTTTCTGGATTAATCATCACTTTTGCAATTAGCTCGACTGTATGGACTCAATGGACTTTCCCATTTCATCATCATCATCATCATCATCATCATCATCATCATCATCATTTGACAGGTAGTCCTCGCCAAGACGCAATATCGTTTTTACAGCAACTCGCCGAATCCGAACCGGTCATCATACTTGAACCAGTCGCGCTGGATAAAAGGAAGCTTTTAGCCGAAATCGAGCGCACGGCGGCGGATTGTCGTAGATGCAATTTAGTCGACGGGCGGTTGAATGTCGTGTTCGGCGTGGGCAATCCGGCGGCACGTTTGATGTTCGTCGGCGAAGGTCCGGGCGCCGACGAAGACCGCCAGGGCGAGCCTTTCGTAGGCAAAGCCGGCCAGTTGCTCAATCGCATCATCGCCGCAATGGGTTATAAGCGCGAGGATGTCTATATCGCCAACATTGTCAAATGCCGTCCGCCGAGCAACCGCGAACCGTCGACTGTTGAGGCGGCTGCCTGTCTGCCTTATCTGCGCCGCCAAATCGAAATCATCGCCCCTCAGGTTTTGGTCGCGCTTGGCAAAACCGCCGCGGTCTATTTGCTGAATTTAAATCCGTCCACCGCCGTCAAAGACTTACGCAATCGGATATTGGAATACAATGGGATGCCGCTCGTCGCAACTTACCACCCGGCCGCGTTGCTGCGCAATCCGGAGTATAAAGCCGGCGCCTGGGCCGATATGCAGGTCGCAATGAAACTGCTGAGCGGTGAGATTCAGTGGAAATCAAATAAAGAAGACATCTTATCAAGTTCATAATGCCGATGAAATCCAAGTTCCTGGCTGGCCGGAAATTCTCTATCGTCGGTTGAAATGGAATTGACCTATGGCTGAAGACCAAACCGAAACCCGCCGCGTCCGACGCAAAACAACCAAGCCTTCTAAAGACCTTATTGCTGGACGCGTTCCGCCGAATAGTCCCGAGATGGAGCGCGCCGTGCTGTGCGCCGCCCTAATCGATCCCAACGGGATGACGAAGGTCGTCGATGTTCTGACGGAGCGTAGTTTTTACGACCGCCGGCATCAAGTCATCTTCGCTGCGATGCTGCGCCTGTTCCAGCAGGCGGCGCCCATCGACATTCTAACTGTCAGTGAGGACCTGCGTCAGCGGAACGAATTGGAGGTGGTCGGCGGCGATGCTTATCTGGCGCAGTTGAGCGGCGAAGTCGCCACCTCGGCGCACGCTGAACATTATGCGCGCATCGTGCAAGACCGCTATGCGCTGCGCGAGTTAATCCATCAGTCGACCAAGTTTGCCGAGGAAGCATTCGAGGTTCCCGATGCTGCGGAACTGCTCGATCGTGCAATGGGGATGTTGTATGATATATATTATCGCCGGCGCAGCGGCGGCTTTGAACCTCTACGGCAGGTCGTCAATCAGACCTGGGAGTTCTTGGACAGCCAGCACCGCAAGCGCGACCAAAAACTCACCGGCGTCGGCACCGGCTTCGAACGACTCGACGAGTTGACCAGTGGATTTCAGAATGGCGAGTTGATAGTCATTGCCGGCCGGCCTTCGATGGGCAAAACGGCTTTCAGCCTCGACCTGGCGCGCAACGCCTGTTGGCTGCATCAAGTCCCGGTCGCCTATTTCTCGCTGGAGATGGCCGCGATGGCGATATGCCTGCGGATGTTAGCGGCTGAAGCCCGCATCGAACATCACCGCATCCGCACGCCTTATCGATTGAATGAGTCGGAATGGCCATTAGTCGCGCAGACGGCCGGCAGGCTGGCTGAAATGCCATTTTTCATCGATGACACCGGCAATTTAGGTCTCAACGAGCTGCGCGCCCGCGCCAGAAGGCTCAAGCAGCAGCATAACATCGGCATCATTTTCATCGACTACCTGCAATTGATGCAGCCGCCTAAAGCCGACAACCGCGAGCAGGAAGTCGCGCAAATTTCGCGTTCACTGAAGGGTTTGGCGCGCGAATTGAATATACCGGTCGTTACGATGTCCCAGTTGTCGCGCGCTGTCGAACATCGCGGCGGCGATAAAATCCCCCAACTCGCCGACCTGCGCGACTCCGGCGCCATCGAGCAGGACGCTGATGTCGTGATGTTCATCCACCGCAAGAAACAATATAAGAGCGGTCTGGAAGAGGAAGACGACGGCGAAGCGGTCGATAACACCGCCCATATCATCATACGCAAGCAGCGCAACGGTCCGACTGGCGCCGTCGAATTGATCTTCAACGATGTCTATACCCGCTTCGAAGAGAAAGAGAGCGCCGACTATGTCCCGGTTCATTACGCCAAATCCGGCGCAGCCGAAGAACCCGCGCCGTTCTAATGAAGTTGCAAATTGACAAATTGCAAGATATAAGTTGACAAATTGAAAGCTGAAAGAAGATTAAATCCATATTGTCTATTTCGTCTAAATTGCCCATAAAATCGAACAACAGTCATTTAAGTTATTTTCAAACTATTTCGCTAAATCACATTGCCTCGCTCGACGGCTGCACGACAATTCACGGCGGAAAAGAACCGACTCCTTAATAAACTAAAAAGTTATCACCGCCGCTGGAATCCGGACCTCATTACGCGCGCGTTCGACTTCGCAGCGCACATTCACCGCGAGCAAAAAAGGCAATCCGGCGAGCCTTATTTTATGCATCCGCTGGCTGTGGCTAACATTCTGGTCGAACTGAAATCGGACTATATCGCCGTCGCCGCCGGTCTGTTGCACGATGTCGTCGAAGATTCGAGCGTTACCATCGACGACTTGCAGGAACAGTATGGTTCCCAAGTCGCATTGTTAGTCGATGGCGTCACAAAAATCGGTGAGCTGCGGTTTCGCTCTTGGGAAGAGCAGCAAGCCGAGTCGATTCGCAAGATGCTGTTGTCGATGCTGAAGGACATTCGCGTCATTCTGATAAAGTTCGCCGACCGTCTGCACAATATGCGCACAATACAGGCGCTGCCGGAGGCTTCCCAGCGCCGCATCGCGCTCGAGACGCGCGATGTTTACGCTCCGCTGGCGCACCGTTTGGGCATCGCCCGCATCGCCCGCGAGATGGAAGACCTGGCTTTACAAGCGCTTGACCAAGTGGCTTATGCAGAAATTTCCAACCGGATTGCCGTGTCGAAAGAAGACCGGCAGAATATCATCGACGAGTTCATCCGGCCGGTGCGCCGGGAACTTAAACGCATTGGTATCCCGACTGAAATCGACGGTCGAATTAAGTCTGTCGCCAGTATTTATAATAAAATCAAATGCCAAGGCCGCCAGTTCGACGAGATCCTCGACCTGCTCGCCATCCGCATCATCGTGCAGGAAAAAGAGGAATGCTATCGGGCGTTGGGCGTCGTTCATGAATTGTTCACGCCGGTTACCGAGCATTTCACCGATTACATCGCCCTACCCAAATCCAACCTCTACCAATCGCTGCATACCAAGGTGCGCGACAACCAAAATCGCATCGTAGAGGTGCAGATTCGCACTGAAGAGATGCACTCTATCGCCGAAAACGGCATTGCTTCCCACTGGCGCTACAAAGCAGGCGAGACCAAGCCGGATGAACTGGACGAGCATTTCACCTGGATAAGGTCGCTGATGGAGGCACAGCAAGAGGCGGCAGCAACCGGCGAATTTATGGAATCCCTAAAAATCGACTTGTTTCAGGATGAGATTTTCGTTTGGACTCCCAAAGGTCAATTAACTCAATTGCCGCGCGGCGCTACGCCCATCGATTTTGCCTTCGCTATTCACAGCGATATTGGGCTGCACGCCATCGGCGCCAAAGTCAACGGCAAAATCGTGTCGCTGAGCCACCTGCTGGAATCCGGCGATGCTCTGGAAATCCTGACTTCGCCGCGCGCCCGGCCTAACGCTGAATGGTTGAAATTTGTGCGCACTTCGCGCGCCCGCAACCGCATTAAACGTTGGTTTCACGACACACGCTACGACGAGTCCATCCGCTTGGGCGAAGAACTAATTTCAGGCGAATTAGTTCGGCTCAGGCTGCCCTCGGACAATGGCGGAATCGATGAAATCGCCCTTTCGTTCGGATATAAAGAGAAGACCGACTTCTATTCAGCCGTCGGTTCAGGACAAATAACCCTCGGACAGGTGATGCGCAAACTCGTGCCGCGTGTAGCCCAAGGCAAAGAGGGTCTAATCAGCCGCATCATCCAGCGCGTCGACGGCGAACGCGGACTTAGAATCGGCGACCTGGATAATTTAGTCGTGAAAATCTCCGGCTGCTGCAGTCCTCTGCCCGGCGACCCGATAATCGGTTTCCAGATCCCCGGCCAAGGCGTGCGCATTCACCGCACCGATTGCAGTCTGATTGCCGGCTTGCTGGAAGATGAGCGCAAAATCATCAATGTGGCTTGGGATGTCGAAAAAGACGATCGCTTCAAAACTAAAATAAGAATTGTCGCTGACGACCGTCCTAATCTGCTGCGCGACATCACGCAAGCCATCGGCGCTCTGAAGGTCAATATCGTGCGGGTCGAGTTTCATATCGAAGATAATCTGACTATCGGCACGATGGAAGTCGAAGTCGCCAATCTTCCACACTTGACGAAATTGATTGGACGCATCAATAACATCCGGGCGATATTGCGGGTGGAAAGAATGGATGTCGCGGTTAATTCAGAAATGGTTAAAGTATAATGATTAATGCTGATGCTGATGTTTATGCTGATGCTGATGCAGATGTGAAGTTTGATGGGGCTATTTTGGCGGTGGATTATGGTTTGAGGCGCTGCGGATTGGCGGTATGCGACACCGAGCGGCGGCTGGCGGTCGGCATTGGCGTGTTGACAGGCTTAGCCGGCCGGGCTTTGACCAGGGCGGTAAAGCGCGAGGCAGAACTGCGTCGGATTAATGAAATTGTCGTCGGACTTCCTTGTGCGAGCGGTGCCAGCGGCTGCGCAGCCGCCGCTGGCGCAGAACGCCTTAGCCAAGCCTTGGGAAAAAGCGGAATGATTGTGCATCGCTGGAATGAAGCCTATAGCACAGCCGAAGCGCTGTCCGCAAAACGCCATTACGGCAATAGCCATAATAAACCGCGCGGCTGGGAAGATGAGGCTGCTGCGGTGTTAATATTGCAAAACTATTTGGACTGGCTGAAGAATAAACAGGAAAAGTCGTGAGTAAAAAGAATATATCCGAGGATACTCCGCGTCAAGCCGAGAGTTCAAAATCGAACTTCAAGAAGGTAATCCGGTTTGGCGTAGTCGGCGCCGGAGGTATTTCACAGGTCGCGCATTTACCCAACTTACGGCAGGAGACTGGCGTCGAATTAGTAGCCCTGTGCGACAGCGACCCGCAGCGCGCCGCTTTAGTCGCCGAGCGGTTCAATGTGCCGGTCTGGTTCGACGAGCCGGACGCGATGTTCCGCCATACCAAACTCGACGCGGTCATCATCGCTGCGCCGACCATAACGCATCCGGCGCTCTGCCGCCTGGCGCTGGAAAGCGGCGTCGATGTGATGCTGGAGAAGCCCTTCGCCCGCACACCGGAAGAAGCCCGTTCCATCGTCGATTCGGTCGTCCGCACCGGTAAGAAGTTGATGGTGGCGATGAACCACCGCTTCAGACCGGATACCTTGCATTTGCAGCGCCTCATCCAAAAGGGCGAACTGGGCGAAATCACAATGGTGCGCGCCGGTTGGCTCAAACGTCTGGGCGTCTGGGGAAGGCCATATTGGTTCACAGATCCGAAACTTTCCGGCGGCGGTGTATTGTTTGATTTAGCGGTGCAGATGATAGATTTGGCGTTGTTTCTGCTGGGTTTTCCGGCGGCGTTGGAAGTCGCCGCCGGCATATCCAGCAAGACGCTGGAATTGGAGGTCGAAGACTCAGCGGCTATCTTTATACGATTGGCGGATGATATTCCCTTTCTATTGGAAGTCGCCTGGGCGAACTGCGACGACCACGACAAAGCCTATACCTGGATATCCGGCACGCACGGCGTCGCGACGCTCAATCCGCTGCGCATCACACGTCGGCAAGCCGACCAAACGATGAAGGTTAAACTGCCGTCTTTTGGCGACGAAGTCAAATTATACCAAAATTCGTTCCGCGCTGAGTTGGCTTATTTTATCGATTGCGTCCGCAAACAGGAGCAGCCGTTATCCACTGCGGCTGAAGCATTGCAGGTAACCGAATTGATAGCCAGTTTATCCAAAGCCGGCGGACGGTGAAACTATTTCCGCCTCAACCGCGTCTCATTGCAGCCACAGCCGGCGCCGCGCTGGCTCTCGCCGCGCCGCCGTTGAACTTATATTTTTTAGCGTGGATTGGGCTTCTGCCGTTGATGTATTCGATATCACGAAATCCACGCGGCGCTTTCGGACAGGGCTTTGCCGCCGGTTTTATTTTCAATGTCGGCGTTCTTTATTGGCTGGCTTTGAACGATGGAACGCATTGGGCGGTGGCGACGCTGTCGATGTTAATTACGGTTTTTATTTTAGCCGCGGCTTGGGGAACAGCCGCGTGGATATTTGGCTGGCTGTTCAGGCGCTTAGGCGCGGCGGCGTTTTTAGCGCTGCCGTTTTCCTGGACGGCGTGGGAAGGTTGGTTAGGTCATCTTGGTGAAATCAGTTTCCCCTGGCCGCTGCTTGCATTGACGCAGGACGGTTTCGCGCCGATTTTACAAATAATGGAATTCACCGGTGTCTGGGGAGTTTCGTTCTGGGTCGCCGCGCTCAATACGGCGATTTTCTTTATCTGGCGAAATGAAACGCGAACTCAGCGCTGGTTCGGATTTGCCGGATTAGGTCTGTTGAGCCTAATCCCCTTCATAGCCCAATGGCATGCCTATTCGCATTACGATATAAAATCTCCAACCGCCTGCATTATGGTCGTGCAGGGCAATATTAAGGCGGAAGATAAATGGATTAAGGGCGGCGATTATAGTTATGTTATATATGATTCGCTGACACGTTTAGGCGCTGAGTCGGGCGTTGATTTGGCGGTCTGGCCTGAAACGGCAATTCCAGAAAATCTAATGTATCACGTTTTCACGCAGGAGCGCGTCGGTCGGTTGGCTGACGAGACCGGCGCGGCGATTATCACCGGCGCGTCAGATTATATACGTCTGGAGAGCCGTTCCCGTCCTCTCAATGCGGCGTTTCTAATACTGCCGCGCCAAGGTATCGTTGACCGTTGCGCTAAGCGGCAGTTAGTCCCGATGGGCGAGCGCGTGCCTTTTCAATGGCTCATCCCGTCGCTGGGCAATCTGAACTTTGGACAGGCGGAGTTTATGTCCGGCCCGCAACCGGTTGTCTTCAAAGTCCCATTAGGCCGCGACACCCTGCGGTTTCCAACGCTGATATGCTACGAATCGGCATTTCCCAATTTGACGCGGGATTTTGTCCAGTGCGGCGCTAATTTTCTGACCGCTATTTCCAACGACGCCTGGTATGGCAGGAGTTCCGAGCCGGCGCAGATAACGGCGCTCAGTCGCTTCCGTTCTATTGAAACGCGGCGGGCGATGGCACGGGCTTCCAATACAGGCTACTCCTTCCTCTGCGACCAATTGGGGCAGATAGTTGCACGCACGAAACTTTTCGAGGCGGCTTGGACGGCCGCGATACTGCCGCTATGTTCCGAAACCACCTTCTATGTTCGCTTCGGCGACTGGCTACTCGTCCTAGCTTTTATCGGCTATATCGGATTTCTTTGCTGGGGCTTTTTCAAATGTCGAAAGAATGTTTAATGAGTGACCGCAATATTTCAACCTCATTATTATTAGCAGTATTAGTCATTAGTCATCTTATTCTGCCTAATATTATTGAAGCAATATCTCTCTTACCGTATGCTGATGGGATTCTGGGAGAGTGTTTGACGGCCGGTAATTATGATGAGTTGCAGCAGATTGGTGGACACAGCGGACAATTTGGACAATATGCGCGCGACGACTTGTCGACAGTCTTTCTTAATCGGACTGCAAGGAAGCCAAGTTCTTCATTTGCACTTAACTGTTGCCAATATCATTGGAACTATAACATATTAATGGGGTCAGAATATAGCGTCTCCTCTCCCTCCGTTTGCGGGGGGATGAAAGGGGGGTGTAATGACTATTTGATAACCTCCCCCCTTACTCTCCCCCGCAAACGGGGGGGAAAAGACAATTACACAGCAAACTATATTCCACCCTCATCAATATATGGAATTAATGGAGCATTAACAGCCGCGCCGCCAGATTCGGCTAAATCTTTTATTAGTCATCAATCAAATATCGCCAGTCAATACCTAGTTCCGGCTGCTATAACCATCGGCGCCGGATTAATCGTCTATTTAATTTACGCAACGCGAGGTCGTTAGTGCGTAGAGTTTTGTTTTTAAAATTAATCGTCGGTCTAATCATAATCGGCTGCGCCTCGTCGCCGGAACTGACCAAGATGGAGCCGGACGCTGCCTACCGCTATCTGGAGAGTCAGTTCAACAAGGGAAAATATCAAGCCGCTGTCGATGGGCTGAACTTTTTCACGCTCAATTATTCGGGGTCGGCATTAGTTGACTCGGCGCAGTTTATGTTAGCACAGGCGCATCTCAACTTGAAGGAATACTTACTGGCTGCGGAGGCTTTTTTGGAATTGACCCAGCGTTTCCCGCGCAGCCCGCTTGTGTCGGAGGCGATGTTCTTTCAAGGCCATTGCTACTACAAACTATCGCCGCGCTACGACCTCGACCAGGAATACACTAACCGCGCTATCGAAGCGCTGCAGACATTCATCGACTTCTATCCCGATTATCGCGTTCGCACGACCGAAGCGGAACGCTTGATAGCCCTCTGCCGCGACAAATTGGCGCAGAAGGATTATATGGCTGGGATGATTTATTTTAAAATGAAGAATTTCATGTCGGCAGCGATATATTTTCAAAGCGTCATCGACAAATATTACGATTTGGAATGGTCAGCCAAAGCCGCCTTTTATTTAGGGCAGACCTTAGCCGCCGACGAACGGGGGGAGGACGCCAAAATCGTCTATCGTCAATTTCTCGTGAAATATCCCGACCATCCTTGGCGTGCGAAAGTTGAAATAGCATTAAAGAAGTTACCATAGTAATCATCATCCCGCACCGCGGTGCAACGTAAGATGAAAGGACACCCCCCTTAATCCCCCCGCAAGCGGGGGGAGAAGCGAGCATCAGTCGCAAGCGGGGGGAGAAGCAAGCATCAGTCGCAAGTGGGGGGAGAAGCAAGCATCAGTCGCAAGCGGGGGGAGAAAGCGCATCTATTTTCCGAGTAATATGCGGATTGAAGGCGGCTATAATAATTAATCCAAATTTTCAAAATTGATTGCTTGTCCCATCTAAGAACATAGACGCCGACGAGCGCGGCATCAGCCGACGGCTGTTGAGGCTGTTCAAACCATATCGCGGTTTATTGGCGCTGGCGCTGGTCGGGGCGTTGTTCGTCGGTCTGGCGAATTCGGCGGTGTCGCTGGTCGGGGCTCTGATGATGGAGTTGTTCTCTGCAGCCGGAGCGCAGAGCCAAACCAGCGGCTTCGCTCTGCATTTGAGCCGCGCATTCGGCGGTTTCCGGCTCTATGATTTGACCCTCAATAGTCCTTCCCAAGCCCGTTGGTTCCTGCTTATCCTCACCAGCGTCACCATTATTTTGATTTTAATCAAAGGCCTGGTGCATTTCGCTAAAGAATATGTCCTTTGGAAGGTGACAAATGGCGTTCTAATGCGTCTGAAGTCGGATTTGTTCGCGCGCATCGTGCGGCTGCCATTGACTTATTACGACCGCGAGCGATCGGGCGAAGTCGTCGCGCGCATAACTTACGATGTAACCCAGATGGAAGGCGCGATCCGCGCCGGCGTTCAAATCAGCAAATCGTTTGTGTATGCGGCTATATATATTGCGATGATGTTTCTGCTGGAGTGGTCGCTGACGCTGCTGGCGTTGGCTATCTTCCCGCTGTCGGCTATAGTTATCAAGCAGTTCAGCGCGCGGATGCGGCGGGCGGCGCGCCATATTTCGCAAAATGTCGCGGATTACACAGCGTTCCTCAACGAAGCCACAACCGGGGCGCGGGTGATTAAAGCCTTCGGCGAGGAGCAGCGCCAAACGACTATTTTCGACCATAAGATTGCGGAAAACTACCGCTGGTCGATGAAGGCGGCTAAATATGCCGCGTTGCATGCGCCGATTCAGGAAGCCATTTCGACGGTCGGCACTGCCGCGCTATTGGTGTTTTGCGGACTAAGAATACTTTCCGGCGCCATCACGCTCGGCGACTTAACCGGCTTTATCCTGCTCCTGACAAATACCTACAAACCTATCAAAGACATCGGCGAAGTCAACAGCGTTTTGCAGCGCGCTGTGGCATCGGGCAAACGGATCTTTCAGATTACGGACGAAGCCGACGAAGCGGAGGTCATTGGCTCGGGCAGCCTGCGTCCGGCTGTCGAAGGCCGGCTGGAGTTCGACCGGGTGAGTTTTGCCTATCGCGATGGCGAGCCGGCGCTGAGTAGCATCTGTTTAACTGTCGAAGCCGGACAGACCTTGGCGCTGGTCGGACCATCCGGCGCCGGCAAATCCACGCTGGCGGCGCTGATTCCCCGTTTCTATCGTCTTAAGGATGGTTCGATTAAACTCGATGGAATAGATATAAGCGAATTCGATTTGACATATCTGCGCAGTCTAATCGCCTATGTTCCACAGGAGACAATTCTATTTTCTGGTTCGATTGCGGACAATATACGATTTGGCCGCCCGGAGGCTAGCGAGACTGAAGTCATCGCTGCCGCGCAAGCAGCTAATGCGGCTGAATTTATAGAGAAACTGCCGGAGGGTTATCACAGCGAAGTCGGCGAGCGCGGCGCACAGTTGTCCGGCGGGCAGCGCCAGCGCATCGCCATCGCCCGCGCAATGCTGCGCGATCCGAAGATTTTACTCTTGGATGAAGCCACATCCGCCCTCGATACCGCTTCTGAAAAATTAGTCCAAGAGGCTCTCGAACGACTGCGCTGCAACCGCACGACCATCATTATTGCCCACCGGCTTTCGACTGTGCGCTCTGCAGATTTGATAGCTGTTCTATCTGAAGGTTGTCTTATAGAAACCGGCACACACCGCGAACTTTTCGAGGCTCAAGGTTTATACCGTCAATTATGCGACCAGCAACTGACGGAATGATGATGATGATGATGATGATGATGATGAAATGACTAAAATCTCAAACACCAAGCACTTAAGCACTCAAGCACATTTCAATGCGCGTCCTAATCGCTGTCGGACACAGCGGTATCTATGCCGGCGGGGCGCATCAGGCGCTCTACAGCCTAATCGGACTTAAGCGGGAAGGCGTCGAAGTTGGGGCGGTTTGGGGTCCCGACGCCGAGAACGACCCTCACGGTTTCGACCGCTTGAAAGAGTTGGATATTCCCTTTTGGATCCTGCCGATTCACCGCAAGCCGGACTGGCGAAATATAAGGGCTTTCAGAAGAATCATCATCCCGCTGCGCGGTGCAACCGAAGATGAAAGGACACCCCCCTTCATCCCCCCGCAAGCGGGGGGCGAAAGCGCGTCTATTTTTCGAGTGATATTGCAGGAATTCAAGCCGGATGTGGTCGAAGCGGTTAAATCCGGCGCGCAGTATTATACGCTGACTGCCGGGATAGGTTTAAACCGGCACGCGCTTGTATTCTACCGCGGTATCAGCCGGCCGATGGATTATTTTCAGGAATTCAAATACCGGCTTAAACGAGTCGATAAAATCATCGCTAATTGCCGCGATTTGAAAGAGATTATGACGCGAAGCGGGCGGATTCCAGTCGAAAAGGTCGAGGTTGTGCCTGGCGAGTTCGACCCAGCTTGCAGTGAGCCGGACCAGGTCGATGCGAGCGGATTGCGCTCCGAGATGGGAATATCAGACGGAGTTCCCGTCATCATCCAATTGGGGAATTATGCGTCCTGGCGCGGTCAGGTGTTTACCCTCAAGGCTGCTAAGATACTTAAAAACCGCGGCTATCGGTTTCATCTGGTATTCTGCGGGCGGGAGACCGATGTTCTAAAGCCTCTGGTGAAGGAACTAGGATTGAACGAATGCGTTACCCTGTCGCCGTATCGGCGCGACCCGCAGCGGGTGCTGAAAATGTCCAACATCGCTGTCAATGCCTCCACTGCTAACGAGAGCCTGCCCGGCTCGCTGCTGAACATTCAGGCGATGGGCGTGCCGGCAGTAGCGACGACTATGCCCGGCGCGAGCGAAATTGTCGAAGATGGCGTTACCGGCTGGCTTGTTCCTCCCGGCGATGTTGAAGCCCTGGCTGACCGGTTAGCGAGGCTGCTGGCGCTGCCCAAGGCAGAAAGACAGGAATGGGGAAAACGCGCTTATGCCCGGGCGCATCGTCTTTTCTCTTCCGAAAGCCGGACGGCAAAACGTTTGAAAGTCTATCGACAAGCGATTGAAATTCGCAAATTGAAAAATGAGGGAACAAAATGAAAACATACCGCTGCACGGTTTGCGGTTATGAGCATATCGGCGACCAGCCGCCCGACATCTGCCCGGTCTGCGGGGCGTCGAAAGAAGCATTTGTCGAAGTAAAGAGACAATGATGCGTATTTCAACAATAGCCGTCGTTGCGCTAACCGGTCTGCTTTTATTTTGCACCGGTAATACGAATGCCAACCAGGTGGGGCGACTACGGTGGTCATCCATAATTCAATACAGCGCTGCTTTTTATGAAGCCGGTCTGGGGCATCCTTTGACCGGCACTAGATTTCAGCAGATTAGTATATTCGTCAAATAGCGGCCATCCAAACCTAATGATATCCTTTGCCGACGCCTTAGTGAACAACCTTGAAACTTCCATCTGCCGTGAGTTTTTCACTCGCTTGCAAGCCGCAAATAAGTCGCTGCTAATGCTCGACTATGACGGCACTTTGGCGCCATTCAAGGTCGCGCGGATGAAAGCCGTCCCATATTCCGGTGTGGTCGATAGATTGAACCGGTTGAGTCGGACCGGCGCCGCGGTCGTGATTATCTCCGGTCGGCCGGTCAAGGAGGTCCAAAAATTATTAGCCGTCCGGATGCCGTTAGAAATTTGGGGCTGCAATGGCTATGAAAGAGTCACATCCGACGGCAAGTATCGTCGCTATCGTTTGGGGCCGGAAGTCGAAGACGCTCTAGATAAGGTTCAATATCTGATCGTCGGTTTTGGTTTAAAGAAACGGATGGAGGTCAAAGTCGGCGCGGTTTTACTGCATTGGCGGGGGCAGAGAGCCTCGATCATCGAGACGCTCAGACTATTCGGCGAGAATTTATTCGACATTTACACTATTCAGGGCAAGACTGAAGTCAAGCCTTTCGACGGCGGCATCGAACTGCGGGCGACATCGCGGGATAAGGGCCTGGTCGTGCGCGAGTTGAGCGCGAATTTGGACGCCGACACGCCGGCGGCTTATCTGGGCGACGACACCACTGATGAAGACGCCTTTGCAGCGCTGCGGGATGACGACCTGCCGGTTTTAGTCCGACGGGAGTTCAGACCGTCGAAAGCCAAGGCCTGGCTGAAACCTCCGCGCGATTTATTAAAATTCTTGGATTTATGGGAAAAATCGATTAAATTTAATACTAAAGGTTGATACTGTTTCCGAGTTCACAGATTCAATGTGCAATATGATGCATTAAGAGCGCGTTAAAGCGGTGAACTCGGAACAAGCACAATAACAAAGCAGGCGAATGAAATCCAATCGGCGTTCGACACATCCTGCGCCGGAGTCGGGAATCGCCCGGCTGGTCGCTGTCTCCAACCGCCTGCCGATAGCCCTGCGCAAAGTCGGCGGCAAGTGGCAGATTCAACCGGGCGGCGGGGGCTTAGTTACGGCTATTTCGCCGGTCTTGCGCCATCGCGGCGGTCTCTGGATTGGCTGGTCGGGGACGACGGAAGAAGTGAACTGGGAAACCGAGTTGGACGGGGCGTCGTTGTCCGCGGGATATACATTAGTGCCGGTAACCTTGACGCACGACGAAGCCGAGAATTTTTATCTCGGTTTTGCCAATCAAATCATCTGGCCCTTGTTTCACGATTTGCAGACCCGTTGCAATTTCGAACCAATATTTTGGCGCTATTATCTGCAGGTTAATAATAAGTATGCTTCGGTCATCGCCAGCCATAGTCAGCCGAGCGATTTTATTTGGGTTCACGACTATCATCTAATGACCATCGCCCAGTCGCTGCGCGCATTGGGTATTGAGCGTAAAACCGGCTTCTTTCTACATATTCCTTTCCCACCGGTGGATATTTTTTTTCGTCTGCCGTGGCGTGCGCAAATCCTGCAGGCCTTGCTTGAGTTTGATATCCTCGGTTTCCAAACCCTGCGCGACCGACGCAACTTCATTCAATGCCTCCAATACCTTTCTCCCAGTTTAAAAACATCGGGGCATGGCGCGGTGTTGACTGTCAACATCGCCGGGCGGTCGGTGCGCATCGGTAGTTTCCCCATCAGCATCGACTTCGACGAGTTTGCTGTTCATTCAGCCTCGCGCGAGGTCGAATCGCGCGTGCGCTGGCTGAAGGAATCGATGCTCGGCTCGCAAATTGTGTTGGGCGTCGATCGGCTGGACTATACGAAAGGTTTGCCGGAACGGTTGAACGCTTTTCGTCTGGCGCTGCAAAATCATCCGGATATAAGGCGGCGGTTAACATTCGTGCAAGTAGTCGTGCCATCACGCACGGATGTTTTGGAGTATCAAGCGCTCAAAGCGGAAGTCGAGCAATTGGTAGGCGAAATCAACGGCGAGTTCACAACCGCCGGCTGGGTGCCGATTCATTATATTTTTCGCAATTTGCAGCGCGACGAACTATTGGCTTATTACCGGACGGCGCAAGTCGCGCTGGTGACGCCGGTCAAGGACGGTATGAATTTAGTGGCTAAGGAGTATTGCGCCTGCCATTTGGATGATGACGGAGTATTGATTCTATCGGAATTTGCGGGTGCGGCGGCGGAATTGCAGCGCGGCGCGCTGTTAGTTAATCCTTACGATGTCGAAGGCGTCGCACAGGCTATCTACAAAGCCTTCTCGCTGTCAGCCGATGAGAAGCGCGCGCGGATGCGGCGGCTGCGCGACAGCATAAAAAAACGCGACATCTACTACTGGGTGGATTCTTATCTCAAAGCCGCGCTGTCGAAGAAACTGCACGATTTCCCGATGGTGGAGGATTATGTCCCGCCGATTTTGCTGCGAACAGAAATATAGAGCCGGTCCGCTAAATCGAATTGTCCGAGAATACCGGTATCCGCTGCTGCCCGGTCGTGGTCGGCAGCGTAATTATAGGAATTACAATGTTTTGCTGTTGACTACGGTGAGTCGACGGCGGGGAATTTCACATTCTCGGACAGCCAGAAATGCCTGAGCGAGCAGCGGCTCATACCGCGCTGTCTCCCGGTCCGGAGAAACTCTGGGATGCCGCCGCCGGGTTCATATCCTCGATTGCGCTGGAGAAGGGATTGGCGGTCAATACTCAACAAGCCTACCGGCGCGACTTGGCAGACTTCATCGATTTTACAACGCGCACGGGGATAGGAGATTGGGCGTCGGTAACTCCCCGGCAGATAACACAATATGTGAGTGAATTAATCGAGGTCGGCGCAGCGGAAGCCACGGTAGGCCGGCGGCTGTCGGCGTTGCGCGGCTTATTCGCATTTCTCACGCGCGAAAAATACATCTCCAGCGACCCTTCCGAAATCGTCATCGGGCCGCGCCTCAAGCGCAAATTGCCGGAAGTCCTGTCGGTCGAAGACATCAAATTACTAATTTCAGCCGTCGATATATCCTCGCCGGCAGGTTTGCGCGACTGGGCGATGCTCGAATTAGTCTATGGCTGCGGTCTGCGGGTTAGCGAATTAGTAAATGTTAAGTCAGCCGATTTCCTCTTCGGCGGGGAGATTTTAAGGGTGTTGGGAAAAGGCTCAAAAGAACGGCTTGTGCCGGTAGGCGGCTGTGCCCGGGCTGCGCTGGTGGAATATCTGCAAAAAGGCCGTCCGGCGTTGATGCGCGATCCTAAAGCCGCCCGCGACAGACTTTTTCTTTCGGTTAAATTAGGCAAACCGTTGACGCGCGTTGGCTTCTGGGCTTTACTGAAGGAAATTGCTCTGCGCGCCGGTCTATCGCGCCGTGTTACGCCGCATATTTTCCGCCACTCTTTTGCTACTCACCTGTTAGAAGGCGGCGCCGGGCTGCGCGATGTCCAGGAACTCCTCGGACACGTTTCAATCGACACTACGATGATTTACACTCATATCGACCGCACGCATCTCATCGAAGTTGTGCGCACCTTTCATCCAAGAAATTGACTCTGCCATAAAGTAGCCCGGCTTCTTGAAGCCGGGAATTACCGCTATGGTTGCAGTAATACCCATTGGAGCAAAAAAACCTTGCCCCGGACGAACCGGGGCAAGGGATTTGATCAGCAGATTGGAGATGCCCTGTCTGATCATTTTTACTTCAAGAGAATCAATTTCTTACTAGCGTTGAAGCCGGCGGCTTCCATCCGCAGGATAAAGACGCCCGAAGGATGCCCGGCTAACATCACCAAGGCTTTGTAGGCGCCGGCTTTCTGCTCGCCCGATATGATGGTCTGGATTTCACGCCCAGCCATATCGAATACCTTCAGACTAACGAAGCCGTCGTTTGCCAATGTATAGCCGACTACCGAAGTTGGATTGAATGGATTAGGATAAGCCTCGCTGAGCGAATAGCCCAGCGGCGCTGGACCTTCGACTTTCTCAATGCCTAAATTTTCGCGGTCAGCAAGCGCGGCTTGCAGCAGACCTTTGGCATATCCAGGATTGTGCAGACCGCCGGAGCCGTCGCTCTCGACGAATTTGTAGTTATAAGCGGCGCGCAGTTGAGCCGATGTATATCTGTTAGTAACTACGACTGTAGGTTCGCCGACCGGCGGCAGCAACATCGCTAGCGCGGTCATCAAACCCTGTATTTCGGCTTTAGCCGATTCCTGTCTTCCATCGCCGTCCCAGTCATCGACGCCGATGTCGTCGAACGACCTGTCGATATCGTCGTGGCAGCGCACGCAGGCTTCGATATGTTCAGCGCCGTCGTCTGATTTCATCGCGAACGAATGGTCGCCTAACTTCAGATAACCCGGCGCATTCGGATCTTCCGGTCCGGAACTCATATGGCAGCCAACGCAGCCGTTCTCGATGATTCGTCCGTGCGGTGTGGACTCAATTTCCCGGCCATATTCGATAGCATTTGTGCCGGCTACCATATCGCTCTGGTTGCAGTAGTGTGGGCCGAAGCGGTCGGAATAGCGCTGGACATAAGTTACGGCGTTGCGGCGGGATTGGTGGCAGTTGGCGCAAATGTTCCCCAGGTCGAAATTGACTTCGACGCCATTTTGCAGTCTCACCGGCGTAACCGTGCGGACTTGATGCTCGTTAGTCGCATCGTGCGGATTATGGCAGACCGCGCAGGTGATAGGGAGGTAGGTTAAGTCTTTCAAAGAATCAGGCACGCCTGCCAAGTGGTCGAGAAAGCCGACGCCACTGTGGCAGCGCACGCAGCTTGGGCGGCTCTCTTCCGGCGGGCGCGAGTGTCCTGAATTATCCCACTGATAAGGCCGGGTGTGATGTGTGCCGGAGTCGTGGCATTTGGCGCAGACGCCTGTCTCCAGTGAAACTGTCATCTTATTATCGGAATTATTACCCATATGCGCTGAGCCTGGTCCGTGGCAGTTTTCGCATTGGATGTTCGCCATTTTGGCGGTTTCCGGGAAGCGCACTTTCATTGTGTCCCAAGTTCCCGGGCGCAGACCGCCGCGGGCGCTGTCTAGGAAGGTCCAACCTTCCTGGCGCGCCATATCGTCGAAGCCGTGGTTGACGGCTAATGAGTCGGTGTTATAACCGACGACGTGGCAACGCACACAAGAAGCCCGCCAACTCATACTTTGCTGACCATCGATAGCGCGTGCAAAGACATCGCCGTGTTTCGTTTCGCTCCACGGACGAACTTTTTGGTCAACTTGTCCGTTGTGACAGGCGGCGCATTGGGGAACTTGCGGATTGCCGACGATGCTGCCGACGCCGACATAATTCGCGGCGTTCACCGCCAATTCCACCGCGTCGCTTTGACCGGCGGCAGTGGTTACGCGCAGAGTGATTCTATATGTTCCGCGCAGGTCTGGAGTGAATTTGACCACCGCGACATTAGCCGCGCTTAGAGCCGCTTGCGAATTGCGCGGGCGCGCCGCCATCGTCCAAGCCCAGGCTGTTACGGCTGTATCGCCGGGATTACCGGTTAAATAGACTATCTCGCCGACGCCGACATTCGGTAGTCCGGTTGAAGGTTTGTCGTATATATCGAGCGTATCCCTTGCGACCGTCCGATCTGAAACGGCCAGAACCTTAATTATGGCTGTGGACTGGGCAAAGGAAGTCATCACCAAAGTCAGCAATAAACAAATTGCCCCCAAAGCGATTACGAACTTTCTCATCTTTTCTCCTGATTTAAATTGAGAATTGTGTAAAATTACACAATATTATATTAACTTTGTTGTAATTGGCTCACCTTTGTCCTATAAATACATTTATAATCACTAAACTAAAGCGAGCGTAAAATTATTAGGTTTATAGTAGCAAATCTTATGCCGTTTTTAGTAGGACAAAACAGACGAGCTAATTGCAAAAGTGATGATTAATCCAGAAAACTCAGACATGGCAAGGCGGACGCCCTCGTCCGCCGAAAACCAAGCCTAGAATGCGGCGGACGAAGGCGTCCGCCTTGCCATCAGTTAATAAATCCAACGCTTTTGCAATTACCTCAGACTTGTAAGATTTGGAGTTATTAAAATAATATCGTAATTTATGTTTTGGTAGATACAGGCAAATAATAAGAGGCGTCATACCAATTTGCATTCATAATGAATAAAGGGATTCAAAATTAACAACGGATTAAACGGATAGAACGGATTAACCTAGCGGCTTTACAGGATTATTCGTTTCATCCGTTTAACCTGTGTGACTTTATTTCGACATTTATCATCTGATCGATTGCGACTTGGTGTCATTTAGTATTTACGCGTAAAACACTTCATATAAATATAATTACATTTTTCTAAAAGTCAATATCAGAATAATCTCCAATCTTAAAAAAACGACCGTTCCCAAAGGTTCGTCACGCGGCTTCAGCCTAAGGAAGAATATTCTTACACGGACAGCGTCTGTTTTAGGCGCCGACAGCCCCGGCGGTCGGGTAGCCATCACCGGCGCCAATTATTTAACTATTTTACGTCTGCTGATCGTCCCGCTGTTTTGGATTTGCTTCTTCAATCCGGGTTGGTTGGTCCAGTTTATCGCTACCCTGCTGATAGCCATCGGCGCATTGACCGATATGTGGGATGGCAGATTAGCGCGCCGCCGCGGGCAAATCACGCCGTTCGGCAATTTTATGGATCCGCTGGCCGATAAATTGTTAGTCCTTTCAGCCTTTTGGGCGCTGCTCATTCGAGAGAATCTGGGCGGCTTTCAGATATCAGCGCTCATTCTCGTTTCGATTATCACTCTGCGCGAAATTGCCCTGACCATCCTGCGCGTATATAAAATCCGCAGCGGTTCGTCCTTGCAGACCAGTCTCTGGGGCAAATGGAAAACCGCCGCCCAACTCATCACTATCCTGCTAACTTTCACGCTTTTTAATCTACGCGCCTTTGCAACAGCGCGTGAAGTTTCTATTCCGATTTTAAACGACGTGATAATGAACATAACGATAACAATTTTACTGACAATCTGTATGTTGACATCGGTTATTTCGGGGTGGTTATATTTGAAAGATATGTTTAGAGACTTAAATGGACAAGATGGCTAAAACGGTCTCAAATCGAATGTTTAGTGGTGTGGCTATTCAGATTGCTACCCTAGGTCCGGTTGGCCGTCTACCGGTGGCGCCTGGCACTTGGGGCAGCGGCGCTGCGGCTATATTATGGTGGTGGCTGGCAGGCGTGTTTCAGTTTGCACTCCTGGCTTCGTTCATCGTCCTGCTGGCGATTTTATCGATTATAGTCTCCACTATCGCCGAGCGGTGCCTAGGCTGCGACGCCCGGCCGATTGTCATCGACGAGGTTGTTGGGCAGTGGTTGGCGCTGCTCTGGTGTCCGCATAGTTGGATTTGGTTCGCCGGTGGATTTATATTGTTTCGCGTGTTCGATATATTCAAACCTTTTCCCGTTCGGGCATCCCAGAAACTGCCCGGCGGTTGGGGTGTAACGATCGACGATATATTAGCCGGACTTTATGCTGCATTATGTTTATACTTCATTGGGAGATTTTTCGATGGACTCGGGACGCTGTGAATTAATCGTTGTCGGGGATGAAATTCTACTTGGTCAGACGCTGGACAGCAACAGCCGCTACATCGCCCGCCGGTTGACCGACAACGGAATGCGGCTGCACTGGATTTCGGTTGTCCCGGACGATAAAGACGAGATAAAAACCGCGCTCGACCGAGCCACTGGGCGCGCTTCAGCGGTGATTATAACCGGCGGATTAGGCCCGACTGCCGATGATTTCACCCGTCCGGTTATCGCGGGATTTTTCGCTGACAACTTAGTTTGGCGGCAGGATTTAGCGGATGCGATTTTAGCGCGTTTCGAGAAGCGCGCAATTCGCCCCTCGCCGGGCTGGGAGACAATGGCTTATTTTCCCAGCCGTGCCGCCGCCATTCCCAACGCCCACGGCGCCGCGCCGGGGATACATTATAATTATGTCCGCGACCACAAAGGCGCGACGGCGGTAGTGACGCCTGTTGCAGATTCGTTACAGTCTGTTGCCATTGAACCCGTCTTCAGAGAAGCCGGGCGGCAATTATTCGCCCTGCCCGGCGTCCCAGTCGAGATGCGCGGGATGTTTGAAGACTATATCTTGCCACGTTTGATTGCAGCGCGCAAGGGCGTATTTAAGTCGCGCATATTCAAGACGGTGGGCGCCGGCGAGACGCATTTGGCAGCCTGCATCGGCGACCCGGCGGTTTTGGCGCCGGCAACGCTCGCCTTCCTGCCCAGCCTCGACCAGGGCGTCACCTTGCGTCTATCCTGCTCCGGCGACGATGTAAACTTAGTCCACCCTGTCCTTGAGAAAGGCTCGGCTATAATCAGAACGGCGATTCAATCTTATATTTACGCTACAGAGGAAATCCCTTTGGAAGCGGTCATAATCGATATTTTGCGATATCGCGGCTGGAAGGCCGCGTTTGCTGAGTCTTGCACTGGCGGGATGATTTCCGCGCGCTTAACTTCCATCCCCGGTGCTTCGGATGTCTTCGAGCGCTGTTTTGTTACCTATTCCAACCAAGCCAAAGTCGAACTATTAGGAGTCGCGCCGGATATTATCGAGAACTACGGCGCAGTCAGCGAGCAATGTGCGCGGGCAATGGCCGAGGGCGCTTGTCAGCAAGCCAAGGTTGATATTGCCATCAGCGTAACCGGCATCGCTGGGCCGGGCGGCGGAACTGTGGAAAAACCAGTCGGATTAGTCTATATCGGTGTAGCCGACCGCGGCGGCAGCAAAGTCAAGCGTTTCACCTTTGCCGGCGACCGCGACGACAACCGGCGGAGGGCCGCCTTAGCCGCGCTGACGATGTTATATCGTAAGTGCATCAATGCCTAAGTGTAATGTGCGAGGTCATTCGAACGGAGTGAAGAATCTCGTCTCCAAACCCAGACGAGGCTCTTCACTGCGTTCTGAGTAACCAAATTCCGTCTTTGACAGGATTTAGGTTCTAACTCTTTTTAACTTCTTTAACTTTCTAACTTTCTAACTTACAACCGGATATCAAATGCATAAATTAACCATCGACGACCTTGAATTGCGCGGTAAGCGCGCCTTTGTGAGGGTGGATTTCAATGTGCCGCTCTCAGCGGAAGGCAAGGTCGAAGACGACACACGCATTGCGGCTTCACTGCCGACATTGCGCAAAATCCTGCTCGCAGGCGGTTCGGCGGTTGTCGCCAGTCACCTTGGCCGGCCCAAAGCCAAGCGCGAGGAAAAATATTCGCTTAAACCGGTCGCGGATAAACTGCGGGAGTTGACCGGCTGGCCGGTTAAGTTCGTCCCGGATTGCATCGGATTGGAGGTCGAAGCCGCTGCCCAGGCGCTTAAGTCCGGCGAAATTCTGCTGCTGGACAATGTCCGTTTCTACCCGGGCGAGGAAGCCAACGACCCGGCTTTCGCCGCTCAGTTCGCCAAATTGGCGGATTACTATATCAACGACGCCTTTGGCTCGGCGCACCGGGCGCATGCCTCGACGCATGCTGTGGCTGGACATTTTCCCGGTCGAGCCGCTGCCGGTTACTTGATGGAGAAGGAACTGGCGTATCTCGGACGCGCGCTGGCTAATCCGCAAAGACCGTTTGTCGCGGTCATCGGCGGCGCGAAGATATCGACGAAAATCGATGTCCTGCGCAACTTGCTGAAGATGGTCGATTTACTGCTCATCGGCGGAGCGATGACTTATACCTTTGAGAAAGCCAAAGGCGGCAAGATTGGCAAATCGTTGTGCGAGGAAGATAAAATAGATGCCGCCAAGGAGATTCTCGCTTTGCCTGAAACCGGCAAATTGCGCCTGCCGGTCGATTCGCTCACGGCGCTAAATCCAGACGCCGTATGCGAGTCGGAAGTCGCCGGACAGAAAATCAAGCACATCTGTTGGCGCATACGGTTGTCCAATGCCATCCCGGATGATGAAATTGGCTTCGACATCGGGCCGGAAGCGGTGTCGGATTTCACAAAAGCAATTGCCGGCGCTAAAACTATCGTCTGGAACGGTCCGTTAGGAATGTTCGAGAAAGACTTGTTCGCCGGAGGGACGAAGGCGGTCGCACGAGCATTGGCGGATTTGACGGCGGCCGGCGGCATTACAGTTGTCGGCGGTGGAGATTCCGTTGCGGCGCTGGAAAAATTTGGGCTGTCCGATAAGATGTCCCATATATCGACCGGCGGTGGAGCGTCGCTGGAATTTTTAGAGGGTAAAGTTCTCCCCGGTGTAGCCGCTTTGACGGATAAATAATTTCAAAACACAGAGGCACAGATGACACAGAGTAAAATCTCGGCGCTCTCTGTGTCTCTGTGTTAAAGGAGTCCTATGCGGGAAATCGTTATTGCCGGCAATTGGAAGATGAACACCTTGCCGGCCGAGGGCGTTATTTTGGCTCGGGCTGTTGCAGATGTAACTGCAGCGATGACGCAGGTTCTGGTCGTAATTTGTCCGCCGGCGACACATCTGAAAGATGTCGTCGAAGCCGTGCGCGGCACATATATCGGCGTCGGCGGGCAGAATGTGCATTGGGAGAAGTCCGGCGCTTACACCGGCGAATTGTCGGCGGATATGTTGCTGATGATCGGCGCTAAATGGGTCATCATTGGGCATTCCGAGCGGCGCAAGTATTTTGGCGAGACCGACGAAACGGTCAATAAACGTGCTAAACGGGCTTTATCGGCAGGACTGCGCCCAATCGTTTGCATCGGCGAGACTTTGGAGGAGCGTCAAGCCGGCAAGACCTTTGAGGTCTTAATGCGGCAGGTAAAAATCGGGTTGGACGGGCTTGTATTAAAGGGCCGCGGCGGACTGGTCATAGCCTACGAGCCGGTTTGGGCTATTGGCACCGGCGTCAACGCCACGCCGGAGCAGGCGCAGGAAGCGCACTATTTCATCCGCGGCTTGTTGAAAGTATCATACGGCGATGAAATTGCCGACCAAACCGTCATCCAATACGGCGGCAGCGTAACCGATGCAAATGCTGTCGAATTGATGGCTTGCCCGGATGTGGACGGCGCACTGGTGGGCGGCGCTTCGCTTAAAGCGGATGTATTCGGGAGAATTGTCAAGGCAGGAGTGAAATAGAAAGATTATCCTAACTCGGTAGAAATGGCGGTTATTCATTCCGGACGAAGTGAAGAATCTTGTTCAGGATGAGATTTTTCACTTCGTTTGGAGGAATCATCATCCCGCTGCGCAGTGCAACCTAAGATGAAAGGACACCCCCCTTCATCCCCCCGCAAGCGGGGGGAGAAGCGAGCAACAGCCGCAAGCGGGGGGAGAAGCGAGCAACAGCCGCAAGCGGGGGGAGAAAGCGCATATATTTTACGAGTAATGACGCGTCTGCGACGCGTTTCGCATTAGAACGCGGCTTAAAAGTCTTTTCGTATGTCCAATCGAATGCTGCAGGGTGTCCACACTCTGCGGAAATACCAATCTTTACAGCAGGATGGGGACATCCTGCTGCAAGATGCGAAAAGACTTTTGAGCCGTGCTATAAAGATAGATGACTGCATCGGAAAAGACTTTAGGGGAATAATATAAATAGTCATCTACTAGCATAGCCATTTATCATCAGCATTGGCATTGTCATCTTTTCATAAGAATACTCAACGCAAACGAATAGAGAATGTTCTCCGGATTTTCCGAGCGGGAGGTAAGGATGATAGGGAACGGCGCGCCGACGATGACCGAAGCCGACGAAGCGCCGCAGAGTGTAATCAGCGATTTGAACAGGACATTGCCGACATGGATGTTATTGACGACCAAGATGTCGGCTTGACCTGCGACTTGGCTTTTCATCTTTTTCTTCTCAACAGCGTGCGGATTAATTGCCAAATCCAGCGACAGCGGACCATCGACCGAGACGCCCTTGGGGAACTGTCCGCGCTCGCTCATCTTGGCAATGATAGCCTCCTCCAAGGCTACAGGCATACCGGGCGTCACAGTTTCGACCGCGGCTAACAGGGCAATTTTCGGCTCTTTAATACCCAATCCGTTAGCGAACTCGGTCGCATTTTGGATCAACTTGAGACGCTCCGGCAGCTCGGCGTTGACGACTAAGGCGCAATCGGTTAGAAAGAGCAGCCGGTCGATAGGATACACATTCAGCACGACGATATTTGTCCACAGACCGCCCGGCTTGCGCAGTCCGAGTTCAGGGTCGAACAGGGCGGTGAAAAAGTCGCGCGCCAGGAGATTGCCACGCATCAGAATATCCGCCTTGCCTTCCTGAATCAGTTTCACTGCTTTCACGGTTGCCGTATGATGGTCTTTTTCGACGATGATTTTCCAATTTGAGCGCTTTTCGCCTATTTGGTCGAGCATTTCGTTGATATGCCGTTTATGCCCGATTAAGATCGGCTCGATTAAACCCTGCTTTCTCCCCAGCGCGAGACCCTTCAAGGTCAATTTATCCTGCGCCACCGCTTCGACAATGCGATAAGGTCCCTGTTGTTTGACTGACTCTTGAGCCTTGACATAAATCTCATCCAGTGAGCGGATGGGCTCGTCGATGTTTATATTAAATTTCATTTGAGCGCCCTAACCTTTCTTGAGAAAGTGAGAAACGACTACTGCCAAGGCAATGGATGCCAGTTTATTGAAGGCCGGGTCGGCGCGGGAAACCAGACTAATGGGCGCTTTGGCGCCGAGTATGACGCCGGCGAAGGAAGCCCCGCCGAACTGAATCAGCGATTTGGCGAGGATATTACCCTCCTCAATCGAATTTGCCACGACGATGTCGGCATTTCCGGCGACATCCGATTTGATATTTTGATATTCGACGGCTTGCGGCCAGACCGCCGTGTCGAAACTCATCGGTCCGTCGATGTAGCATTGCTTAATCTGCTCACGCTGCGCCATTTTAGAAAGGGCTGCGGCTTCGAAGGTCTCCGGAAACGCTTGAACTACATAATCCACCGTTGCCAGCATCGCCACGCGCGGCCGTTCGATGCCCAGCGCCCAACCCACTAACACCGCGTTGCGGATGATATCAATTTTCTGTTCGAATGTTGGCTTGATGACCATCCCGCCGTCGGTAACGCCTAAGAGTTTCGGATATAACTTAGGCGACAGAATAGCGGTGTGCGCTAGTAGGCCTTTGCGGCGCAAGCCGTATTTTTGCCTTAGGACGCTTTTTAGTAATTTAGATGTCGGCAGGATGCCTTTCATTATAATATCGGCTTGACCGATGGCGACCGCCATTGCGCAGCGCTCGGCGGATTCATCGTCGTCGGCCGTGTGTATAATATTGAATTCGGCCGGTCGGCTGTTGTGTTGTTCGATGAGCGCGCCGATTTTAGCGCTGTCGCCGAACAGCATCGACTGGGCGATACCGGCTTCTTGGGCTTTGACGGCGGCTTCGATCGCGGCGTCGTCGTGTGCCGCGGCGACAGCGACTTTATGCGGTTCGCCGCTCCCGCTGATTTCGCGGGCGCGCTCGAGGATCGCTTCCATTGTTGTCAAGTGCGGCAGGGAGATTTTTTTAGGCATTAATTGTTTGTTATTTATTGAAGAGTCGAAAAATATACAATCTTAAATATATCAAAACCTTATTGTTTAAGCAACTATGAAAAGAGCGCAGTCAGAATTTGGAAAAAATTTCACAATGATATATTTTGGATGGTTAGGTATTGTGTGAAGGCAATACCGAGTTGCCATCAAAAGATTATAAACTGCGCCAAGAGATGAGCTAATTACAAAAGTGATGATTAATCAAGAAAACTCAGACCAAGGCAAGGCGGACGCCCACGTCCGCCGAAAACCAAGCCTAGAATGCAGCGGACGAGGGCGTCCGCCTTGCCATCAGTTAATAAATGCAACACTTTTGCAATTACCTCAGATTAACAGCAGATTCTACAGATTACGCGGATGTGTAATCGGGTAACCCGGTTTCTTGAAGCGGGATTAAAATAATTAGGGTTCACTTTGACATTCAAACGTTCATCTCAAAAATAAAGACCTATGAAACTTCGCTTAGCCGGGATATTCTGCTTAAGTTTGTCCCTGATGCTGTTTGAATTGACTTTGATACGCGCCTATTCGGCGACGCTGTTTTATCATTTTGCCTTTATGGCTATCTCGGTGGCGATGCTGGGGCTGGCCGCTGCCGGTCTGACAGTTCATCGCGTCGGGCACTGCTTCCGCGCCGACAATCAAGCAGTCTGGGCTGGACTTTGGACGGTTTTTTTTGCAGTTTCCGTTCCGGCGGTGATGTGGTTAGTTTTTCGCATTCCAGTGAATGCTTATCTGCCGCCGAACCAAATCGGCGGCAAATTGACGGCCATATATTTGCTGTCGGCGCTGCCGTTCTATTTCGCCGGTTTGACTATCAGCGGCTTGTTCGCGGCGCGCTATAGGGAAATAGGAAAACTCTACGCTTGGGATTTAGTCGGCGCAGGTTTGGGCGCGCTGGCGATTATCCCGCTGCTCAATTGGGCCGGCGGTGAATCAGCCGCGTTTTTCATCTCCATCCTGGGCTTTGTCGCCGCAGCGCTGTTCTGCCGCGGCTTTAGGCGGCGGATAGCCGTCGGACTCGCCTTCTTGATGTTGGCATTGGGCGTCACCAACGACCGTTTCGGCTGGTTGGAGATTATTTACAGCAAGGGCCAGAAATTAGCCGGGCTGGACATTCGTTATAATAAATGGAACTCTATTTCGCGCATTCTGGCGATACCGTTTCGCCCCGGCACCGACGCAGCCTATACCTGGTGTCCATCGCCGAACTATCCGCTGCCGACGATGGAGCATTTAAGTCTGATGATCGACGACGGCGCAGCTTCGCCGGTTCTGCCGTTCGATGGTCGTAATCTGTCGCCCATCCAATATTTGCTGTTCGATTTGACCGCCCTGCCGCACCGTCTGCGCGGCGGCGGCGAGACTCTAATCATCGGCTGCGGCGGTGGAAGGGATGTGCTGACCGGACTCTTAGCCGGCGCCAAACGAATCGACGCAGTGGATATTAATCCTTTAGTCTTCGATGCGATGAACGGCGCCTTGTCTTCGTTCAACGGGCATTTGTATAGTCACCCGCAGGTAACTCCGGTCGTCGCCGAAGGGCGCGCTTATGCCCGCCGTCATAAGGGCGAATACGATTTAGTGCAGATTGCGATGATCGACACCTGGGCCGCGACCAGCGCCGGGGCTTATGCGCTCAGTGAGAACAGTCTCTACACCGTCGAAGCCTTTGTCGATTACATCCACGCTTTGAAACCGGATGGAATGTTCAGTTTCACGCGCTTCTTTTTCACGCCGCCGCGGCAGGCGCTGCGTTTAGTTTCGTTGTTCCTTGCCGCCGCTGAGCGCACCGGCATCGAGCAGCCCGACCGCTGCATACTGGTCGCCAAATATGAAAGCCTCGCCACGCTGATATTTAAGAAAGAACCTTTCAAGCCTGAAGAGATACTCAACTTCCGTCGCGACCTATCCGAACTCGGCTTCGACCTCGTTTATTCGCCCGACCAGCGCCCCAATCCATTCTTTAAGAATTTAATTGAGTCTAATAATCGCCTTGACTTTTACGAACGCTATCCCTTCGATGTAACGCCCTCGACCGACGAGCGTCCATTCTTCTTCAATATCTTGAAAATGCGCGACTTTTTGCGTGTATTTGAGATTAAAGAAGGTCAGAAATTCAATTACTATGCCACCTATACGCTGTTGGTCCTGTTGTTTATATCGGTGGTTTCGACTGTCGTTGTGCTGTTGCTGCCGATCGCTATTTGGGGCGAGAGGTCCGCTCGTTTTCAGGGACGCTGGGCGCTTTTAACCTATTTTGTGTGTATTGGTTTGGCGTATATTATGATTGAGACGGCGTTGTTGCAGCGTTTTGTCCTTCTGCTGGGCAATCCGCTCTATTCGGCGGGAATAGTCGTGGCTGCGATGCTGGCGTCCAGCGGCTTGGGCAGCCTTTATTGGGGGCGGCTGGGGCCGGCGAATCGAGCCAAAAGCCTGCGGACAGCGTTCTATATCATTGTTATCGGATTGACGCTTCATATATTAACAGGTTCTAAATTAATCCATTATCTATTGCCTTACTCAATAGTAATAAAAATCATCGCCGTTGGGATGTTATTGCTGCCGCTGGGTTGGGCGATGGGATTTCTGCTGCCGGCGGGGATAACCGCCGCCGGCGCACGCGGACCCGGCACGGTGGCATGGTGCTGGGCGGTGAACGGCGCTGCCAGCGTGGTCGCGGCGCCGTTGTCCGTCGCCTTGTCGATGAGCCGCGGCTTCAACGCCACGTTAATCTGGGCGGCGCTCTGCTATATAACCGCCTTCGCCCTCCAGTATTTCATCATATCACGTCGGATTCAAAGCACGTCGGCCGTGGAGGTTGGATAGTTGCCCCGTTCGCTGCGCTTTAGAATTTTAAGTTTTTTAGCGGCTGTCGGTTTAGTCTCGATTGTTGTTGTCGCGCTGATTATCAACCATATTTTGGTCAGACAACAGCGCAATCGACTCGATACCCGCCTGTCGATGATTTCGATGATGGCGCACGCCTGTCTGCGCAACCTGATGTTAAATGAACACCAGAATGAGTTGCGGGAGTTTATACTACGGTTCGGTGAAAACGCTCCGCTGGTCGGGCTGAGGCTCATTTCGCCGGAAGGCATTGTGACGATATCCCATCAGTCAGAAGAAGAAGGGAAGCCCTATCGGGCATTTGATAAAGTCAAATTCGACGGCGAATGGAATCATTTTATACAAAAGGACGACGCCGGCGGACCTATATTGACATCTTTGTCTCCGGTGCGTCGGCAGCCTTCCTGTATCGCTTGTCATCCCGGACCGCCGGGGATTATGTCGATACTCAACGTAGATATATCCGCCAAGGAAATAACTGGCGCGCTGGCTTTGACCCAGTTGCTATTGATAGGCTCATCGCTGTTTATGGCGCTGTTATTCGTCGGCACGGCGTTTATGGTGCATTTTCGTTTTGTTAAATCGTCGCTGCATAAGATAATAAGCGGAATAAGCCAACTTGAACAGGGTAATTTTGCCGCGCGCATAGACCTTGAACAGAAGGATGAACTGGGCCGCTTAGCAGGGCATATCAACCGGCTGGGCGACCGCCTCGCTAAAATGCGGCGGGCATTGGATAATTCGCACCAGGCTGAATTGGAGCGCGCCGAGCGGATGGCTTCGGTCGGCGAGTTAGCCTCTTCCATTGCCCACGAAATAAAAAATCCGGTCGCAGGCATCGCCAGCGCGATGGAAGTGCTTTCGGCCGAACTGCTTCCCGGCGACGAACGGGAGGTTATCTTTGCTGAAATATTGAATCAAACTCAGCGCGTCAACCGCGCCGTCAACGACCTGCTTTCTTATGCGCGTCCTTCGCTGCCGGAGTTAGCGCTTGGCAGCCTGAACGAGCCGCTTCGCCACGCCTTGACTCTGCTCGAAGCCCGGCGCAAGGGAGCCAATGTCGCTTTGGAAATACGACTCGACCCACATCTGCCGCCAGCGCTTTTCGACCCGCAGCAGATGCAGCAGGTTTTTGTCAACCTTATTTTCAATGCCTTGCAGGCGATGCTGTCCGGCGGGACGCTGAAAATCGCGAGCGGCTTTGAAAACAAGGAACTTTTCGCCTGCATCAGCGACACCGGTGTTGGAATACCCAAAGAAATTATGCAGGACATATTCAAGCCATTCTTTACGACCAAACATCAGGGGACAGGCTTGGGGCTGTCCATCTGCCGTTCTATCATCGAAAACCACCACGGGAAGATTGAGGTTTATTCCACGCGCGGCGAGGGTTCGACTTTTAAGGTAATCCTGCCCGGCGATAGAAACTTGACCGAGAAACATAACCTTGAGCGGTAAGGTCCTTATCATCGACGATGAAAAATTGATTCGCTGGTCGCTGGAAAAAAATCTGAAGAACCTTGACTATCAGGTCGAATCAGCGGCTTCCGGCGAAGAGGGACTAAACCGGTTCGATATCTTCTGCCCGGAAGCGGTAATCCTGGATAACAAACTGCCGGGAATGCAAGGTTTGGATGTTTTAACCGAACTACGCACGCGCGACCCGCGGCTGGTCGTGCTGTTTATGACCGCCTTTGGAACAATCGAGACAGCGGTCGAAGCGATGAAGCGCGGCGCTTACGATTATGTCAACAAGCCCTTTGTCTTCGACGAAGTCAGGCAGTTGCTCGAGAAGGGTCTTTATGTCCAGCGTTTGGACAGCGAAGTATCGCGGCTGCGCGCAGTCGAACGTCGTCAGTTTGACACTGCCAATGTGATAATAAATTCGCTCCGGATGCGCGAAATTATCTCGCTGGTAGATAAAGTCGCGCGCAGCGAGGCGCATACTGTGCTGCTCACCGGCGAATCTGGCACGGGTAAAGACCTCTTCGCCCGTGTCATTCATCAGCGCAGTTTCCGCAGCGCTCTACCGTTTATAACAATCAACTGCGCCTCAGTGCCGGAAACACTTTTGGAAAGCGAACTGTTCGGACACGAGAAAGGCGCGTTCACCGACGCCAAAAGCGCCAAACGCGGTCAATTTGAACTGGCTTCGGGAGGTGTGGTCTATCTTGATGAAATCGGCGAAATTCCACTCGGGCTGCAAGTAAAATTGCTGCAGGTGATAGAGAACCGTGTCTTTCGCCGCGTTGGTGGCGTCAAAGATATTCGCATCGATGTCCTCATCATCGCCGCGACTAATATCGACCTTGCCGCCGCTGTCGAGCGCGGCAGTTTTCGCCGTGACCTGTATTACCGGCTGGAACTAATACCGATTCATATACCGCCGCTGCGCGAACGACGCGCCGACATCGTCCCGATCGCCGAGTATTTTATCCAACGCTTCAATCAGGAGTTTCATAAGAAATTTGTCGGGCTTTCTGGGGAAGTCAAGGATGTTCTCGCGGATTACGATTGGCCCGGCAATATCCGGGAACTGCGCAATGTCATTGAGCGTATCATCATACTTGAGAACGATGACTCAATCCGGCTTGAGCATCTGCCGTTTGACTTGCGCCGGTTGTTTGAGACAGTGAAGATGTCTTCGGGCATACTGCCGGTGCAGGATTTAGGATTGGTCATCCCTGATGGAGGTTTATCGTTGGAAGCCGTCGAGCATGAATTGGTAGTCAAAGCGCTGGCTAAATGCGCTTACAACCAGACCCGCGCCGCCAGACTGCTCGATATAACCCGCGATTCGTTACGCTATAAAATGAAGAAGTTCAATTTGTTGAGTAAATTGCAAAAGTGATGATTAATCTAGAAAATTCAGACCATAGCAAGGCGGACGCCCTCGTCCGCGGAAAACCAAGCATAGAATGCGGTGGACGAGGGCGTCCGCCTTGCCATCAGTCAATAAATCCAACACTTTTGCAATTACCTATGTTGTAACAAAGAGTCCATATTGTCCCTAAAGTCCATTTCGTCCAAAAAGAACAATCAAATTTAGAGGTCTTTTATGCCCAAATACCGCATTGCCTGGATGCCTGGCGACGGCGTCGGCAATGATGTGATGGATGCGGCTCGCATCGTCCTGCATTCCGTCCAACTGGACGCAGAATATATCCCCGCCGATATCGGCTGGGAGTTCTGGAAGAAGGAAGGCGACCCGCTGCCGCCGCGCACGTTAAAAATCCTGGGTGAAACCGATTGCGCTCTGTTCGGCGCGATTACTTCCAAACCCAAGGAAGAAGCCGCGGCAGAATTGAATCCCGAATTACAGGGTAAAGGATATGAATACTTCAGTCCGATTGTCCGGCTGCGCCAGGAATTTGACCTGCATACTAACATAAGGCCTTGCAGGGCTTATGCGGGAAATCCTTTAAATTATAAAGAAGGCATCGATATCGTCATCTTCCGCGAGAATTCGGAAGGGCTTTACGCCGGTATCGAGTTTCATCCTTTGCCCGATAATGTGCGGGCGGTTTTAGAAACGGCGCATAAGAAAATGAAACGTTTTTCAGCTGTGCCGTCCGGTGAGATAGCCATTTCGACCCGCCTAATGACCAAACAAGCCTGCGCGCGTATCGTGCGCAACGCTTTCGAGTTTGCGCGCAAATATAAACGCCGGTCGGTTACGGTGGTGGATAAACCTAATGTGCTGCGCGAGACCGGCGGGCTGATGATGCGAACTGCCCGCTTAGTCGCCAAGGATTATCACGAAATCCCTCTGTATGAAACCAACATCGACGCGCAATGTATGTGGCTGCTGAAAAATCCCTTCGATTACGATGTAATGGTAGCGGAGAATATGTTCGGCGATATCCTATCCGACCTCGCGGCGCAATTAGTTGGTGGATTGGGCTTTGCGGCTTCAGGCAATATCGGTGACAACTACGCGGTTTTCGAGCCTACCCACGGCTCAGCGCCCAAATATGCCGGACAATACAAGGTCAATCCTATGGCGATGCTGTTGACGGTGAAAATGATGCTGGATTGGCTCGGCGAGACCGACAAAGCCGCGCGCGTCGAAAATGCCATCGCGCAGGTCATCAAGGAAGGCAAGGCGAGGACTTACGATATGGGAGGCAAATCGACAACATTAGAGGTTGCCGATGTAGTCGCAAAGTTTGCAGCCGCGTGAATTGTTTGAATCCCTAATCCGGCGCTTATAGCTAGATTAAGGTTTAACTTTTTAATTTTTTAACTTATTAACTTGTCATCTTAAGCAAATTTAGATGAGTGCATTACTTGACACATAATGTTTCAGGTGATATATTGAATTATCGAATTCAGGAGCCTTATCATTCGTTTGCTTCCCAAATTACACCCGTTTGCTTCAGCGCCGGTAATTATCATCATAACTTTCAGCGCTTTATCGGCGGCGCCTGCCCTGCTGGACGGACGAGCAGCGGTGTCGGAGCAGGAATTCGCCTTTGCTGTGGGGCTTTATCGCGACGGCTTGTATCAGATGGCAGCGGCGCGTTTAAGCGAATTTCTCTTGCGCTGGAGCGATGATGAGCGCGCGCCGCAAGCGCTCTATCTGCTCGGCGAATCGTTGTTTCAGTTGAATCAGCAGGCTTCGGCGTGCGATGCGTTCCGGCGGCTGCTCGATAAATATCCCCATCATAAACTTACAGATTCAGCCCGTCTGCGTTTAGGGCAAGCCTATCTCGAAGCCGGTCAAACCTCGGCATCAATCGATGTTTTGCGGCAGGCGTTGAGGAGCCAGCCGCAGACATCGTTACTACCGGACATATTATACTGGCTGGGCGAAGCCCTCGCTGCGGCCGGCGATACAGTCTCGGCTTTAGATACTTACAACCGGCTTCTGAAGTCCTATCCACAGCATAAATACACCGCTTGGGCGGCTTATTCCATCGGCAGTATTTATGAGCAGCGCGGCGACACCGCTGCGGCGACGGCGGCTTATGAGACGGTCTGGAAGGATTATCCTCAGACCCAGCCGGCAGAGTCGGCGCGCTTTCGCGCCGGCAGACTCTATTTTCAGCGCGGTATGAATCTTAAAGCCCGTCAGGCTTTGACGCCGCTGGCGGAACTGCCCAATTTAAGCCAAATCCATCTCCAATCCTTGTTCCTTTTAGGCGAAATCGCCTATTTTGAGAGTAATTTCAGCCAAGCCGAAAGTTATTACCGGCTGCTCTTAGCCGTAGATTCGACATCGGAGACTGCAGCACGGGCTTATTTTGCTTTAGGCTGGGCGTCAGCCCAGCAGAATCGCTGGCCGGCGGCGGCTGATGCATATATATCGGTCGCCGAACGCTTCCCCCAGCACCAGTTGGCCGGCGATGCTATCGTCGAAGCCGGCGGCGTTTTACAGAAAGCCGGACGCGGTGAAGCCGCTGCCGAATTGTGGCGCCAGGCGCTACAGCGCTATCCAGACCAACCGCTGGCGGCGCGCGCCGCGCTCGAACTGAGCCGCTTCTATTTAAAGAACGACAAACCGGCTGAAGCCGACCGGACTTTACGCCAGATATTAACTAAACTTGAGCCGTCCGACCGGATTACAGCCTATCGCTTATTAGTCAATGCCAACGAAGCCTTGAATGATTTTAAGGCTGCATTCGATTTTGCCCGGCAAGGCCTCTCTATTCAATCCAGCGGCGAAGACGAAGCCGAGTTGTTGTTCAGCGCCGGATATTTGGGCTATCGAACTGAGAACGATTCGCTGGCGCAGAAGTATCTCGAAACCCTACTTGAGCGTTATGCGAATAGTCCCCGTCGGATGGAGAGTTTATTTTATTTGGGGGAGGCGCGTTTTCGCCGTGAAGATGCAGTCGGCGCTGAGTCGGCTTACCGCGCCCTTATCGAGAACTATCCGAATTCCAAACTTTTAGAGGAGGCTCGCTACGGGCGGGCTTGGGCGCTTTATAAGATGAATAATTACCGCGCCGCCGCTCAAGCCTTCGCTGAATTTATTAAATTGCATCCGCAGAGCCGTTATGCTTCCGATGCTGCGCTGCGCATCGCTGACAGCCGTTTCAGCGCCAAGGAATACAGCGGCGCCGAAACCGCTTACCGGCAGTTTATTGCGTCGGTCGAAAAACAGGCGGCGCAACAATTAGAAAAACAACGTGTGGATTATCAGATCGCGGTCTGCCTGCTCAAAGCCGACAAGTTCACATCGGCGGCGGAAGCCTTCGCCGCGCATATTATCCGCTTTCCCGAGTCGGAACTTGCCGATGATGCGGCTTATATGCACGGCTGGGCGTTGTTCCGCGCCGGCCGGCTACCGGAAGCGGCCGACGCTTACAAGCAGTTTCTGACGGCTTATCCTCTATCGCCCTACACCGCACAAGCCGCTTACGGCCTGGCGGATGTTTATTACAATTTAAAGGACTATAAGAGCGCAGCCGCTGCTTATGAGAACATTATCAAGAAGTATCCTCAATCACCACTGGTGGGCGACGCCGTCAACGGTTTGCAATGGTGCGCCTTGCAGTTGGGCGACATCGAGCGCGGTGTGCGTGTCGCTGAGAATTTCGCCCGTGAAAATCCGAATAGTCCGCTGGTCGATGATGTCGCGTTGCGCATCGGCGATTTATTCTATAATTCCGGCGATTTCGCCCGCGCTGAACAGGCTTACAAACGACTAAGCGAGCAATATCCGCAGAGCGAGCATATTCCGGCGGCTGCATATTGGCGCGCCAAGAGCATTTTGGACGGCTTCGACACCGGACGAGCGGTCGATGTTTGGCGGGAACTTGCCGCTAAAGACAGCAAAAGCCATTATCGTGCGATGGCGTTCTATCAGATGGGGCAGATTTTTTACGCGCAAAAGAAGTTGAGCGACGCCGGCGGGATGTTTGAGGCGCTGCGGACGAATTTTCCTTCGTTAGACTTGGCTCTGGAAGCACAAATTTACCTTGCCAAAATAGCGCGCGCGAATGGTGATTTGAGCGCGGCGACAGCAGCGCTCGCCCCGCTGCTCGAACGCGCCGACAAAGGCGAGATAGCCGCCCGGGCATCTTTAGAGTATGTTTATATTCTAAAGAGTCTAGGAAAATATCAGGAAGCGCTGGAGAGGGCGGCAAAGTTGGCCGTCGGCCGCGCCGATGTCATTGGAGCAGAGGCTCAATTCACAGTTGCTGGATTGAAGGTTCAATTAGACCGCCGGGCGGAGGCGGTGGACGACTATTTGAAGGTAAAATACTTATATAATCTTTATCCGCAGTGGTCGGCGCCGGCACAAATCGAAGCCGCCAAATTAAAGGCGGAACTCGGAGACGCCAATGAAGCCCGGCGCATCTTGACGCGTTTGCGCAACGACCACGGCGACGATGAATGGGGCCGGCGCGCGGCGGAATTAATCTCGACGCTTAGATGAACGCCTTGCAACTCACGGCGCAAGTTGTATTTTGGCTGACGCTGGGTTTGGTATTTGTTTCTTATTTTGGTGTTTCGATTATATTGACTTTGGCAACGTGTGGCCGCAAGCCGCGTGATATTCCTTCCGATGCACCGCTGCCGCGCTTATCCATATTAATACCTGCCTACAACGAGGCGCGCGTCATCGGCGAGAAACTGCGCAATATGCTCGCGCAGGATTATCCGTCTGAACTGCGCGATATCGTCGTTATATCTGACCAATCGACCGACGCAACCGATGAGACGGTCAAAAGTTTTGAAGGCGCTGGCGTCAAATTAATACGGACTGAAAAGCGGTTGGGTAAGTTCGGCATATTGGACGCTTATGTGTCTCAAATGCAGAATGAGATTGTAGTCATAATCGATGCGAATATGATGTTGGCGTCTGGAGCGCTGCGAAATCTGGCTAGATATTTCGCTGACTCAGAAGTCGGGCTGGCGGGGGGGAATACGATTTTTAAATTGAGCATCTCCGACGACAGGCCGCCGAAAGGCGAATTAATATATCATAATTTTGAGACTTATTCTAAAACTTTAATGAATCGGCTTGGCGCCGTAGTCAGTGTTTATGGCGGATTTTATGCTTTTCGTAAGGCGCTGTTCCGTCCAATTGGGCGAAAGCCGGTGCATGACGATGTTATGCTGCCGATAGAAGTCTTGGCTGCGGGTTATCGAACGCATTTTACTGAAAATGCCGTCGCAACAGAAATCATTGCCTCTTCGCGCAAGGAATTCAAGCGTCATATTCGCCTTTCAGCATACAGTCTGAACAGTCTGACGCGTGCGCTGAAAATATCCGCCAAAGCCGGTCCAAAGATCTTCATTATTGTCTTTGTGAACAAAGTTCTGCGTTGGCTGTCGCCATATTTATTGGGATTAATGTGTCTCGCCTTGATACCGCTGCTCAAATTAGGTTTAGTGTATCCCTTTATCGCCGGGATAATTGCGTTTGGAATAGCCGGGGCGGCGCTGGGAGGCTTAGCCTATTTATTTGGATTTCATATTTTCATCATCAGCGCGATGTTCTATTTTGCATTTATCAATTTTGCGGCTTATATTGGATTATTTCGTTGGCTGGGGGGAATTAAGCCCTATTGGACGCAACAGAGGAAGGGCTGATGGAGCCTGTGGATTGTTTGAACGAAATTAACAAAATAAATAAGCGGATAAGGTCGGTGAATAAAACAGATTGAATGCAACATCGATTAACTTCCCAATTTACACCTTACACCTTACAACCTACAGTTTATAACTTTCTAACTTCCTTATGAAAATCAAACCGTTTCATGTCATCCCCAATCTGCCCGAGCCGCTGAAGGCGCTGCGGAGCATCGGGATGAACACTTGGTTCACTTGGAATTGGCCGGCTGTTCAACTATTTTTGCGACTCGATGCGCCAACTTGGGAGCAATGCCGCCAAAACCTAATTATGATGTTAGGCCAACTGCCGCAGAAGTTGTATGACGAGACGGCGCTCGACGACAGTTTCATCGCCAATCTGCAGCGCGTCGAAAACCTGCTCAATGAATACTTGGCGGCGCGGACCTGGTTCGACGAATACCATCCTGCAGAGAGCGACCTGCGGGTGGCTTATTTTTCGATGGAGTTCGGTTTGGGCGTCAGCCTGCCGGTCTATTCCGGAGGATTAGGGCTGTTAGCCGGCGACCATCTGAAAGCCACCTCCGACCTCGGCACGCCGTTAGTCGGCGTCGGATTGCTCTATCAGCAGGGATATTTCGAACAGTATCTGAACATCGACGGCTGGCAAGGTGAGCGCTATCCCATCAATGACTGGTATAATATGCCGGTATCCCGTGTGAAAGGCAGCGACGGCAAGCCGTTGACGGTTGCAGTTGATTTAGCCGGCGAGACCTTGACGGCGCATATCTGGAAAGTGCTGGTCGGGCGAACTTGCCTGTATCTTTTAGACGCCAATATTTCGGAGAATCCGGCGCATCTGCGGCGCATCACCTCGCAACTCTACGGCGGCGACCGCGAGAACCGCTTGCGGCAGGAGATTCTGCTCGGCATCGGCGGTGTCCGGGCGCTCGAAAAACTCGGCATCCAGCCGACAGTCTATCATATGAACGAAGGGCATTCGGCTTTCCTGGCGCTCGAACGGCTGCGCAGGTTGATTAAGAATTATGGACTCACCTTTGCCGAAGCCCGCGAAGCAGTCTGGTCATCGACGGTCTTCACTACCCACACGCCGGTGCCGGCTGGCAACGAGGTCTTCGAATGGGGCTTGATACAAAAATACTTCAAATCCCTGACCGACGGATTAGGTTTGACTTGGGAGCAGTTCCAGCAACTGGGGCAGGAGGAGCCGGGTCGGTCGCCTGAGTTCTCGATGACCGTGTTCGCCTTGAAATTAGCCGCGCACTGCAACGGTGTCTCCAAACTGCACGGCAAGGTGTCGCGGAATATGTGGCGAAAGATATGGCTCAATCTACCGGAAGATGAGATTCCCATCGGCAGTATTACCAACGGCATACACACTAAGTCGTGGATATCGCACGATATGGAAGAACTGCTCGTTCGTTATATCGGGCCGAAGTTTATCGAAGAGTATTGGAATCCTAAATTATGGGAGCGGGTGGACGCCATACCGGACGGCGAATTATGGCGGATTCACCAGATTCGCAAAGAACGGCTCATTTTCTTCAGCCGCAAACGGGTCAAGAATCAATTGCGCCGCCGCGGGGCTGGCTCGTCGGAGATTCAAGCCGCTGAGGAAGTGTTGTCGTCGGACGCGTTGTTAATCGGCTTCGCGCGGCGGTTTGCGCCTTATAAACGCGCCGACCTTTTATTACGCGATCCGGGGCGGTTGATCCGTTTGCTGACCAATAGCGCCCGTCCAGTCAATCTGATAATTGCCGGCAAGGCTCATCCGCAGGAAAATCCCGGCAAGGATTTAATTCGCAAAATCGTTCATTTCGCCAATCAACCTGAAGTCCGCAATCATATGATCTTCCTTGAAAATTACGACATCAATGTCGCGCAGTATATGGTGCAAGGGATGGATGTATGGCTTTCCAATCCGCGTCGCCCGCAGGAAGCCTCCGGCACGAGCGGTATGAAAGCCTGCTGCAACGGCGCGCTCAATGTCAGCACGCTCGACGGCTGGTGGGACGAGGCTTACACGACCGAAGTCGGCTGGGCGATTGGCTCGGGCGAGATGTATGACAACGATGAAGAGCAGGACCGCGTCGAATCGGAGGCGCTGTTCCATCTGCTCGAAAACGAGGTTATACCGCTGTTTTACGAGCGCGACCGCACCGAATTGCCGCGCAAGTGGATTGCGATGATGAAGCGCTCGATGAAAGTCCTCGGCGCTCAATTCAACACCGGTCGGATGGTGCAGGAATATATTGAAAAATACTATATTCCCGCTCATCGCGCCGGGCAGGCGTTAACCGGCGACAAGGCGCAAATTGCCCGGCAAATCGCCAAATGGCGCGAACGGGTTATGAAAGCCTGGCCTGGTGTGCAGGTGATTTCAGACGATATCGGGCAGGACCTCGAATTAGTCGCCGGCGAGACGCTGCCGGTTAAAGTGCGCGTCAATTTAGGCGGGCTGTCACCGGACGATATTACAGTCGAAGTTATTCACGGCAATGTCAACGGCGACGGGCAATTCAGCAACTATGTCCTGACGCGTTTGACCTATATTGGCGAGTCTGATGGGTTGGCGCGCTATGAAGGCCGCATCGTCTGCGCCGTGACCGGCATGCAAGGCTTTGCGGTGCGCGTAAGACCTTACAATCCGGAATTAGTGCATAGCCTTACGCCGTTGGTGATGACTTGGGAATGAGTTATTATACATAGCGACATTATTCTTTGCGTTTCTTATATATTTCATCCTGAACGAAGTGAAGGATCTCGTCCTAAAGATTTACTTATCCAGATGAGATCCTTCACTTCGTTCAGGATGACGACATCTTACGCTTGACATAGCGCTAGTGCCTCGTTGCAAAAGAAACTGGCATTATTGTATAGACAGGAGGACAGGCGTTCCTGCCTGTCCACTTTGCAGCCAGATCTCCCAGGACAGGCAGGGACGCCTGTCCACTTTGCAGCCAGATCTCCCAGGACAGGCAGGGACGCCTGTCCTCCTGTCCGACATACTGGAAGCCATTAATGTAAGTGAACATTAGCGGCTTTTATTCGTTTTATCTGTTCGAGTTGTTAATCCAGAATATCATAATGAAAGTTATTTGTATAATAGACTGCGAATTGTCATTAAATGTGTCGCTCTGCGCGCGGTGAAATGCTTCTCTCGTCGCCGCATTAGTTTTATTTCAAGACCAGCGCTGCGCATTCTTTAGGCGTTGGTGCAAATAACACCGTGTTGTGATTAGGGACGACCCTATGCACGACCGGCTGCCAGAAGCGTGTCAGGCATACAATCGGGTGTTTGGGGACGAAGCCTTTAAGTTGCGTTTCGATCGCCATCGAGAGTTCGACTAATGTGCCGCTCGAACCGGGCAGGACGATATAGCCTTCCGCCAGCCAGATGAGCGCCAGCAGCCGCTGGTCCCAGCGCGTGACCTGCCACTCGTGGTCGATATATAGATTTGCCGATTTTTCAGGTAGGTTTTCGCAGGTTACGCCGACGGTTGTCCCGCCGGCCGCCCGCGCGCCGGCTGATGCGGCTTCCATCAACCCGCCATAACCCCCATTCATCACCACCGCGCCCCTGCGGGCTAACTCCGCGCCCAATTTAAAAGCATTCTGCCAGATGGCGCTGCCGGCATCGACTTGCGCGCTGCCAAACACTGATATGAAAGGCAGATTAACCCTTCCGCTCGAATCCCAGATCTGTCTTTTACGTTGCAACAAGACTTTGAACCAAGGGTCGTCGATAAGTGTAATCTCACCAGCCGACAAAACCGGATAAAAGGCTTCATCAGATTGATATTGCATCTATAGCATTTCTTAGAAAATGACGGTTTTAGATCAAGAAAAGGACTATATAGACATTATGGACTATATGGATAACATTAAGGCTGTTAGCGCTCAAGACTATTTTCATCTTTGGTTGCACCGCGCCGCGAGATGATGTTTATTCTTGATTAGATTGCAAATTATTATAATCCTGGATATACTCATTCCTCCGATACTTCTTGCATAAATAAACACCAAGATATACTACCGGCGTGTCCAGCAGGGCAATTGTCCATTTGATGATCAGCATCCCGATTATCATATTAATGATGGGCATTGTTCCGTAGAATGCCAGGGTGATGAAAATGGCGGTGTCAAGAAGTTGCGATATTATGGTGGCGATGTTATTGCGCAGCCAGAGAAAACGGCCGCCGGTGCGGCGGCGGATGAGATGAAAAAGCCAGATATCGTTGGTCTGACTTATTAGGTATGCGATTAGGCTGGCGATAGTTATACGGGCGGTGGAGCCGACGACTTTAGTCCAGCCAGCCTCGCCGTCCCAGAATGGCGCGGCCGGCAACAGCCGTGCGATGAGTATTAAGAGCAGCACAAGGATATTTACAAAGAAGCCAGCCCAGACGGCGCGCTGTGCGGCGGCTTTGCCCCAGGTCTCGGATATAATATCGGTAATGACGAATGTCGCGGCGTAAGCCACCGCGCCAGCCGGGAAGATGAGTAATCCGAATACCGGCAGGGGGATTGCGGCGATTTTCGCAGCCAGAACCTGCGATATAACTAAACTCCCCACAAAAGCGGCTAAAAAATAATCGTAAATCTTATGCGAGGATGAGATGTAGTTTTGATTATTCAAATGTTGATGGTTGAGGTAATTGCAAAAGTGTTGGATTTATTAACTGATGGCAAGGCGGACGTCCTCGTCCGCCGCATTCTAGGCTTGGTTTTCGGCGGACGAGGGCGTCCGCCTCGCCATGGTTTGAGTCTTCTGGATTAATCATCACTTTTGCAATTAGCTAGGTTGTTTGAAATTAATTCTCATAAAACATTCATTACACTTCTTTAATCCATCTCCCGGCTGCGAAACTCGCTGACAATGCGCCGATTAATATACCGGCGGCGATTAAACCGCCTAAAATCAACAATCCGGGTTTGGCTTGGATTCCCCAGCCGTAGATGAGAAACTTAAACACGGCATAGGTTATCGCGCCGGCCACCAGCCCGCTGAACAGCCCGTAATAAAATCCCAGCGCGGTGAAAGGACCACGCGCCATCCAACGCGTTCCCCCCGACAGCAAAATCACCCGAATAAACTCCATCCGCGACTTTATCGCGCCCATCACTGTCAAAACCGACAATACGATGGATATCAAAAGCGTCGTTCCAACGGCGAGCGCCGATTTTTGTCCGATGTCCTGATAGAGGTTTTGCAATTGGGATAATAACTCGCCTTCGTAGATGACTTCGTCGATGCCGGGGCAGTCTTTGAGTGCGTTGGCGACCGACTGCCAGGCGATTTGTGGGTAAGTGTCCGTCGCCAGAGTCACCACTATCGACGCCGGCAGGGGATTATATTGCAGGACATCCAGGATATCCATTCCGAATTCAGCGTTGAATCGCTTGGCGGCTTCGTTGCGCGAGATAAACCGGGCGGTTTTCACATACGGATGGCGGCGTATAGTAGTCAGCGCCGTCTCAATTTGGGTCGTATCGGCGGCGTCTTTGAAGAAGGCTTCGATTTCGAAGCGTCCGAGCAGCCCGCGATTCCATTCCTGTAAGATTGCATAACCTGTAATCGTCAGTCCAAAGAGTGTCAGCGTAATTATGAGCGTCAGCAGCGTCAGCAAGCCGAGCAGCCCCAGGTTGCGAAACGACAGCCAGCCCTCTTTGAGCGCGAAGCCGATCATTGCCGGAAGACCCGTCCGTCGTCCATTTTATAGACGATGGGTTTGACAGATTCGAAACGTTCCGGCTGGTGGGTGGCGACCAATACCGCCATACCGGACTGGCTGCAATGGTGGAGGAGGTCGATAATGCCTGCGGAGGTCAGGGCATCGAGGTTGCTGACGGGTTCGTCGGCTAACAATAAAAAGGGTTCGTTGACTAAGGCGCGGGCGATGGCGGCGCGTTGCTGCTCACCAGTGGACAATTGTGGCGGATAGCTGTGGATTTTATGCGATAGATGAACGCGGGAGAGGACTTTCAAAGCGCGCGCCTTAGCATGGTTAAGGTTCGGTTCGCAGATGGCCGCCAGACGGACATTTTCCAGCACACTGCGGTCTTCGAGTAATTGTAAATTCTGATGCACAATGCCGAGCCGTCGGCGCCACAGCGGTTTATGAGCATCCTTCATCGAACTCGTGCGGAACTTTTCCAGCGTCAGGTCGCCGGCGTCCGGCGTCAACTCTAACGAAATTAGTTTTAGCAGCGTCGTCTTGCCGGCGCCGGTGCGTCCGACGAGCAGCGCGAAATCGCTGGGACGCAATTCCAGCGAAATGCCGTTAACACCGGCGCCGCCAGGGTAGTGAAAGGAAACATTCAGAAGTTTCAGCATTGTGAAAGTAGATAATATTCGATAAGAGTCTGATGAACAAAGTTAACGGCGCTAAGAGGACAGATGATTTTTATGACTCTGAAAATCGCATTATGTGCATTGGCGTTCAGATGGCTTTTGGACGACATAAAAAATGCACGCGCATCGAATTTTTATGCGCCGGCTGGCGCCGATATTCATCAGTTTTTTCTAATATCGACCAGCCCGCCCGGATTAATTGTTTTTCGATCTCGCTAAGTCTATAGATTCGCTGCCTGTGAATCTCAATTAAAGGTTCAGGCTGCCCGGCGAGCGTAATTTCAAAGCGATTCTCCTGCATCATCGAAACAGAGTCGTATTGCATTTTACGAACATAGTGGTAGTCTTTGCCTTGGCCGGTTTCGCAGCGGTCCGTAAAATGTAGGCGCGAATTGATGTCTGTGCAGACATCAAATAAGAACAGGCATTTGACTTTAACAACCTTCCGCACGCGTTCGAAGTAGGCGCAAAGGGCATCCTCTGTGAGCATATAGTTGACAGAATCGTAAAGACACAACACTGCGTCGAAAGCGCTCGCGGTCTCAAAATTGTTGAAATCCGCGGTGAAAAAGCGCGGCGTATGGCGCAAACCGGCGGCTTTGCGCCGGGCGATTTCGACCATTTCAGCTGAGCGGTCGAATGCCTCGAGTTGGTAGCCGTAGAGCGTTAAAAGAACTGTTATGCTGCCTGTGCCGCAAGCGCATTCCAGAATGTTCGGCGGCGATTTAGTATTTGGCGATGGCAGTCCGTGCGAATTCAACACATCGAGGACGAAGCGCGCCCAGCGCGGATAATCCACATGCGCCATAACATCGTCGTATATTCGCGCTAAAGCCGAATAAGGTTGAACTGATGATGACAATGATGATGACGACATCAGGTCGCGTCAGGCATCGATTACCTACAGGCGAGGTGTAAGGAGAAAGGTGTAAGGTGTAAGTGAGTAAGCAAGGATTTAATAGGCTCGCAAGTTGAAGAATATCTATAATTGAATTTATCTTTACTTACACCTTACACCTTATAACTTTCCAACTTCAAAGGTTTAGTGGTGTCCGTTCTTCCTCAGGAAGGCCGGCACATTCAGGTCTGTGGGCGGCTCGCCTTCCAGGTCCACTTCAAGCAACCGGCGCGGCGCTTCGCGCTGGGGTAGAGCCGACTCCAAATCGAGTCCGGTGCGGAACTTCGGCGGCAATTCCATATCCGGCCGAATGCTCAAAGGCCGTGCATCGGCGCTCTTTTCCTTAAGCGGTGGCGGCGCGGCGGTCTTGGCTTTGTTAAAGCCGGTTGCAATTAATGTAACCCGGATGCTGTCGCCCAATTCTTCATCGATCCCGGTGCCGAATAGGATATTGGCGTCTTCGCCGACGGCTTCACGTACAGTCATACCGGCGTCGTTGACTTCCAACAGCGTCATATTGGACGAGCCGGTAATTTGCAGCAGGACGCCGGCTGCGCCGGCTATCGACAAATCTTCCAGCAGGGGCGAGGAAATGGCGTATTGCGCTGCCCGTTTGCCGCGCTCTTCGCCACTGGCGACACCGATGCCGATCATTGCATCGCCGCCATACTGGATGATGGTCTGAACATCGCGGAAATCGAGATTCCAATCGCCGTATTTCTGGACGATGTTGGTGATGCCGGTGGTGGCGTTCATCAGCACGCTGTCGGCTTTCTCAAAGGCTTCCTTGAGCGTGGTGTTGATTTCGACGATGCCGAGCAAACGCTGGTTGGGAATTGCAATCAATGTATTGACCTGCGCGCGCAGGGCTTTGATGCCGCTTTCAGCCACTATCATCCGCTGCCGGCCTTCGAATACAAAGGGCAGTGTAACGATGGCGACGGTCAGGGCATTGAGGCTGTGGGCGATTTCAGCCACGATGGGCGAAGCCCCAGTGCCGGTGCCTTTGCCCATCCCGGCCGTTAAAAATATGAGTTCGCTGCCGAGAAGCGCTTCCTTGATAAGTTCCCGGTCCTCTTCGGCGGCTTGGCGTCCGATGTCTGGATTGGCGCCGGAGCCTTGCCCTTTAGTAAGTTGATGACCGATTTGAACCTTGTGCGTAGCCAGGCTTTGCGCTAGCGATTGAGTGTCGGTATTAACAGCGACGAATTTTATGCCTTTGACGCCGGATTGAATCATCCGGTTAACGGCATTGCAGCCGGCGCCTCCGATGCCGACGACCGTCATTAATTCGTTCATTATCGGTTCGTCAGCTAATTCGATGCGCATTGTCTCGAACATTGGATGACTCCTTGGATATTTAATTTAATAAAAGACTTAGTTTGAGGCTTTTTATATGCTGTTTTCTAAGAAAAACTTGCCGATGTTCCGGTGGAAATCGCAAGTAGGGCATTCCCGGACAACCTATTTAGGTTTTTATTTTACAGCGCGCATTTTAGTTTTATTTTCATCATCATCATCACATTGATATTCGTCTGCCGAAAACCAAGCATAGAATGCGGCGGACGAGGGCGTCCGCCTTGCTATCAGTTAATAAATCCAACACTTTTGCTATTACCTCATTAGTCATTCAATTATCAAACCTTAAGCAAAACCGTTTCGACTGCTGCCCGCACCGATGCCCAGAGGCCGGTCGCAGCGCGTGGATGCTGGCGTGTGGAAGCGGATTCGACTGCTTCAGGATTTTTAAGAGCGAACAAAATTAATCCTACGGCGGCTGAGAAAGCGGGATTATGCACTGTATCCGCCAGTCCGTAGATGCCGCGCGGGCAGCCGACGCGCGCCGGACGCTTAAAGACTTCCTCGGCTAACCTTGCCGCGCCTTTCAGCAGCGCGCCGCCGCCGGTTAGCACGATGCCGGCAGCGATGAGTTCGTTGTAGTCGACGCGTTTGATTTCGCGTCGCGCCAGCCGGAATATTTCGTCCATTCGATCGCGGATAACGGAATTCAATTCGATAGGGTCAACGATGCGGCCGGTGAAATCACCGCTGGGTTCAAGATTGATAGACTGGCTGTCGTTGGCAGGCGGCAGCGCGCCGCCCTTTTCGATTTTCAGTTTTTCAGCCGCATCCGGCGGAACGCCGATGACATGGGCGATGTCACGCGTGATATTCCCGCCGCCGTAAGGTATGACGGCCGTATGCCGAATAGCCTTCTCGTGCCAGATTGCCAGGTCGGTTGTGCCGCTGCCGATGTCCAACAACGCTACGCCGAGATCCTTCTCATCTTCGCTTAGGACAGCGTAACTAGCGGCTAACGGCGCGAGGACAGTTTGATGTAGATTGATGCCGGCGCTTTTCACGCAGCGATTGATGGTCTGCGCCATCGAAGTTTGTCCGGTTACGATATGCACATCGGCAGCCAGCCGCATTCCGCTGATACCGATGGGGTCGCAAATTCCCGGCTGGGTATCGACGGTATAACTTTGAGGCAGGACATGGATGATTTCACGGTCGGTCGGCAGAGAAATTTCGCGCGAACGTTCGAGAACGCGGTTCACATCGATGGGATTAATAATTCGTTCGCGATCGGTGGACTTAGTTTGACTCACGGTGACTACGCCGCGGCTGTTGAGCGAGCGGATATGCTCGCCGGATATGCCGACATAAGTGTCGCGCACTTTGACGCCAGCCATCTGTTCCGCTTCGTCCAGTGCATCCCGTATCGAATCGATGGCTTTCTCCATCTCGACCACCACACCTTTACGAATTCCGTGCGAAGCCACTGTTCCTACACCGACGACCTGAACCTCGCCATCATCCACAATTTCGGCTATGACCGCGCCGATTTTCGATGTTCCGAGGTCTATTCCAACCACTGTTTCTATTACTGGCATCTTTACTCTCGCTTTTTATCAAGTTGAAAGTTAAAAAGTTTGAAAGTTGGAAAGTTTGAAAGACAATTGGTTCAAAATGGATTCAATGATGACAGGTATTATTTCATACCAATTTGCATTCAAATGAATAATAAAGGGATGCAAAATTAACAACGGATTAAACGGATAGAACGGATAACATAGCGGCTTTACAGGATTATCCGTTTCATCCGTTTAATCTGTTGTGAATTTG
>VGIO01000004.1 GCA_016867855.1 Calditrichota bacterium
GACACTAACACCGACATATTGTTGTCCGTCTGCAGATATTCCCAATAAAACTCCCGCGGCTCGCCAGCGCCCCATTCAACCCCAAACCCGACCCCCTCCGTTCTTATATCGGTTAATCTCAAATTGCCTCTTCCTATATTTCGCACTGTTAAGAAACGATCGACCCGGTCGCCTATAGGAACTTCACCAAAATCAGTCAATTCAGGCGCGATTTCGACGATACCGAACCAGGCGCCAACACCGACTAATTCAACGAATAAACTTCCTCGCTGGTCGTTCGATATTATTGTCAACCTGCCTTCAAATATCCCGGCATCTTCCGGCGCAAAAGTAATTGTAACATCCCGCGTCTCATATTGGGATAATTCGAAACCTTCGGAGTTATCTACACGGTAATATGAACCTTCAATCACAATCCGTTCGACTACTAATATTTGCTGGCCGCTATTGCCGATGGTCAGCACTAATTGTGAAGATTCCCCTACAAGTATCGTTCTAAAATCGTGCGATTCAGTCGATAGCGTCATCTGCACCGGTGAAAGAATACAAACGCCGGAAAGCGGAACAAAGACTTCCGGGTCGCTCTCATCATTAGAGGCAATAGTTAGAGTAGAATGGTGTTCACCGAGTTCATTTGGTGTAAAATACACTATAAAATCAACACTTTCATTTGGCGCAACAACAGTTTGATTGGCCATCGCCGGCGCGAGGGGTCGTCCAGATGACGAAAGAGTTAGCATAGCGAATGCATTAGGTTGATAAATACCTTCGCCGGAGGAGTATTCCGCTTGAGCAGCATACTCCCGTCCAGCATCAGTATCCCAATAACGATAAAGTATATTTTCATTAGCGCGAAATCCTTCTATAACATCATCTGTAGAGGCATCGTCGCCAAAAGCCGCTAAACCTAACGACCAATCTCCAGTGACCTCGGCATAACCTGCGCACAACCCCCCAGGCGTGAACACTCCTATGAAATTCCCGGCAACGAGTTGATTGCCGCGCAGTGTGGCATTTTCAATGAGCAGAGACATATTATTATCTGTCTGAACGAATGCCCAATAGAATTCACGCGGTTCGGCTTGGAAACCGACTGCAAAAAGATCGTTGTCAGTGGACATATCGCTAATCACTAAATCACCTTCACCGCGATTATGAATTGTGATAAATTCTTCTGCTCGCTCGTAGAGTGGAACTTCGCCAAAGTCAATGCTTTGTGGTTCTAGAGAAATTTCCGGACGCAGGATAATTATACCCTGTCCGAGTAGATTGATAGCCATTTCAGGTTCATTAGGGTCATCGGATTCGAGAGTTAATGTGGCATAATAGTCATTCACATCGTTGGGTGAAAAATAAATTGTAAATATATAGTTACCGTCCGGCGCAACCGTTATTTCTTCGTTAAATTCAAGGCTGAATTGTTCATCGCCTTCGATGGAGAGATTGCGAATGTGCAGGCTGGCATTACCGCGGTTGCGAACTACTAACGCCCAGTCTTCGGTAGTCCCCACTTCCACACCGCCGAAATTGTGTTCTCTATCGGCAACATAGATTGCCGGTTGACGTCCACTTGTGGCTGTGAGGGTAAGGACACTAAAACCGTTGACCTGATATGTTTGGGGACCTTCGATAAAATTAGGGATGGCGTTAAATTCCTGGTGTGCCTGGCTGTCCCAAACGCGGAATGTGAATTCCTCGTCTGGTCTGAAGCCGTCAATTACATTCTCCGTCGTCGGGTCATCGCCCCAGGCTGTGAGACCAAATTCAGCGCCGGCTTCGATAATTGCGAAACCACCAGCAACGACCCGGCCGGGGGTGAGGACGCCGACCTCATCCCCCGGCAATAAAGGATCGCCATCAAGAATTGCCGCGCGCACCAGCAATGAATGATTATTATCGGTCTCCACAAACTGGAAATGAGCGCCTTCTTGTGGTGTGAACGCTGAAAGAGTCAACAAAGCAAAACCATTGGCGACATATATACCTTCCCCCTGAAGATATCTTGCAACAGCCTCAACCTCCACATCGGCTGAAGCGTCCCAGATGCGATAGGAAAGAGGTTGGCCGGTTATCATACCGTCGATTTCATCCGTCGATGGGTCATCGCCCCAGACTGCCATTCCGATTGGAAATCCATCTGCTGTCACCTCAACAGCGCTGGTAGGCAATCCGGATGGCGCAAAGATGCCGATTTGGTCGCCAATGACAAGCATCTCGCCGTCTAAAACAGCGCTCTCAATGAGCAGCGACATATTATTGTCTGTTTGGCGGAATTGCCAGCGCAACGCTCCACGAACGCCCATACCCGATACTCTTAACTCCGCTGTCTCATTATTTGGGTCGTCAGAATAAACCGATATAATTCCTCTTATATTACCCTCGACTATTGGACGGAAAGTTATACCCACTGTTATCATTTCACCGGTAAGAATAACTGTGCCTTCAGGATTATCGACAATGAAGTTGTTATTATCAGAAACAACTCTATCGATAGTTAAATCTGAGCCGCCTTGATTCTCAATTGAGAATTGCCAGGTGGAAGTCAATCCGAGAAACACTTCGCCAAAATCATAGGTTTCATCCGATAAGGCAATACGCGGTGGTCCGGCTTCGATACCTCGGCCTGTTAAGGCCACGGTTAATTCACCTTCATCAGGGTCATTCGATATAATTGTAATCGACCCTTGATAATCAAGAGCATCACTTGGCAAAAATGAGACTATAATCGGAACCTCTCCACCCGGTTCGATTACTACAGGTTCATCCGGGAAATTAGTGGTAAAGACTTCAGCGCTCGATTCAATGCGTTCCACTTGTAATTCGAGTTCGCCGATATTCCTTATAGTCAGCGTCCAATCACGGCGCGAACCAACCGGCACTATGCGGAAATCGTGCGTCGATTCTGAAAGCGCAATATCCGGCGCTCGTCCCGAACGACCGGATAATGTCAACATACTAAATCCGTTGACTGTGAACCGGTCTGGTCCTTGCAGCCATTCAGCCGTCGCGTTATATTCACATCGCGCTGAAACATCCCAATAGCGAAATGCAAATTCTTCGTTAGGAATAAATCCATCCACTGCGCCGGTGTTGGCATCGTCGCCCCAAGCGGCAAGACCGGTCGGGAATACATTGCCCCCAATTGGCTCTAAGATCACTGCGCCGGCACAAAGTTCATCCCTCGTAAAGACGCCGATTTCATCCCCCTCGACCAGCGGCCGGCCATCTAACAAGGCTTCGTTAATGAGGAGTGAGTGATTGACATCCGTCGGCGTATATCTAAAGCGCGGACCTGCTGATACCGCATACAATTCTAGCAAAGCGAATCCGTTGATGGCATATCGATTCTCGCCCTGTATGAAATCGGCTTCCGCATCGAATTCCATCCCAGCGGATTCATCCCAGAAGCGAAAACTCATTGGCTGGCCGACTGTAAAACCATCTACTATTTCTTGCGTCGAGGGGTCGTCGCCCCAGACTGCGAAGCCGACTGGGAAGTCCTGCTCGATTATCACCGCGCCGGCGCATAATCCATCGGGTGTGAAAACGCCGATCTGGTCGAGCGCCGCCAGCGGTTCGCCATTTATTTCAGCCATTTGAACGAGCAGCGACATATTATTGTCCGTCTCGACAAAACTCCAATGATATTGCCCGGCAATTCCGACGCCGCGTAAGGCTATATTCATCACGCCACGGTTCGGGTCGTTAGAGCGAACTATTAATGTAGCATTGAACTCGCCTACATTATCAGGAGCGAATGTGACGGTTACTAATTCCTCGGCTCCGGATTCAACAATAAAGCCATCGCCGCGGTCAACTCTGAATCCTGCTCCCACGACTTGCAGCGAATTCACGCGCAAATCGTCGCCGCCGCTATTGCTCACTCGCAAGGTCTGGTTTAAACTTGAACCAATCAGCAACTCTCCAAAATCGAGAGCGACGGGAGTTACCTCTATCCGCGGCGGTCCAGCCTCTATCCCAAAGCCTATGAGTGTAACAATCGCTTCGCTATTATCCGGGTCATTAGATATGATATGCAACTCACTGCTGCGGTCACCCAACTCCGACGGGCTGAATACAATCCTCGCCTCACAAGACTCTGCAGGGGCTAGTCGCACGGCTTCATTAAATTCGACGGAGTAATCCTCCGAAAATGAGAATATATTCTCTATAATCAAAGCCGCATCGCCGGTGTTGATAATTGTCAGGCTTCGAGTTTTGGAATTGCCTAACACAACATTATAGAAATTGAGGCTTTCGGTAGATAAAGCCAGGCGGGGAACTCGTCCGGAAGCCGCTTGAAGATTGACGACTGAATAGCCGTTCGGCTCCCATAATTCCGGCCCTTCAATGAATTCAGGGATTGCATCGTATTCTCGCCTTCCTACGGCATCCCAATAACGGAAGGTGAAGGCTTCACCCTCACGGAAGCCATCGATTCCGCCGGTATTAGCATCGTCGCCCCACACCGCTATACCGAGCGGGAAGACTTCACCATCTATCTCCTCCATAACGACTGCGCCCGCGCACAATCCAGCTGGTGTAAACACACCGATTTCATCGCCAGTTGCAAACAATTGTTCGTCTAAGCGGCCGTCCGCTACTAAAATCGAGTGATTGACTTCGGTGCGTGCGAAGAGTCTAAAGTGGGCGCCGCCGGTCGAAACGGATAATCTCACTAGTGCAAAAGCGTTGGCGGTATAAGCATTTTCACCCTGAATGAATTGAGACTCGGCTTCCGCCTCAAAGTCGGCTTCGGCGTCCCAAACACGGAAAGTCATCGCCTCGCCAGCAATAAAACCATCTACTATGTCCTGTGTCGATGGGTCGTCGCCCCAAGCCGCTAGTCCGACCGGGAACTGCTCGATTACTACCACCCCGGCGCACAAGCCGTCGGTCGTGAACACGCCGATTTGGTCCTGCATCCCGAGCGAGCGTCCATCGATATCAGCAGACTCAATCATCAGCGACATATTGTTGTCGGTCTCAACGTAAGCCCAGCGGAATTGCCCTGCCACACCGCGGCCTCGCAGCGCGATATTTACGATAGCGCGATTGGGGTCGTTTGAACGGAGAATAACCGTAGCCACATAATCCTGAGCCTCTTCAGGTCTGAAAGTTACCATAACTATTCGTTGCCGACCTGATTCTAATGTCCAACCCGCATTGACATCCACACTGAATCCCTCGCCTACAACCTGCGGCGCTTGAACGATTAAATCTTCACCGCCCGTATTCGTCACTGTGAAAGTCCAATTAGCGCTTAAACCTATCAACACATCTCCAAAATCATAAGCGACTTGCGACGCCACTATCTGTGGCGGTCCGGCTTCGATACCTTGTCCGGTTAAGCCAACTTCCGCGCGCGGTTCGAGGTTGTCGTTGGAAACGACGGTTAAAACCGCATCATAGCGCTGAACATCCTGCGGCTCGAAAATCACATTTACATCCAAGCGCCCGCCGGCGGCAATTTCGACCGCTTCGTTATTAAAATCTGTTCGATAACCGGCGCCGTCGATTTCTATCCCATCGACTATCAACGCCGCGTCGCCGCGGTTGAGAATGCCAAGCGTATTAGTGCGGGCGCCTCTAACAGGCACCAGACTAAAATCAATATTGCGGGTAGTTAGTTCCAAACGCGGCGCGGCTTCGGTAAAAGCAACCAAGGAAAGGACAGTGAATCCGTTAGGAGTATAAACTTGCGGTCCGTCGATGAATTGCGGCGCGGCTGTCAATTCGGCGCGCTCGGAAATATCCCATAAACGGAAGGTTAAAGTCTGATTGGCTGTGAAGCCGTCAACGACAGGGGTGTTGGCATCGTCGCCCCAAGCGGCCAGCCCCGCGGGGAATATACTCCCATCCTCGGCGATGAGCGTTACCGCGCCGGCGCACAAACCCGCCGGCGTGAAGACCCCGATTTCGTCGCCTACAACTAATATATTGCCGTTGACTGTCGCGCCTTGAACAAGTAGAGAATGGCTCACATCTGTCGAAGTGAAACTAAAATGAGGTCGAGCGGCAGTGCCTGAACCCGTTAAAGCAATGGCGACCTCGCCTTCGTCCGGGTCGTCGGAAGCGATAACGAGGTTGGCTGAATAATTGGTAATTTCAGTCGGCAGGAAACTCACGACTAACTGGCGAATCGAACCCGGCGATATGCCGAACGCGCCGCTAAAATCGGTCGCAAAGGCATCGTTGTCGAGGCTCACGCCGGTTACATTGAGCCGGTCGTTGCCGATATTGCCGATGACCAATATCCATTGCGACTCCTCATACATCGGCACAGGACCGAAGTCGTGCCGCACCGCCGAGAGTGTTATATCCGGGAAACCTATCCGCGTCCCCATACCCATGAGTGCAACATTGACTTCGCCATTGTCCGGATCGTTGGAGAATATGGTCAACGTTCCGCTGTATTCAATCGCCTGACCAGGAGTGAATGAAACATTAAAATCGATACTCTCGCCACGCTCAATCACGGCTTGTCCACCGAATCGACCGGCAAAATCGGTCGCAAAGGCTTCATTATCTAATCGGACTCCATTTACGATCAACGGCTCATAACCGGAGTTAGCAATTGTTAAAGTCCAGTTGGCGGTATTGCCCAGGGTAATCTCGCTATAATTGTGCGAATATGCCGCCGGATTATTATCATACCAGACGATAGGGTCGGTCCAACCGCAACCTACCATATCCAATCGACTATCTCCGTTTATGTCGGCTATATCTAAATACAATCGCGAAGAGGACATTTCCGGGTCCACCATATTCAATACAAACTGACCCAAACTATTATTCTCCAGCCAAATCAATTCATGATGACCGATAACCGCTATATCCGTATCGCCATCACTGTCGATGTCGTCAGTTTTAATATGATGAGGACCGAGGAAATCGGTTAATATACTATGCTCAGTGAAATTGAATTGCCCTGTATTCTCAAACCAGGAAACCCGATTCTGGGTATAACTCATAGAGACTACATCCAAATCGCCGTCGCCGTCGAAGTCACCCGCATCGGCTGCAACTGTCGAATCGATATCTTCACACACGAAGTGAGTGGTGAATTGGCCTAGAGAATTATTCTCAAATAAGATTATATACCCCGGCCTATAACAAGTTGAGAGTATGTCCATATCGCCATCAAAATCCATATCCACTAAGGTAACCCCAGTTGCATCCAGATAATTCGACCGGATTACCCGACGGGTGAAATTCTGACGCCCATCATTCTGCCACCAGACTAATTCAGACGAATATTGATAAGAATTCACGAAGTCGATATCTCCATCGCCATCCATATCCGCGGCTCTAATCCGAACTGCTCCGGTGTTGGCATTTTCCAACCAATGGCCTTGGAAATTCTGCTCTCCGTCATTTTCAAACCATATAACGCCTGCATTGACGACTGTGCCGACGACATCCAAATCTCCATCTTTATCGACATCGATAACAACCGCTGAAGTAGTCGGAGAATTGACTTGTGCAATCGAATGTCGTGTCCAGCGCTCCGATCCGTCATTCTCCCACCAATAAAACCCATTGGAATTCAACGCGGCTCCTACGATGTCCACATCGCCATCCCGGTCTAAATCCGAAGCCACAACAGTATGCATTGAACCAATATATTCCTCAATAAGGTTACTTTCATAGGCAATGCCTGGTCCCGCTCCCCTCAAGGCAATATTCGGCGGTGGAGGAGGAGTTGCAATCCCAGTTAGAGCAACTTCAACTCGCTGCTCATCCGGATCATTGGAAATTATAACTATCGTCGCTCTATATTCACCATCATACTGCGGTGCAAAGGTGACGCGCAAATTGTAAGTCTCGCGTGGCATAAGTGAGAAACTCCCATCGTAATTGCAAATAAATACTCCGTCACCTTCAATTGAAATATCCGATACATTCAATACCGCCGTCCCGGCATTGCTGATAACTAAACTTCGATTGCTAACATTATTGACAACAATCCTGCCGAAATTAAACCTATCTCGCGATATTGTTATGTCCGGCCGACGTTCACGTTCTGCCATTAAGGTTAGTGTTGTAAAACCATTGGCTTGATAGACTTGCTGTCCCTCTATATAATTAGGAAATGCTTCAATATCTTCGCGTGCCGAGAGATCGTAGAATTTAAACGAGAAAGGCTCGTTGGCGAAAAATCCCTGCCGCCCGGCAACATTCGGGTCATCGCCCCAGACTGCAAAACCAGCCGGAAAAACATTCCCGTCATCGTTCTCAGATAGAACTACTCCACCAGCACAAGTTCCTGACGGCGTGAAAACGCCTATCTCATCGCCTATGGTCAATAATTCTCCATCTAAAGTCGCATTGGTCACCAAGAACGACGCATTTTCTCCGGTTTCAGAAATGTATCTAAAATACGGGCCTGGTAATCCGCCGATGCCCATTAAATCGACGAACACTACCCCATTATCCGGGTCGTTCGATTCTATCGTCAACCGGTCGGGATACTCTCGAATATCGCGCGGCGCAAAGGTTACTATTATCTCTCTGGACTGGCGCGGCGGGATACTCGACTCGCCGTCCAAACTTACAGTATAAACCTCAGTCTGAACTGAAAGACGTTCAATGTTCAAATCGCCCGTGCCGGTGTTGTTCACCGTCAACACCCAATCAGCGCGCTGCCCGACTGGCACTTCGCCGAAGTTATGCGTATTAGCCGACAGTTCGATATTAGGAATAGGCGCTACAACACCAACGCCGGTAAGCCCGACCCGTATTTCGCCGTTCTGTGGGTCGTTGCTGGCGATGGTCAAAACGCCGTTATGTTCGCCTTCAGCGTGCGGTGTGAAGATAACCATCAGAACTGATTGTCCGCCTGGCTGTATATCAAATTCCCCCCCGAAGTTTGTGTTGAACACTTCGCCCTGAACCGTTACACTGCCGATATGGAGAACCCCCGAACCGATATTTGATATTGTCAACGGCAACTGCGAAGCGTCATCGACAAGAACCTCGCCAAAATTGAGATTATCCGTGGAGAGCCTTATAACAGGCGTCGCTTCCGTAAACGCGAACAACCGCGTAATCGGCGTAAATCCACCATTCACCCAAGTCTGCGGACCATCGCCATATTCGACCGTTGCAATATATTCACGCGGCGTTGATGCATCCCACAGTTTAAAAGCGAACGGTTGACCCGACGCAAAACCAGGCGTATTCTCTTCCGCTTGCCAGGCTGCGACGCCGACCGGAAACAGGGCGCCCTCCTCCTCGCCAATCAACGATGCGCCAGCGCAATCCCCTCCCGGCGTGAACACGCCGATTTCATCGCCTTCCACTAACGACTGACCGTCGATTTCCGCCGCATACACCATCAGCGAATGGCTGGCGCTGGTGCGGGTATATTCGAAATGACGCCCGATGAAGCCTAAACCGGTTAACTGCACATCTACCGTCGCCTCATCCTCATCGTCCGAGCGAATCGTCATCGCAGCGTTGTATTCCTGCGCCGCTTGCGGGGTGAAGGTTACAGTCAAAGTTAGTGTATTTCCTGCCGGTAAGGTTTGCTCGCCGTCGAAATTCGTCGTAAATCCGGCGCCGGCGATGCCGGCTGAATATAGCGTAAGGTCCGCCGTGCCGATATTGGAAATCCGGACGATATCTTCGCCCGACCGGCCAATGGCAACCCGGCCGAAGTCCAGCGACATCGGCTCGACAGCTATTTCCGGTTCGAGCACTTCTGTCCCAACGCCATACAGATTTATAACGAAGTTAGGTTCATCTTCATCGTCGGAACGAATCGTCAAAGCGCCGGTGTATTCAATATCATCGGCTGGCGAGAAAACGACGGTTAAGAGCGCCGAGCCGTTAGGTTCGATTGTAATCTGCTGGCCTCCGGCCGCGAATTCGCCGCTGAAAACATCCACGCTGAAATCGAGACCGCTGATGTTTAAGTCGGCGCCGCCGATGTTGCGCACAAAGAACTGCCAATGTCCGACGCCGCCAACTGCCACAGATCTGTAATCGTGGGCGCGGTCGGCTTCGGCAATCTCGATTTCCGGCGCGGCTTCAGTCTGGGCGTTCAAACGCAACTCCGTGAAGCCGTTATTCGTCCAAACTTGCTGACCCTCGATATAGACGGCTGTGGCAGACCATTCCTCGCCGCCGCGCTGATAAACCCGGAAACTGAAGGCTTCGCCGGACCCGAAGCCGTCGATTATCTGCGTTCCGGCATCGTCGCCAAACGCGGAAAATCCCGCCGGAAATACTCCGCCTTCCTCATCGAGAACCGTCGCGCCGGCGCAGAGCCCTCCCGACGTGAACACGCCTATTTCATCGCCGACAACTAATAAATCGCCGTCCAATCTCGCTTCGTGCACCAGCAAGTTATGGTTAGTTCCTGTCCGAGTATATAAGAAATGAGGTCCGATTATACCGACGCCGGTCAATGTAACTGCTACTTCACCTTCATCTTCGTCGTCAGAGTAAATCGTCAATGTCCCATTATATTCACCCGCGGCTTGCGGCGCGAAGGTTACCTCTATTTGCAGCGAAGCCTCAGGCTGTAATACCGTCTGCTGGCTGAAATTATGACTGAATCCTGCGCCGGCTAATTCAACCCGGTCGATAGTTAAATCGCCCGTGCCTTCATTTGTTACTGTTAGAATTTCGGCGCGGGTAAAGCGTGTGTCAACTTCGCCGAAGTTTATCGATTGCGGCGTAACGACTATTTCCGGCTCGCGTATGACTGTTCCGCTGCCGGTGAGCGCAATTTCGACTATTCGTTCATTCTGGTCGTTGGAAGTTATCGTCAAGGCGCCGGTGTAATCGGTCTCTTGACGAGGCGTGAAGGTTACCGAAATTGTCAGCGAACCATTGGGATTAATATCGACCGCCTGGTCGAAATCGGTCGTGAAGACTTGATTGCCCGATTCAATCGACTCAATCGTCAATGCAGCCCGTCCGATATTGCGAATGTCAAATCTCCAGACCCGAAAATCGTCCACTGTTACCGCGCCGTAGTTATGTTCAAGGTCGGCGTCGGCAATTTCGATTTCCGGCGCATCTTGACTCTGTGCGAACAAACGCACCGTCGATTGTCCGCCGTCAGCCCAGACTTGCGAACCCTGAACATAAACTGCAACCGCCGGCCATTCCTGTCCAGGGTTGTTGCCCCACACCCGAAAACTAAAGGCTTCGCCAGTCCGGAAGCCCTCTATCTCGTCGGTTTCCGGATTGTCTGCAAACACCGGAATTCCCAACGGAAACACATTACCCTGATTGGCGACCAGCAAGGCTTCGCCAGCGCAGACTCCCCCCGGTGTGAACACGCCAATCTCATCGTTTTCGACCAGCAGTTGATTGTCGAGCCAGGCGCTCTGGACTATAATGCTGTGATTATTCTGTCCTACATCCGGCGAAATCGAAAATCTTCGATACGGGACGCCGACGCCTGTTAGCGCCACGACCACAATACTTTCATCGCTGTCATTCGAGCGAATTGTGAGCGTTCCGTGGTGTTCACCCAATTCTTGCGGTTCGAATTGCAAAGTTACGGTTATCGAACCATCCGGCGCAATCTCAATCGGGCGGTCCTGCTGCTCGACTGCATAACTGAATCCCGCGCCGTCGATCGTAATTTCGGCGACCGAAAGATTCCCGGTGCCGACATTACCTATATTAACGACCGATTCAACCGCGCCCCGTCCAAGTTGAACCTGGCCAAAATTAACTTCCAATGGATTCACGACAATTTCCGGCACGCGCTGAATTGTGCCGATACCCGCAAGTCTAATCAGAAATGGACTCTCATTGCCATCATTCGAAAATATCGTCAAAGTCCCCAAAAACTCTCCCTCCCGATCCGGTCCAAAGGACACGGTCGCAACTAGAGAACCACCGGCTTCAACTTGGCGAGCCTCGTCGCCGAAATCGGTTGTGAACATTTCATTGTCCGAATCGATGCGGTCAATATTCAGCGCCGCGCCGCCGATATTGCGAATAGTAAATTGCCAATCCGCCGTCTGGTCAACTAAAACCCGCCCGAAATCGTGATCCCTCTCATTTAGCGCAATCTCAATTTCCGGCGCGGCAAAACTCTGCGCGTTTAAACGCACCGCAGAAAATCCGTTAAAATTCTGAAAAACAGTATGGCCTTCATCATTAATCACAACCGCCGGCCATTCACGCTCGGCAGAGTTGTCCCAGACTCTAAATGCGAAGGGTTGCCCTTGTGTGAAGCCTTCGACTTCGTCCGTTTCGGGGTCATCGCCGAAAGCCGGGAAGCCCACCGGTGGTCCGCTTGGACCAAGCGCCGCGCTGCCGCCGCATATATCGTTAGGGGTGAACACGCCTATCTCATCGCCATCGCCCAGGTTCTCTCCATCGAGCAACGCCTCGCTGACATAGATAATATGCTGGATGTTCGTCTCAACCGGATTGAAATGCTGCCCCAGGACCCCAATTCCGCTAAGACTGACGAACAAATTCTCTTCTTCCGGCGAATTGGACACAATCCTTAAATTTGCATTATGCGCACCCTCCGCGACAGGAGTGAACCTGATTGATAACTGAAATTCGCCGTTTGGCTGAATATCGACGCCTTGCTGATTGTCGAAATTGTAAGTATAAACTCCCGCATCCTGATGGTCATCTGTAATGCTTGCGATGTGCAGCGTCGCTTCGCCGTTATTATTAATCGACAGTGTTCTATCGGTGAATTGACCGATTATAACTTCGCCGAAATCCAGCGCGTTCGCTGACACATTTATATCTGGCGCCCCGCCAGATACGCCTGTCCCCGACAGGTTCAGATAGAGTAAGCCCTCGTTGTCATCGTTCGAACTAATGGCTAACCTGCCGTTGTATTCCTGCGCTGCCGCCGGTCTGAAAATAACGGTCACCGAATGAAGTCCGCCCGGTTCAATCCGCACTGGATTGTCGTTATCGTAATTGCTGCTGAACGCGCCGTTATCTGAAGTAATCGATTCCACTACCAAGTCGGCAGAACCGATATTATAAATTGTGAACTGCCACTGGACGCTCTCATCCACAGTGACATAGCCGAATGGATGCCCGGTCACATCGGCCAAATCGATTTCCGGCTGCGCCTGAATATTAGCCGAGAGCGTCACAGCCGTCCATCCGTCCACTTCAAATCGTATTTCGGCTGGCAGTGAACGTGCGACAAGGTCTCTTTCTGTGCCGGCATCCCAGATATGTATCTGTATCACATCGCCGACACCGAAACCCGGATTGTCCCGGTCGGCTTGATAGGCGTCGAAAATGTAGGGCGGCTGACCGTCGATTACGATCGCGCCGAAGCATATCTCGCCATCCGGCAGAAATACACCGATTTCGTCGCCATCTTCAACCGGAGCGCCGTCGATTTCAGCGCGTGTTACAAATAAAGTATGAACGCCGCCTTCGGTCGGCGTGAACTCGTAATTCTGTGCAAAAATTGCACTGGTTAGGCTTAACAACCCGAGAGCCAAAAGGGTTGAAACGGTCGCGGGACGTTTCATTGTTCATCCTTTTCAATTTTTGGTTGTTGCAAGGTGTGCATTACTGACGACAGTTCGTCTCGAACTTTGGAGACGAATGTCAAATCGGAAGCAGCGCCAACAGCGCTTGTCAATTGCGGGGAGCAGCGAGTTGAGGGACATTGATAATCCCCCGCATCCTAATAGGTAGTGAAATATAATTAATTTTTGTTACTAATGCAAGTCCTTACGAGTAATTTTTGTCTTGCCCATCTATAAACCATCATTATAACGCGAATTTTGAATGCAATATTTATTTTTAGTATCAGACCAAGTCGCAATCAATCGGATGATAAATGTCAAAACATATTCACAACAGATTAAACGGATGAAACGGATAATCCTGTAGAGCCACTATATTAATCCGTTCTATCCGTTTAATCCGTGTTAATTTTGCATCCCTTTATTATTCATTTGAATGCAAATCGGTATCAAATTGCCTTTATCTGTATTGGCAAGAAAGGTTAGTCGCACTGGGTTGTCGTGCGCCCCCTGCGTAAGCAGGGAGAAGCATCTCGTAGGCCAAACCGGGACGAGACTCTTCACTTCGTTCAGCGTGACTCGATCTTATTTATTCCAACTATCTATATCATTAGAGATAATTGCAAAAGTGTTGGATTTATTGACTGATGGCAAGGCGGACGCCCTCGTCCGCCGCATTCTAGGCTTGGCTTGGTTTTCGGCGGACGAAGGCGTCCGCCTTGCCATGTCTGAGTTTTCTGGATTAATCATCACTTTTGCAATTAGCTCGTTAAGATAAAAATAAAAGCGGATGGAATCATCCATCCGCTTTTTTTCTTAAACAAAGCATCGCTACTTGACTAAAGCCAGTTTTTTGATATTCGCTTGTCCGCCGCTGGATAGTTTCAGCAGATACACCCCCGCCGGTAAATCATCCGCCTTAAACGTCGTCGAATACCGCCCGGTATCTCTCCATTCTTGTTCTATCAGCGCGGCTTGCCGCCCGGTCAAATCGAACAGCGCCAATGTCGTCAAGCCCGGTCGGTCTAAAACATAGGCTAATCGCGTCTCACTGTTGAACGGATTCGGGAACGGTTCCTTCAAGCCAAAGACCAGCGGCGCGGCTGGACTGTCCCCCGGCGCAGCGGATATTATACCCGACCCGACTAAAGTTATCGCAGGAACATTCGGGGCATTGCAATCGATGACCATATTCGCTGCATACAACTGATTTGCACGCGGCGCAAAATTAATCTCGAAAGTTACATCCTTACCCGTTCGCAGCGTCTCTGCACCGGCCCAGTCGATTATAAAGGCGTCGTTAGTCGCCGATACATTCCGTATGATGAGCGGCGTCCGGCCGGAATTATAAATGCTAAACCATTTCGATGCAAACTGCCCTAAAATCACATCGTTGAAATTAACTAAAGTCGCTGATGGACTGACCCTCGGCTCGACAGCCGAAGATGGAACGACTAATAAGTGCATCTGCAAATCATCGTTCACCGGCGTCGCAGTTTGTCCGTTATATCTAAAATACCGCCCCGCGCCATATAATTGGTCATCGCCGATAATCTGCGGCCAGCGGTCTTCGCGCAATATCTCGCACCAAATCCAGACATCGCCCTGTAAACTGTCCAACTCGGCATAATTATCCAAATGAACTATTGTATGATTTGGAATCAACGAATCCACCGGCACATCGACCGGGAGGCTCAATAATTCGCGCCCCGGAGCAGTAGTGTCGCCGCTGCCGCCGTAAATATGTAGATTGAAACGCGCCGTTACATTCTGCACTCCGTTAAATCTAAAATGCGCCGCCGCCAGCGAGAACTCCGCCAGACCGGCTGCCGCCGGCGTATAGCGCGCCATCGGCCCTGTTCCGGCATTGTAATTATAAGCCAGACGATAGGTCCGGCTGTCATAACCGAATTCATAAAGTCCCGCAGGCCAAACCCGCGCGCCGGCTATCGAACAGGTATCATTGGTTCGATTCTGGTCGTCGTCGTCCGGATTACCCTCTGTGCCGCCGCCAAGATTGGTCGCGGCATAAATAGTGAACACACCAGGCATCGTCGGCGTCCAGCCTCGACCGGGACGACCTCCATCGTGAAGAACATACCTAACGCTGTCATTGGACGGCACATTCGGAATATTCGTCATCGGGTAACGGCCGGTGTAAAAATTATTCATCCAGCCCCACCAGGAAAGAATGCTGGCTTGGTCAAGCGTGCCATAATTCATCACGAATACATCCGTGCCGCTGAGACGGTAGCCGACTGTCGTCGGATAGGGTATATGCAGATGCTTTATTCCGACATCGCGCGGCAACTGGTTGGTGGCGATGACAGTTACATCGTCGATGAACAATCCCGAGCCGTTGCCTTCCTGATGGTCGGCGTCGGTGCGCATCTCCCATCTCAACTGCACTTCACGTCCGGCGTAGCCTGTCAGGTCTAAATTCAAATCGCCGACTTCCGGCACGCCCGGCTCATAAAGAACCCACCCATTCCCGCCGGCGACCGGCCGGTTGTAATCGCGGGTGATATAAGTCCAGGTTTCGCCGCCGTCGGCGCTGGCATAAATCAAATACCAGTCCACCAAACGGTTAGTCCCGGCATGCACCGCGTCCGGCAGGTCGCAATGCACCCAAAATTCAAAGTGCGTGTTGAAATCCTCCGGCACTTCAAAAGGCGGTGAATCGACCGCATTGATGATGTTGAAGTTATTATCGTCGTTCCACATCGACCAATTGCCGCTGTGAGCGTCGGCATTGGTGCGCCGCCAAAAATCGCCGAAGCCGGGCCCCCGCCGAGCTATCAACTCGGACGGCACCGGGTCATCCGTGCCATTGTTCGATAGAAACACCCGATTGCCGTCGCGAATGACGATATTATCGACGAACACGCCGCTATTCGCCAGATAAGCATTCCACGGCGCAGCGACCGCCCGGTCGGAGCATAACATAAACCGCACTACAACATTGGCGCGCCGAAAATTATTCAGATTGAAACGCACTTGGACCCAGTCCGGTTCCGGTGTGTCGTCGTTGGCGGCGTCCCACTCCCCTGATTCGAACACCCAGCCGGGCCACTCGCCTTGCAGCATCCAGAACCGCTCAGCCGCTGAAATTCGGTTGGCGGTGTAAGCCGGCGTCTCCGGACGAATGATGCTGAAACTCTGCCCGTCATTGGTCGAAGCCAACACCAACCACCCGTCCCAGCCGTCGTAAGGCTGCGGTGGTTGCACTCGCCGCGGATCCTCGAGCAGCCAGTAAGCGTCGAAGGTTAAGGTCAAGCCTTCAGCCGCCTGCGATAAATCCAATACCGGTGTGTCCAGATATTGCAGCCATATATTGTCGTAACCATAATACGGATTCTCCAGCCCTGTAATCGTATCCCCGCACCACCAGAGCAGATCGCCCTGCCCGCGGGCCATAAAATCGCTCTTGTGCCAGACGGTATCAGGATTAGTTAAATCGTGAGTCGTCCAGCCTTCGGCGCCTTCTTCAAAATCCTCGCTGAAGATAATCTCCGCCGGCTCGTCACGCCCCGACGTTCGAATCGGCTGTGAACCCATTCCCCGATAGGTTATCTTCTCCGCGCCGATTATTGCCGCCTGACCAGCGTGCCTTTCGCCAGCCGGCGCCTGAACAATCACAGCGATACCCAATAACAATAACGCGGCTATCCCTGTGATCGCGAAATTTTTAACAAATCGCGTCATCGCGCTCCCTCCTATTTTCTTATAATCAGACCACGGCCAAGCGGACGCCCTCGTCTGCCTAAAAACCGTGCCTAGAATGCGGCGGACGATGGCGTCCGCCTTTCCATATAGTTAATAATATACCGACTTTTTATTGATATGTCAAGCAAGCGCTTGAGAACTCAAACGCTCATATATTCAAGCGCTTATTTTAATATCAATAATTTTCTCATTGCGCTGAATTCCCCGGCTCGCAGGCGATAAATATACATACCAGCCGGCCATTTCGAGGCGTCCAACGAAACAGCATACCGCCCGGCTTCCCGTCGGCCATCGGTCAGCACGGCTATGCGTCGGCCCTGCAAATCGAGCAATTCGAGACGCATTTCAACCGCATCCTTCAGACTATAATGAATGACGCTGGTCGAATTGAACGGATTCGGATAGTTCTGCGCCAAATTCCACTCCCGCGCCGTCGGATTTTCTTCGCTCAAATCGGAAATCACGATTTCCGTAACTACATTCAAACTAATCGGCACTCGCGTCCGCAGACCGGCGGCGTTATGTTCGAATTCGATGGTCACGCCATATCGGCCGGTATCGAGACCGGCGGTGGTCACAGTGATATCTATGAGCGTATTATCGCCAGCCGCTAAAACCGCGCTGCGCGGCGTATAATCTATCCAACTTGAATTCGGCGCCAGTTCATACAACACCAACAGGTCGTCGCCGACATTATCTAAAACCGCCGCCAAAGTCCAAACCATATTATTCCACTTCGGCGTGATGGTCATCCCGCCGCGTCCCTGTGCGGTCGGCGGAATATTATCCGCTAAGTCGCTTAAAAAGCGGATTTCGCCGGTGGTCGTATTCAATTTATAAAGCGAAATATCCGCCCGTTCCGGATTGCCTCCCGGCTCGTTGTTGGATATTAGATACAGATTGAAGCCGTCTGGGTCGTCGCGGAACCACGCTAAACCATTTTCCCGAATTTGTGTTCCGTCGCGCGGGTCAAATTTGGGGTAGGCTCGCATTTCGACGAAAACGGTATCGCCTTCCAGCCGCATTTGACGCAAATTGCCGGTGGTAGATGAAAAGTAGAATATCCCGGTCAGCGGGTCGATTGTGATGTTGCGCGGAGAAAAATTCCTTATTCCTATATTGATTTGCGCGATGGCTTCGCCTGTGAACGGGTCAACCTGTAAAACCGTCGGTGTATTAGTTGTGCACCAGAGCATATCGTTATAGAACTCCATATCCCGCACGCCATAAGCATTGAATATCGGCTGGATAAACCTCTCAATGTAATTGCCTTCCTTATCGAAATGATAGAAATAACTCGTATCCAAACGATTGTTGCCGCCGGCGACAATCCAGCGGTCATAAGCATAAGCCGCAGATTGAATTACATTGTCGTTTAACAGACTGCCGATATGAAAGACGCGCAAAGTATCCCACTGCTCGTCTCGGCCCGGTCCGGCGCCCTCGCCCTGAACATAAGCAAACCGGCTGGTGTATCTCAATGTGCCGTTGCCATCGTTGAAGAGCCAAATCCCCGTCGTCGTCGTCGAATCGACTAACATCTGGAATTCGAAGCGATTGCGGTCAATGTTGAACTCCGGATGCAGCAAGGCGAAGTCAACATATAAGGTTTCGCGCTCGGCAATTACAATTCCCGCGTTATCGATCCCCGCCCAGGTCGAATCGTTATAGCCCGGCGCTGTGACCGTCATCTGATAACCGCCGCCGATGAGTATGTCGTCTATGATATAGCGCCCGTTCGCATCGCACTGCGCCCAGAAACCGCGCGTCGTAACAATCTCCGCATCAGGTATAGACTCCCCGGTCGCAAAATCGGTTACCAGTCCGGTCAGCACCCCAACCCGAAACTCCATATTCGGCGTGAATTTAATTGCCAAACCCGGCGCCAACTCCCGCGCCCCGCGCGGGTAGGTATTATAGTAGGTATATTCCAAACCCACGAGATTATTATGGTCGCATATTCCAACGGTAGCAAAAGGTGTATCGGTATTGGCATTCGTGCTGGAATTATTTATTTGCCGATACTGGAATATTATATCCCCGTTCAAGTGGATAATGGCTTCAAAAGTCTGGGGACCAACACTGCCGCCCAGGCTGCGCATATTGTTCCATTCGATGATAAACCGCTGCCGCGGCGCATCCCAATAATAAAGTATCCGTCCAGTGCTCATATCGTCCCAAAACGGCGCGATGGTCGCGCCGGGAAAACTTCCGCTCAAGATGTGTCGATTGCGGGGACAGACTAACTCGGCATAATCGCCAAACGCCGCCCAACCATTGCTGTTTATTGTAATCCGGTTATATTCGCGCCCATAATAAGTAAAAGGCGCTGGCAGGTTAAAAACAGCGCCGGCGTCCTGATTGTTAGCCCCGTCGCTTATCTGTGTGTCAATCCCACGGTAATGAAAACCTTGCACGCTGGGATCAATCTCAACCCAGTTATAAACCGGACGCTGCTCCCAGCCCTCATCCCCCGAATCGAAGCAGACATAGCCGTATTCATCCGGCCCAAATGGATCAGTATTGCCCGGCTCGCCAAGTTTGAAGGTTGTTTGAATTGTATCTCTAAAGCCGGTTTCGCTCTCCAGCGCCGCGGTTAAAGTTACTATTTGACCTGGAATTGAAAACGGATGCGCCCGAATCCTAAACCGCGGCGCCAGCGCCCCGGCTGAACTGCGGATATTCAACATCGGATATTGAGCCTCGCCGTCGATAAAAGTCACCGCGTCTCTATCGCTCCATACCCGCGCTCTGAACGGCTGAATCGGCATCGCGCCGCGATTCGAGATGAACAAATCCATTTCACGCACCGAGCCGCGCGTAAAAGACCCGCCGATAAATCTGACGCTGTCCGCCGTCATCTTCGGCGCGCGGACTTGTATCGACGCCAGCGAATTCCATATCGAATCCCCGTGTAAAACGGCTATATTAATTGGAATCGACACTCCGTTAGGCGCAGCGGTATCGATTGCCAAATTGAATTCGACTAAAACCTCAGCGCCGACGGCAAAATTCTGGTCATACCAGGCGTCGCCGTTAGTTACGATAGCCCAAGGCGAGACAGTAGTCGCTGTGGCTTGAAAACCGCCTTCAATGACCGATTGCCCGAAATTGCGCATTGCCGCGCGCAAAGTCAAATCTTCAGCGGGATTAGGCGCGCCATCGCCGTTGTTGTCGCCGGCAACCTCCCAATTCGATACCCCGATGAACGCCTGCGCCTGCCCGACTACAATTCGCCCAAGATAAGGCTTGATATTGTGTTTTGTCACTGTCGCCATTAAATCGCCGCGCGTCAAAGCATCCGGCCGAATGTCGAAGACCACCCGGCCTTCGGCGTCGGTCGTCCGCACATCTTGATAATTATCCGCGGCTTTATAAAGACAAACATTAGCGTCTGCGAGCGGCGCGCCGCCATCCTCCATCGTCACAGCAACCTCGACCCGGCTGCCGCCTATCGGCAGCGAAGCGATATGCGCAACCCGGATCCGCTGCGGAGGTCCAGTCCAGATATGCGTCGCCGGGTCGCCCATCAAATTCCCCCACTTAATGAAGTTCACATAAGCGCCGTCTCCATACGCCGCGTAATGCCGCACCATTTCGACGCGGCCCCAATTGACCATCGAACCGAAATAATAATCTTCAAATTTAAACGCTGCATGCCAAACACCGGCAAAAAAGCAGTTGTTGTGAGCCGTATGCGTCCCTGAAGTCGAAAATCCCACCGCCCCGATTGCCCCGCCCGGCGAACGCAAGAAAGCCTCGGACTGCGCATTCGCCTCCGTCCCATAATTGCCCGACCCGCAGGTCATCGGTGTGGCAAAAGGCATTTTATTGCTTGCCCTAAAGTTCATTATCAAGCCCGAACTTATGCCCTCCATTCCTATCCAGCCGCGATAAGTGAAAAATAAAATACCCCGCTCAAATTCCCGCTGTGCAAACGCCGACCCCGTCATTCCTTGATTGGCGCTGACATACCATTCCTGCACATCGTTGGTCCCCCAGCGGTCGCGTGCTTCGCGTTTAACCCACTTGCTAATCGACCTAATCGACGACCCGTAATTATCGCTGCCTACGACCGCGCCGCGCCGATAGGCGTCCAAATCCTGCATCTGCGGATCCGCTTCATAAGATACAATCCTTCCAATTACCCGGTCCAACTCCTGCAAGGTCTCGCATGATATTCGACCATAATGCACATCGGGTATATTATCGTTCCCGGCTAATAATCCATAATTCGCATCCGACGTCCCATTTTCCCAGCACGGTATCGCAAAACTGCCGGTTACATCGCCGATTATCGCCACCATTTCCGGTGGATTAGACCAATTATCATAAGCGTTCAATATCTGCTGGCGAACTTGGTCGGCGGAAGGATTCTGCTGTGCAATCGTCCGCACTTCCCAGCCCTGCCGCGCCCGCCAGGTCAGTAACGGCTGGATGCTGTTCGCTACGCCCTGCGTATTGTTATAGACCACACAATATGAGCCTCGCCCGCGATAACCCCCATCGCGGCGCGGTGGATTGACGACTAAATTATCCGCCATCCGGTCGAAACTCGCCGAGGTATAGCGTCCATCTTGATTCCTCAGCGGGTTATTGCCCTCCCCGGCATAGACTAACTCGAAATCGACGACATCGTTGTATTTGACCTCCCCGGTTGCAGGATTGACCTGGACAGGAAATATGGAAATCGCCGCCAGCCGGTTGCCGCGCAAAATCATTGGCTCGCTGATTGACACCGGCTCGGGAGGCCACCAGCCTCGATGTTCGATGTAATCCCGCGCCGGCTCAACTATCTGTATCTGCATCGGCTGCGATTCGTTCTGCGGTGGCACAAAATACGGCTGAAAATCTCTCTCGATGCGGCTTTCAACCGAGTTAATGCGCGCCGATACGCCGGCCGTCGGGGGCAACAACGCCATCCGCGCTATCACCGGCAGTTCAGGCCAGCCCTCCCGCGCCGTAACACTCTCTCCGTCCATCCCCGACACATCGAACGCCTCGCTATCGATATAGATTCGCTGGAGAATTTGGTCCGGGCTTTCGATTTTAAGCCGCGTCGCCGCGGCAGCATCTGATAATAACGATACCGCCGCCGTTATTGTATTTGGCTTAGGATTATCTAAATTAGCGCCGTTTAAAAGCGCCATTGGAAGCAGTGCGAGCAGGCTGACGATTTTTAGTCTAAGCAAGAAGTGCATTATCGCGCTCCGCGATGATTGGATTTTGATGAATTCTCTATGATGTCCCATTTATAGAATAGCATAATGATTCAATTGCGAATAATTCCTCGCTTCGTTTATAATATTTTCGCTTATATTCAAAAACTTAAGTGTTTTAGCGATTATAAACGGGGCATAAAATAGTAGTTTTCTAAGAGGCGATGACAAGCATCGCCCGTACGGGCGATGTTTATCATCGCCCCAGATTGTAAGTCTGAAACTACAATATTCTGCCTCTATTAATAAGTAAATCATTATACGAAAAAAAAGCGCCGTTTGAAATACTTTCTATGGCGCTATTTAAAGATTATTTAACTCGCGCTAATCTTTTATGCACCACCTGCCCACGCGCTTCGATGGCAACATTAAACATCCCGACCGGCAGCCCAATCGCGGCTGCATTCACTCTAATCGGCTGATTAGCGGCATATTCGGCCGTGTGGACTAACCGTCCGTTCATATCGAACAACTTTAAAACGACCGGCGCGGACAATGAACCCAAATAGTTCAGCCGGACTTCACCAGCCGTCGGATTCGGGCTTACCGACCATAAATTAGGCTGATTTCCAGCGGCATCGTTAGAAGGCGGTTTGATAATATTCGCATTCAATGTTGCAAAGCCGAAGCCGCCGTCGGGACCGGTCGCAGCATACCAGACTTTAACTGTTTCACCGTCATAATCGACGCCGGAAGAATACAATCCCCGGCCTTCCCAGCGTTCGGTCGGCGTCAGGGCGCGCAACTGCGTCCGGTCGCGCGGGACACTGAAACTGACGCCCCAATCTCCTGAAACCGCATGCCCGATGGCAATTTGTCCGCGCGCATTGCCGATGGTGTCGGCGCCGGTGTAAAAGAAATGCAGACTGTCGCCGTAAAACGCCACCGACGGCGCGGCTGTTATTTCATCCCAGGTGTTCACCGCGCCGGAATAGAATGCAAATCCGCGGCTCTCCCAAACTTCGCCGTCTTGCGAAATATGCAGTTCGAAGCCGTGCCGCCGACCAGACGAATGCTGCACGAACATCCTATATTGTTCACCGTCCCAAATCACCGCATTGCAGCCGCCGTGATCGATGACCGGATTGCGCCGCGACTGCTCCCAATGCACGCCATCCTCCGAAGTGCAATGTGAAATGCCGTCCAGCCCCATTCCGCGGCTGACATACCACATAAGATAGCGCTCGCCGTCGTGCAGCACTTCCGGACCCCAGACCGTCACCCCGCTGTCCGGCGCCATTACCGGATTGTCTGGATGCCGCTCCCAATTTATTCCATCTTCCGATGTCGCCAGCCCGAATCCGCGCCCGTAATTACCTCCGCAAGAGTAATACATCATATACCCCCACGGAAAATGGCGCACGACAAAGCAGGTAACACCACCGGCATCCCACTCCCCTTCGGCGCCTTTCAAAAACACCGGATTGCCTTCGTATTTTACCCAGCCTTCCGCGCAGACCGCAGGCTCGGCTTTGCATCCCCTGTATTCCGCATCTTGTTCGACTTCATACTCCCCACGCGGACAAGCCCACACGCCTGCCGTCACAAACAATAAAACTAAGATTTCTTTCACAATTTTCAAAATATCTCTCCTTAATATATAGAGTGATTTATGTATTGACAATATTAAATCAACATTAATAAACTTATGATATGCATTAGCGCAATACTTAAAAATTAATAATTCCAAAATCCAAAATGCTCACTGGTTCATTATACGGAAGAATTCTTCATTATTCCGCGTCGCCTTGACGCGCTCAAGGATGAATTTCATTGTATCTATCGGATTGTAATCGGCTAAAATCGAACGTATCAGATGGATGCGCGCCAGCAAGTCGGCGTTCAGCAGTAACTCCTCCTTACGCGTCCCCGAGCGGTTGACATCGATGGAGGGGAATATACGCAGGTCGGACAGTTTGCGGTCGAGAACTAATTCCATATTGCCGGTGCCTTTGAATTCTTCGAAGATGACTTCGTCCATCCGGCTGCCGGTCTCGATGAGCGCGGTGGCGATGATGGTCAGCGAACCGCCTTCTTCGATATTACGCGCTGCGCCGAAGAAGCGCTTCGGTTCGTAGAGCGCCTGCGCGTCGACGCCGCCGGAAAGTATCCGCCCTGAATGCGGCATCACCGTATTATGCGCTCTCGCCAGCCGCGTGATTGAGTCCAATAATATTACGACATCCTTTTTATACTCTACAAGCCGTTTGGCTTTCTCCATCACCATCGTCGAAACCTGAATATGCCGTTCGGCTTTTTCGTCGAAGGTCGAACTTACCACCTCGCCCTTGACGGTGCGCTCCATATCGGTTACTTCTTCAGGCCGCTCGTCTATGAGCAACACGATGAGAAACACATCCGGATGATTTTCCGCGATGGCATTGGCAATTTTTTGCAGCAAGATGGTCTTGCCTGTGCGCGGCGGCGCGACGATTAAACCGCGTTGCCCCATACCTATCGGCGTGAAAATGTCCATTATCCGCATCGATGGGTCGTTCTCCCGCGTCTCCAACCGGAACTTGCGCGTCGGAAAATATGGCGTCAGGTTATCGAAGAGGATTTTATCGCGGCACTCCTCCGGCGACTCATAATCGACCGCTTCGACGCGCAGCAATGCAAAAAAGCGTTCCGAATCCTTCGGCGGACGAATCTGCCCAGTGACGATATGCCCTTTGCGCAAGCAGAAGCGTTTGATTTGCGACGGCGACACATAGATGTCGTCTGGCCCGGGCAGGAAGTTAGATTTCGGCGACCGTAAAAAGCCATAGCCGTCCGGTAGAATTTCCAAAACCCCGCTGGCAAACGCATACCCCGATGTCTCCGATTGTTTCTCAAGTATCTGGAAAATTAGATCCTGCTTGACCATTCCGCTGTAATCAGGAATATTAAGATTACGGGCGATTTGATTGAGTTCCCCGATACGCATCGACTTCAGTTTGGTCAGATCGAGAGTTACATCGCTAGACGGTGGCAGCGGTAAGGGGATGTCTAATTCTTCATCTACTTCTTCGGCGACTATATCCGACGCCGCAGGCTTGGATTCAGACGAATAATCCGCGCGGCGTTGTCTCTCCATAGCGCTGTTGAATGATTCGTTGATAGAAGCACCGCGGTTGCGTCGTTCCAGGACGCTTTTAATAGCGTCGCCTCCAGAAGCGCTGCGGCGCCGCTCTAACGCGTTGCCGGCTGAATCACTGCTTATAACGCTGCGCCGTTCGCCCGCAGCGGGCGACATTTTTCTTCTAAGCATTGTTTCTTGGAATGTTAATTGTGAAAAGCGTGAATACAGATTTCGACTGAAATCTGATGAGGATAATAAAGACTTAAGATTTAAATCGGGAAATCCCAATCTAAAATCTTAAATCTTAAATATTAAATCAAAATACTTGTGATGAAAAGCGAGGATGGCTTGCCAGGCAGGCGGGCTTTCAACCCGACTCTTTTCCGGCGTGACTTGTTCGGACGGAATAAATGTCCGATGTGTTGACTATCGACAATATATATAAGAATTAAGTGCTTGTCAAGTAAAAAATGATAAATATTCGCAAAAATATCCATATGTCCATATTGTCCATATTGTCTTTCTCTATAAATCCTTGAAAAAATAAATATTTATCATATCAATAATATATTCTTGACAAACAGTTAATCTCTTGCTATATTAACTTAAGTTATATTCCCAAACTAACCTTAAAGAATTAAAAACGTCAGAACAACTTTCTCCCGTCGGCAAAATAAGTCGCATCTCTCATCTTATGCCGACAAAATTCGTTAAAATCTTCAACATCCTGCTCGATATCTACTGGTGGGCAGCCATCGTCGTATGAGGAATTGGAACTATTTTTCTCGCCCTGGTTGCGATAATGGCCAAAGGTCCATACCCCGCCCCATTTCCTATCGAAATGAGGATGACCTATGATGAGTTCAGCAGTATAACCAAGGCTTCAAACCTCGATACTTTAATGTATCGTCTTTTGATGATAAGTGGACAGATATCTATTTCACAGAAGAGTGGCTATTTTAAATGCTCCTCTGGACGCTCTATGTAGTGATACAGATCTGGGAGGTCAATCATTTATGCAAATTTCCGGCTACAATCGCCCAAAGATAACTTCGGAAATAAGTTCCGTAACCTTCATAGAACATCCAAAGTCTATCTATATAAAATGCAGCGAACCTTGGGCAGCCCAGCGGACAATCCAATAGATAAAGAACTTGCCTTTGTCCACTTTGTCCATTTCGTCCAATTATAATTTTAATAAACTCCCGGAGACGCGATGCTTCGCAAAATCTTCATTATCACAGTTTTATTCGTTCTCGCTATCCCAGCGGCAGTTACAGCCCAGGTTCTTCAGCCCAACTGGCTGACTCTGCCGCAGCATTCCGCCGCGATGACCGACGACGCCCTCGCGCTGTTCGTCAATCCCGCTGGATTAGGCGTTGACAACGGTCCTACTTCCTATTTTCTCCTGCCTTATTCTAACAAAGGCAACTTCGGCGATTGGGGCTTAACCTTTGAAGGCGACGGCTTGGCTTACGCAATGGAAGTAATGGCTGACAGCCTGGTCTGGCAAGGCACAACGCTCCCGGGCTACCGGCGCCGCCATACCTTAGGCCTCGGCGGCGGCGAATACGGGCAATATTTCGGCGTTGCCTATAGTTGGACGACCCGCCTCGACCGCCAGAATAGTTGGGACATCGGCTACTTAAGCCGCACGGCGCGCTGGCTCTCCATCGGCATCGTCGCCCGCGGCGTGAACGAACCGCGCTGGCAAGGCGCCAAGACACCGGTTGCTTACGATCTAGGTTTAGCTGTCCGCCCGCTGACGCTTTGGACGCCGCGCGGCAAAGGCGCCGACCGCCTGACGCTCTTCTTCGACGCCAAAATGCACAAGTTCGACGCTTATGTCGATGCTGCCGGTATCCCGCAAGAAAAACAAACCTACACCGATAACATCGACTTAAACCTCGGCGCTAACTGGCAGGTTGTTCCCGGTTTCAACGTCCACTTCGATTTCGCACCGGAATTGAAAGAAGGTCCGCTCAAGCACGACGCCCGCGTTTCAGGCGGCGTTTCATTTAACTTTGGCAACGGCGGCTTCGGCGCCTACCAGCGTGAAGCCCAGAATAATCAACTTTCCGGCGTCGCCTATCTATCCGGCAACGAACTTTACAAGAAAACCATCTTCCAAAAGCCGCAGAAACGCTTCGTCGAAATCGTCCTCAAAGGCGATATCGTCGAATACGAGCCGCGCTCATTACTCTTCCGTCCGCGCAACCGGTCGATTTATAAATTTCATAAGGAAGTTGAGCGCCTGACCGAAGACGTCGAGGTTTGTGGCATATTGCTGAAAATCGAAAATTTCAGCGCCGGCTTTGCCAAGCGGCAGGAAATGCGCAACGCGCTGATGAAATTTAAAGCCGCCGGCAAGAAGATTGTCGTCTATATGGAGTCGGGCGGCAACGGCGCTTATTATTTAGCGACTGTCGCCGATAAAATCTACCTCCCGCCGGCCAGCGGATTGGATGTTGTCGGCATCGCCGCGCAAGCCCTCTTCGTCAAAGGCACCCTGAACAAAATCGGCATCGAGCCGCAACTCGAACATATCGGCGACTATAAATCCGCCTCCGATATGTTCACCCGCGAATCGATGTCCCCGGCGCAGAGGGAAGCCACCGACGCCATCCTCGACGACTTCTTCGATATCTTCATCCAAGCCATCGCCGACGGCCGCGGCAAATCCGTCGATGATGTCAAAGTCATCATCGACCAGGGCCCCTTCAGTTCCGAAGAAGCGCTTAAACACGGTCTCATCGACAGCATCGTCTATGAAGACCAATTGTCCGACCTGCTTAAAACCTTGACCTCCAAGAGAGTTGTAACCGTCCCTGAAAAGAAATATCTTGCCAAATGGGACTATCCGACCGAATGGTTCGATGTCAGGGAGAAGAAAATCGCCATTGTTTATGGCCTCGGCTCGATTGTCTCCGGCGAGTCTTCCTCCGGCGGTATTTTCGGCGGTGAGACGATGGGCAGCGCAACTATCGCCCGTGCTTTAAAACAAGCCCGCGAGGATAAAGAAGTCACCGCCGTCGTCTTCCGCGTGGATTCCCCCGGCGGCTCGGGGCTGGCTTCCGAAATGATTATGCGTGAAGTCAAGCGCTATAAGGAAGGCGATAACAAGAAGCCTATCATCGTCTCGATGTCCGATGTGGCTGGATCCGGCGGCTACTATGTCGCCTGTATGGCTGACACTATCGTCGCTCTGCCGACAACCATCACCGGTTCAATCGGCGTCATCTCCGGCAAATTCGCTGTCGATGGGCTTTATAAGAAAATCGCCCTCAATCAGGAAACCCTCAAGCGCGGCAAGTTCGCTGATATGTATTGGGCGTCGCGGTCCTTCACCGACGAAGAATGGAGCAAACTGCGCGATCATATCAACCAGTTCTATCAACTCTTTTTGCAGCGCGTCGCCGAAGGCCGCGCAATGGACACCGCCGCCGTGAACAAAATTGCCCAGGGCCGCATCTGGAGCGGCGCCGATGCTAAAGAGAACGGCTTGATCGACGCGACCGGCGGTTTGGATCTGGCGCTCGATCTGGCTGCCAAAGCCGGCGGCATCAAGGAAGGCGAAAAATACAAAGTAAAATTCTACCCGCGCCGCAAACACGAACTCAACTTCGGCTCACAATGGATGGAAAGCAAAATCCGCAATTCTATTCCGCTGCCGCTGCTGACCATCGCCGACCGCCTCGCCGACGAACAACGTTGGAACGATGGTGAAATTTTAATGCTGATGCCGTATCAATTAGAAATTAAATAGGTTAGTAAATAAGTAGGCGAAGATTTGAACGGGTGTCAACCCTCTGCGGTTGACACCCGTTCTTTGTTAAAGCAGTTTAACAGAAATTGATTGTTGGCTATCTGCTCCATCTGGTAAATCTGTTGTGATACCAAGTCGCAATCAATCGGGGTAATTGCAAAAGTGTTGGATTTATTAACTGATGGCAAGGCGGACGCCCTCGTCCGCCTTGTCATCAGTTAATGCAATTACCTCTTATTATATCCTGATTTAAAATCTAAAATCCAAAATCCAAAATCCAAAATCTAAAATCGCTTGCGCTTGAGTAATTTGTTTATTATATAGATATATTCTATAATTCCGTATACGCGAGCGGAATAGTTCACAGCGTCAACAGTCAAACCGGTGAGTGGCAGCAATGAGATGCCCGAGTTGCAAGGGTTCAATATCCACCTATAACTTCCTGAAGGAGAAACATTGCCCGGCTTGCGGCGAAGTTCTTAAGAGGGCGCCGACCCGCGAGCAAGTGCGCGAATTTCTCATCTGGTTCGCCGAAGATAAAGGTTATATCTTCTGGGCGATTGTTTTCTGGGTCGTAGTCTGGATCATCGCCTTTTTCGAGTTGATTTTCGCTGAGGGTGTGGTTCTGGATTACATTACGCATTATTGGATTAGGTTTCTGTTTATGGCCGCTTTCGCCGGCTCAATCATCGACTATGTGGCTAAAGCCAATATCGAAGTGACGGCGGTACGCAACAAGTTCATTTTCCGACCGCCGCGCTACCTGCGCAGTTTCCGCCGCTGGACGAATGTTTTCGCCATCTTGGGGCTGGGCTTGGCAGGCTATGTCTATTACCACTGGCCTAATTATGTCGGTGTCATCCCGATATTCACCTTCATCCCCAGTTTTTTAATCTGCCTCTGGTGGGCAGTGATGGGTCTAATTCTCACCGAAGACGATATGAACGACAAGCGGATCCGCTACTTTATGGAAGAGATGCGCATCGGGCGGGTGAAGTATTATCACCGCGCCGCCGCGATGTATGTCGGCGGATTCTTCGTCGGTTGTGTTGTTTATTACAACCTCGTGCAGATTTCCGGTCTGTGGTTCTACATCTCAAATTCCCGCATCGTATATGATATAAGCACCTTCTTAACCCAGTATTTCGGCTGGATGAAACATTTTGCCCGCTAAATGACAATGTCAATGACAATGGAGGTAATTGCATAAGTGTTGGATTTATTAACTGATGGCAAGGCGGACGCCCTCGTCCGCCGCATTCTATGCTTGGTTTTCGGCGGACGAGGGCGTCCGCCTTGCCATAGTCTGAATTTTCTGGATTAATCATCACTTTTGCAATTGGCTCAATGATTTTAACATTTTAATTTCACATTACATTAAAATATCTATTGTCTCAAAATATCCAATTCAATAGCCCCGCACCGACGACCGATTGCTGTTCGTTCTGCGGGCGCCGCATCGAACTGACGAAGACGCTGGTCAAGGGCGCGGAAGTCTCAATATGCGATATCTGCGTCGCAAATGCGACGCAGATAATCAAGATGGCGGTGGCGCAGAAGCGAGCGATGAAACGGGGGATTCCCCGCCCGCGCGAAATTTTCAGCCGGTTGTCCGATTATGTCATCGGGCAGGACGACGCCAAGCGCAAGATTTCCGTCGCTGTTTATAATCATTATAAACGCATTTCGACCATCTCGCTGGACGACTATGTCGAAATCGACAAATCGAATATTCTGCTTATAGGTCCGACCGGAACCGGTAAGACGCTCTTAGCTCAGACACTTGCCAAATTCCTCGAAGTTCCCTTCGCCATCGCTGATGCGACTACGCTCACCGAAGCCGGCTATGTCGGCGAAGATGTCGAGAATGTCCTCGTGCGGCTATTTCACGCCGCTGATGGCGATGTCGCCCGCGCTGAGATGGGCATCGTCTATATCGATGAAATCGATAAAATCGCACGCAAAGACACTTCGACCTCCATCACCCGCGATGTGTCCGGTGAAGGCGTCCAGCAAGCGCTGCTGAAAATATTGGAAGGCACTGTCGCCTCCATTCCGCCCGAAGGTGGCCGCAAACATCCCGAACAGAAACTAATGTCCATCAACACCCGCAACATCCTGTTTATCTGCGGCGGGGCCTTCGAGGGCATCGACGCCATTGTCTCCAACCGGCTCGGCAAACAGGGAATGGGCTTTGAGTCCGAGGTGCGCAGCAAGCGAAAAATGGGCTATTATGAACTCATCTCCAAAGTCCAGCCTGAAGATCTGCTGCGCTATGGCATAATTCCGGAACTCATCGGCCGGCTGCCGGTAGTCGCCGTTTTAGACCGTCTCACAGAAGAAGCGCTGCATTCGATTTTAACCGACCCGAAGAATGCACTTGTCAAGCAGTATCAACGGCTATTTCGGATGGAAGGTGTGCGATTGCATTTTGAACCGGATGCACTGGAAGCCGTTGTCGATGAAGCTGTCCGCCGCGACACCGGCGCCAGAGCCTTGCGAGCCGTGATGGAATCGGTTATGAACGACATTATGTTCGACTTGCCGGAACTGGTCGATGTGAAAGAAGTCTTTATCACATCTGAAACCGTAACTAAGAAAGCCCCGCCGCATTATGTGTATGCTCGCGAACAACGCAAAACAGCCTAAAGAAGGCTTTGGGCTTTGGGTTTTAGTATTCATTCTACAATGTCCACTCGGTCCATAAAAAATCATAAATTGAGCCAATATTGAGTGAAGTTTTAGTCCAAGTCTATGGACTAACCAAACACTTTCAAGATAAGAAACGCGGCGTGGTCGAGGCGGTCAAAGGCATATCTTTCGAGGCTCACGCCGGCGAAATCTTCGGTTTGCTCGGCCCGAACGGCGCAGGCAAAACAACTGCCTTAAGGATGTTAGCGACCATCTTGACGCCGACGGCCGGCACAGCATCTATCGGCGGCGCAGATATCGTTAGCAATCCCGACGGCGTGCGTCGTAAGTTGGGCTTTCTCTCCGGCGACACCGGGCTGTATGCACGGCTGACCGCTTGTGAGATGGTCGAATACTTTGCAATGCTCTACGACATCGACGCCCAGGCTGCCGTAAAACGCGCTGCCGAATTGTGCGAACGGCTCGATATGGGCGAATTCTGGCAGCGCCGCTGCGCCAAACTCTCCACCGGACAACGTCAAAAGGTCAACATCGCCCGCACGGTCGTGCATAACCCGCCGGCGCTCATCCTCGATGAACCGACCGCCGGACTCGATGTCCTGGCTTCGCGCAACATCGTGCAATTCATACGCTCGGCGCAAACCGATGGTAAATGTGTCATTCTATCAACCCACGATATGGGCGAAGCCGAGCGGCTCTGCGACCGCGTCGGCATCATCCACAACGGCATCATAGCCGCCGTCGGAACTAAAGCCGAACTCTTCGCCCGCTTCAATGCCGACAACCTCGAAGATGTGTTTCTTCGAGCCGTCGGGGAGAATTAAAATCGAGTCACACCTAAATGTGCGACTCGAACACAAAACATCTTAAGATTTAACTCTAATTTTTAAAACAGCAAAAACACTAATAACTTATGATAGATTTATCCGATTATCCCAAAACAATTAAAATGCACGACGGGCGTTCGCTGGTCGTGCGTGGACTAACCGTCGATGATGAAAAGGCCGTAGCGCAGTTCATCCATCAACTGCCGCCGGCTGAGCGCATCTACTTCTGGGATGACCCGGCTGACCCGGAAGTTCTGCACAGTTGGGTGCAGAACGCCCGCCTCGACCGCGTTATTCCGATGATTGGACTTATCGATGGCCGCGTAGTTACTATCTGGACGTTGTCGCACGACCAGCACTCTTGGACGCGGCATATTGCTTATCTCTGGGGCGTAGTGGACCACACTTTGCGCCGGATGGGCATCGGAACGTTAATGGTGCGCGAAACGCTGTCTATCGCCAGCCGCTTGGATATTGAGCGCATCGCGCTGGAGTTAGTCTCGCCGCAAAAGGGCCAGTTCGCTCACTTCGCCCATTTCGGATTTGTCGTATCCGCCATCCTGCGCAGTTGGGTCAAGGACCCGTCGGGACAGTATCATGATATGGTCATCATCTCGATGGAGGTCGAACCGGCCTGGCAGAAAATGGAAGAATTAATACTTCAATATGATTCGCATGCCGGATAAATCCGGCATTTTAGGAAGCGAGATATGTCTCGCTTGAAGTTTTCCGTTTATTCTTAAACTATTTTAATTGAATTATGTCATCAAACTCATTAATTCTACCTCGCAGCCGTTTCAGCGTATGGCTGCAGGCGGTGCGGGCGTTTGCGTTTCCCGCGTCGATAACGCCGGTGCTGCTCGGCGGGGCGCTCGCGCTACACTACGATGGCGGTGTAAATTGGGCGCTCTATCCGCTGGTAATCGTCTGCGCACTGCTCTACCACGCCGCGACTAATCTCATCAGCGACTATTTCGACTGGACTAAAGGCGTCGATAAAGATTACACATTCGGTTCGAGTCGGGTCATCGTCGAAAGTTTGCTGACCCCGCGCCAAATTCTGCTTGGCGGCTGGTTAATTTTCGCGGTGGCAGTAGGGTTGGGATTGATGCTGGTCTATTTCCGCGGCTGGCCGATGCTGTTGTTGGGCTTAGTCGGATTAGCAGGTGGTTATCTCTACACCGGCCGCCCGCTCGGATATAAGTATTTAGCCTTCGGCGATTTGGGAGTTTTCATTCTGATGGGACCGCTGATGGTCATCGGTTCTTACTTTGCCTTGACCGGCGTCTATGATGCCGTCGCTTTATGGACATCGATTCCGGTCGGGATGCTGACCGCGGCTATTTTGCATTCCAACAACACCCGCGATATCATTCACGACGGCGAGGCGCGCGTGCGCACTTTCGCCGGCGTCATCGGGCATAAGGCTTCCAAAGTTGAATATCTGTTTTTAGTCGGCGGGGCGTTCGCAGCCGTTATAGTGATGATATTCTATAAAATACTTCCGGTCTGGTCGTTATTAGTGTTTTTATCGACCATTCCCGCGATTTCAAATATCCGGACAATGCTGCGCAGCCAGCCCGGCCGCATCGAAGATATCGCCACGCTCGATGTGCAGACAGCGCAACATCATCTATTATTCGGCTTGCTGCTGGTCGTCTCGCTCGTGATTGACAAATTAATTTAGATCCCCAATTGTCCTTACGACCTGCCAAATCACTTAATGAAGTCCTCTTGCCTATCGGTTTGGCGGCGGGGATGTGGTTCTTCCTGTTTAGTCCAACGACCAAAGGGCTGGTTCACTTTTGGTTCGGGATGACCATCGCAGCGGGCAGTTTGGCAGCAATCGGTTTTTGGCTGAACAGAGATATAAACCGGATATTATTCAGACTTGAGCCTCATCACATTATCGCCGGTATCCTATCGGCGATATTGTTATATGTGATATTCTATAGCGGCGAACTCTTAGCCTCCCGTCTGTTTGATTTCGCCAAACCTCAAGTCGCAGCGGTCTATGACACTCGTTCACAAGCCTCCGCTTGGACAATTGGAATATTACTATTTTTTTGGATCGGACCGGCGGAGGAGATATTTTGGCGGGGATATATCCAGCGCCGCTTGAGCGACCGGCTGGGCGCCGGGCGCGGGTTTTTCACGGCTGCGCTGATTTACGCATTAGTGCATATCTGGGCGCTTAATGCGATGCTTTTCTTAGCCGCGGGACTGAGTGGTTTATTCTGGGGCGCGATGTTCTGGCGTTATAAGTCGATTTGGCCAGGTTTGATTTCGCATTCGTTATGGGACGTGGCGGTGTTTGTTCTATGGCCGATAAACTGAAAATCCTGATATCGTTATGCTGAACGCAGTGAAACATCCCGTCTGGGAGCAAGAATGGAACTCTTCACTTCGTTCAGAGCGACACCTTTACAAGCGCATCATAAATGCCAACCACTAACCTAACACACGGCAAACTATCCATCATTCCGACGCCCATCGGCAACTTGGGCGATGTGACTGTCCGAGCCGTCGAAACATTAAAGGCGGCTGATGTTGTCCTGACCGAAGATACGCGCCGGTCGGGGATATTGTTCAAGCATTATAATATTGAAGTCAAGAAGGTTAGTTTTTACGATTCGATTGAGACGCGGCGCATCGAACAGGTTTTAGGCTGGCTGCGCAATGGCAAGAATGTGGCGCTGATAACCGACGCCGGTATGCCGGGAATATCCGACCCGGGCTATCGTCTAACGAAGGCGGTTATCGATGCCGGTCTGCTGTTGGAAGTCCTGCCTGGGCCGTCCGCTATCGAGCCGGCGCTGCTATATTCGGGCTTGCCGCTACATCGATTTGTGTTCGAGGGCTTTCTGCCGGTCAAGCGCCTGCGCCGCAAACGAATGCTCGAATTGGCAAAGGAGTCCCGAACGATAGTGTTATTCGAAGCGCCGCACAAACTGCAGCGGACATTGACCGATCTAGCGCTGTTTTTAGGCTCTGAGCGACCGGCCGTGATGTGCCGCGAGATGACTAAAATCTATGAAGAAGTAGTCCGCTCTACAATCGGGGGAATTGCCATTCATTGTTATAATAAACCTCCCAAAGGTGAAATAGCGCTTGTGATAGCCGGTAAAGAGGATGAATAGCCAGCCTGCTGCGCGCTTCAATAACCGGGCGGTGCATTATCACCAGTTCCGGCCGCGCTATCCGGTAGAGTTACTGCATACGCTGCAGACCGAAACCGGTCTAAGCCCGCAACGCGCCATCGCCGACATCGGTTCCGGCACAGGTATTTCGAGCGAACTGTTCCTACAGAACGGCAATACAGTTTTTGCTGTTGAACCAAACGCAGATATGCGGCTGGCCGCGGAATCGAATTATGGTCATCTCCTTAATTTCATCAGCGTGAACGGCAGGGCTGAAGCGACCACTCTGCAGGATAATTCGATCCATTATATTATTGCCGGACAGGCGTTTCATTGGTTCGATAGCGAGCGCGCCCGGGATGAATTCCGCCGCATTCTGAAACCGGAGGGGTGGATGGCTTTTTTCTGGAATGTCCGAGCCGGTAAGGATGAATTTCATAAGGAATATGAATCATTCGTCCGCAAATTTGGACGGGATTATAAGAAAATCTGGGGCAGCGCGAAAGGAGAATTTGAACGCATTGAGAACTTCACACGAAGCAATGTAACGCGCAAGGTTTTCGCTTACTCGCGCCGCTTGGACTTATATCAACTTCAAGGATATTTAAAGTCGGTGTCTTATATGCCGCTGCCGGTAGATGATGATTATTCAGAGGCGCATAACGAAGCAAAGACGCTGTTCGACAAGTATAATCGCGATGGAACAGTCGAATTCCAGGTTGAGACGCGGCTCTATTTTGGGCGAATGGGGGGATGATAGAATGGATGATATAGACATAATGGACGGTCTGGACAGTAGCACATTCCAAATTCCAAATTCCAAACTCCAAATTCCAAATTCCAAATTAATTGTATCCTACGATATTCCAAATAGGCGCTTTCAAACTGCATAGTTATGGTTTGATGGTTTTTCTGGCGTTTGCCTTAGGGCTGTGGTTAGCAGTTCAGCGCGGCAAAGCCGCCGGCATACAGCCGCAGATAACAACCGACTTGACAATCTGGATTATGGTCAGTTCCATCGTCGGCGCCAGACTAACTTATGTTCTGTTTCATCCGGGCGAGTTCAAGGGCCGCTGGCTGGACGCTGTCAGCCCCATCCAAAGCGACGGCACAATCGGCATCGGCGGGCTGGTCATTTTAGGCGGCGTGGCGGCGGCGATTCCCGTCGCAGCGCATTTCCTTAAAAAACACAAGATTTCATTCCTTAAGATGACCGATGTGATGATGCCTTCGCTGGCATTAGGGATAGCCATAGGCCGCATCGGCTGCCTGCTGAACGGCTGCTGTTTTGGGCTGCCGACCGACCTGCCGTGGGGAATACAGTTTCCCAAAACCTGCTTGGCCGGCGCCGAATTTCCAAACAAACATATACACCCAACTCAACTATATGAGAGCCTGTATTCGATAATTATTATGCTCATTTTGATATGGCGCACTCAACGCAGCCGTTTCGAGGGAGAACTATTCTTCATTTTCTTGGGTTTATACGGCATATTCCGCTTTTTCAACGAAATGCTGCGGCATTATGAGACTTCGATGATTATTCTCGGCAGCAGCGAGGGCTGGCATCTGACCGCCAGTATGGCAGCCTCGCTGGGAATGCTCGCGATAGGCTTTATTTACTGGTTTAAGTTCAAACATAAGGCTAAACGTGCAAGGTAGAATAATCACTTTCGAAGGCATCGACGGCGCCGGCAAGTCAACGCAGGCTCAAATATTATATAATTATCTTAAGAATTATTTCGACAATGTCATTTTGCTTCGCGAGCCGGGTGGAACAAAATTGGGCGATATGGTTAGAGATATCCTATTGCGTGAGAATCAAATTGAACCCGCTTGCTCAACAGAAACATTCGATATTAGTATAACCGCCGAATTTTTGCTCTTCGCTGCCGCCCGCGCTGAACTTGTCAGGCAAGTAGTTGCGCCCGCTTTGCAGGAAGGCGCGGTTATCCTATTGGATCGTTTCATTGATTCGTCTATTGCCTACCAAGGATACGGACGCGGCTTGGCTATCGACTTTATCGATAAAGTTAATCGTGCCGTAATTAACGGCATCGAGCCTGACTTGACGCTGTTGTTCGACATCGCGCCGCAAGCCGCGAGCAGCCGCCTTCAACGCCGCGCCGACCGAATAGAAGCAGAAGGTCTGATTTTTCTCGAGACGGTGAGGCAAGGCTACCTTAAAATTGCCGCCGCCGAACCGCAGCGCATCCGCTTAATCGATGCCGCTCTTGAGCCTCAAACCGTTAGCAGTATGATGTTTGAAGCGGTGAAACCGCTGTTAATAAACTTCAACCGAATAGCAACCTATGTCTGATACCGAACACACCTATAAAATCCTGATATTATCGTCGCACTTAAACCGTAACGGTTTGCTCGCATTATTACAAAAAGAGCCAAATTATCGTATTCAAACGACTGACTCCGGCGTCGTAGCGTTGGAAGCCGTTCGCACTCAGCCGTTAGACTTAATCATTTTAGATTGGGACGCCTCCGATTTCCGCGCTGCGGATGTCATCATCCAAGCGCGCAGCCTGGATGCGGATATGCCGATTATCGTCATCGCCGACACCGCCCAGCGCGAGGACCTGCGCCTGTGGAATCTAGGCGTCGATGACTGCCTGTTGCGACCATTGGGACCGAATGAACTGCTCAAGCGCATCGCCTATGCACTGAACATACGGCGGCTGAAACTACGTTGCCGCGAATTGACACGCGAGAATAAACAACTTTTCGAACTGGCAGTTACCGATGGACTCACTAAACTCATCAACCGCCGGCATTTCAACGAGCGTCTGGCGCGCGAATTTCAGCGGGTCAAGCGGTTCGGCGGCAATTTGGGGCTTTTAATGTTGGACATCGACCACTTCAAGAAGGTCAACGATGTCTATGGCCATCTCGCCGGCGACCGGATTTTAGTGGAAGTAGCGCGGATCATTCAAGACGCACTGCGCTCAATTGATATGGCCGGCCGTTATGGCGGCGAAGAGTTCGTCATCCTGCTGCCGGAGACATCTCACAACGGCGCCGCCTTCGTGGCGGAAAAATTACGGTCGCGCATCGAAAATCAATCCTTTCGCGCCGCCGCTGGCGACGATTTAGCCCAAGGCGTCGAGGTTCCCGACCATATCACCATCAGCATTGGCGCCGCCTGTATGCCCAATGTAAATGTGAATCATCCCGAAGATCTAGTGAATTTGGCTGATACAGCGCTTTACAATGCCAAACAGAAAGGCCGCAACCGTGTCGAAATGGCGGCTATAGAAAGTTGATTGAAAGAAGTATATCTCGAATTAGAGGTTTAATGTCGGATTTTGATTTAAAATACAACCGTGTTTCCCGCGCGCATTTCAGCGTTGTGAACTTGGGCGACCCGGATGACAGCGTCGAATACTGGCGCTCACGCAGTTTTGCCGAGCGACTGGAATATATTGAGCATTTACGGCGAGAACTTTATGGAATTGGAGTTAAAAGACGACTTCAAAGATTTTTTGAGGTTGTTGAACAAACACAAAGTTAAGTATCTCATTGTCGGGGGATACGCTGTCGGGCTGCAGGGTTATGTCCGCGGAACTCGAGATATGGATATATGGATATCGAATGAGCCTGAAAATGCCGCGCTTGCGGCTCAAGCCATCATAGAATTCGGATTCAATTTACCTGAAGTTCAGCCAGCATTGTTTGAAAAGCCGAATAAAATTATCCGTATGGGTTTGCCGCCAATTCGCCTTGAAGTGTTCACCACAATTCTTGGCGTCAATTTCAACGAATGCTGGTCTGAACGGGATACTTTTGAGTTTGAAGGTATTATTATAAATGTCATCAGTCTAAAGGACCTGATAATATCTAAAAGGTCTTCCGGCCGAAAACAGGATTTAATCGATATAGAGAAATTAACTTTAGATAAATGAAGAATGATTTACTTTTAAATGCTGCGGGACGCCTTGTCCCATCTCATATCAACGGCGTTGCGCAAGTTCCCTTTCAAGGCGTCGGCAGGTATCAGCCGTCCGGGCGCCGCGCCGCGCCGCCGATTGCATCCAGCAAGGATTATCCCGCCGATGGCAATAAGGTTATCGAGGGCGGATTGAAATCCGCTCTCCAGGTGTGCGGTTTGAAAGACAGAATGACTATCTCGACGCACCACCATTTCCGCGATGGAGATTTAGCCGCCAATCAAATTTTTGACGCGGCGGCTGATTTGGGCGTCAAAGATTTACGCTGGTTTCCATCGGCGGCGTTTCCGTGCCATCAGCCCGTCATCGACCATCTTGAGTCGGGCGTAGTTCATCACATCGAAGGCTCGCTGAATGGACCTTTGGGGGAATACTGTTCTCAGGGCAGAATGCGCGGAATGGGCGTGCTGCGCTCGCATGGCGGGAGATGGCAGGCGATTCAAGATGGCGAGGTGCATATCGACATCGCGGTCATCGCCGCGCCGACCGCGGATGCCTTCGGTAATGCCACCGGCGACTGCGGACCCTCGGCTTGCGGCGGGCTGGGCTTTGCCCTGGCCGACTCGATGTTCGCCGATAAAGTTATCGTCGCAACCGACAATTTAATTGACTTCCCTTGCGTTCCATGGCAGATTCAAGGCAACTATGTTGACGCTGTGGTCGCGCTGGATAAAATCGGCATCCCGGAGAAAATCGTCTCCGGCACAACACAAATCACCAGGTCGCCCGACAGGTTGCTCATCGCCGAATTGACGGCGCGCTTTTGCGAAGAAGCCGGCATCGTCCGCAACGGCTTCTCCTTTCAAGCCGGCGCCGGCGGCACAGCGCTCAGTTTCAGCATTTTCCTCAGCGACCTTATGCGGGAACGCAAAATCAAAGCCCGCTTTGCACGCGGCGGTTCGAACCAGTTTTTAGTTCAAATGTTGGAAGATGGCTTGGTCGATTACATTCTCGACGGACAGACTTTCGACCTCGAAGGCGTGCGCTCGCTGCGAGAAAATCCGCGCCATATCTCAACTTCGCCCTTCACATCTTACAACTATCACGGCAAGGGCAATTTTGCATCGTTAGTGGATGTTGTAGTTTTAGGCGCTACAGAGGTGGATATCAATTTCAACGCCAATGTCGTAACGCATTCCGACGGGCGGTTGCTGCACGGCATCGGTGGCTGGCAGAACTGCCTGTTTTCCAAATGCACTATCCTGCCGATACCTTCCTTCCGCGACCGCATCCCGGTCATCGTGGACAGAGTAACCACACTATGTGGTCCAGGCGAACTCATCGATGTAGTCGTAACCGAGCGGGGCGTCGCGGTTAATCCACTCAGGCAGGATCTGCTCGCTAAATTGCGCGGTTCGTCGCTGCCTATCCGCGATATCCGCGACCTTCAAAGCGAGGTCGAAGACATCTGCGGCGGCAAGCCTGAATTACCCAAAACCGGCGAGAAGGTCGTCGCCGCGATTAAGTGGGTGGACGGAACAATCATCGACTGTGTGAAGGAAATTGGACGTTATACATAGCGACATTATTCTCTGCGTTTCTTATATATGTCATCCTGAACGAAGTGAAGGATCTCGTTCCCGCTTCCCCAGACGAGATGCTTCATTGCGTTCAGCATGACACCCGCGAAATATGCGAACTGGATTATGACGCTGTGTATAGCAAGTTCGCAAGTTGGTAAGTTGGAAATCCTAAGCCTGTGATATGGCTTAAATGTTACAGCAAATTTGGTGCATTAATTTCTTCTCATCGCCATTGAGGCGCTTGACCTATAGGTATAATTTTTGCTATATCTTAGGTTTGCGGTTCAATATTAGATAGTTTAAATTAAATTCTGTTTCTTTATCGCGTTCGGAATAGCAAAAATTGCACTCCGGCCAAACGTATCGATTTGCCCCGTTCTTAATTAAATCCTGAGTTAAAAGTGATTTTACTTCTTCGTCACTAAAGATACTATCGAAAAACCTGTAATATAAAGCCTAAAGCCAGAAACCCTAAAGCCATACACCTTCGACATACGGAAAAATCTTATGCTGCGTTTCTCGATTAAAAGTTCGAGCGTTTTATTCGCACTTATCATCGCCGGCGCGGGAAGCATTTCAGCCGCGCCGACCAATCTCAAAAACTTCAATGTCTCGGTTCTGCGTTCGAACACTTCCGCCACGGCGCTTGCCTTCACCGCTGACCGACTAGAAGCCAAGACGATTCAGGTTCAGGGCGTCGAATATGACGCCTTCCTCGAGCCTGGGGAGGGGACGACTTACGAGCGCAATATGCCAATATTGCCGGCGGTCAGCAGGTTTGTGGTCGTACCGCCGGACGCCGGTTTGGAGTTAGTTGTCAATCCCGGCGAAGCCCGCTATTTCCATAAAAACAATCCACCGGCGATTTGCGATGATACGACTGTCGTGGCTCTGCAACGCGACGCCGCGCCGGATGGCATCTACCCGGCGGTATTTGCCGAGATGTCCGAACCGCTGGTCATCCGCGGCGTACGTCTGGTAAAAATCACTACTTACCCGCTGCAATATGATTTCATCAACCGGCAATATATCCACCGGCCGCGCATCGAAGCCGAAGTGCGCTGCACAAACGATGCGCCGGTCAATCCTATTATAAATCCCGCCAGACGCTATCGCAGCCCGGTCTTCAAGGAGATTATGGAGGCGATGGCTATCAACGGCGCCGAGGCTTTCCGCGATGACCCGCCCGAACCGAGACCTTACAACGGCCATTACTTAGTAGTTATCCGCGAAGAGTGCATCCCCTATGCCCGTAATTGGATTGAATTCCGCCGCAAGACCGGCTATAAGATGGACATCTGCCGGTCAGCCCTAACGACGGGATGAACTACGACGCCATCAAGCGCAATGTCCAGAATGCTTATAATTCGTATGTCAACAACCGGATGGATCCATTTGAGCATCTGTTCATCGTTGGCGACCGGATGCAATATGAGCGCGGCACACCCGCTGCGCAGTGGATTATTCAATGTCCGGCCGGCGAGACGATTTGGGGCGGACCTCAACACGCCGATTACTATTATGCCTTACTGGAAGGCGATAACAACGATATTCACCCGGATGTATCCTTTTCCCGTATGCCGGCCGGCAGCGAAGGTGTTTTGAACCTGATGTTCGGACGGACGCTGGCTTACGAAGCAGCGCCGCGGATGCAGAATCCAGAGTGGTATGGACGCGGCGCCGTCTATTCCGCCCACTGGGGCAATGATGCGCAAGGCGCCTGGCATATCACGATTCACACTAATGTCCGCTGGGGCGTCGAAGTCCTGAAAAAACTTGGCTTCAACACAGTCAATTTCTTTGAAGTCTATGACTACGACCGCGAGGGCAACCAGGTCGGTAATTTTATGCGGGAACGTTATAACGAAGGCTTCAATATAGGCATCGGACGGGCGGAGATTTACTATTGGCAGAGTAGTTTTCAAGGCGTCAACAATAACACAGTCTTCCCTATCGACATCTGCTATAGCGGTCACGGCGAATGGGCTTTGGAGTGCATCTTCCGCACCGGCGACGCCAATAATATGAAAGGTCCTGTGGCGCGCACCTGCGGCTGGGGCTGGCCTTCGACCGCGCCGATGAGTTATGTCTGGCTGGCAATGGTCAACGGGCATCTGCAACGTGATTGGCCGCTCGGCTGGGCGCGAATGTTCTCGCTCAATCATATCGAAACTATATTTCCGAATTTTCAAGCCGGCGGCGTCAATCAAAGACCGCTCTACCAGCATATTAAAACCGACACCGATATGTGGGGCGACCCCGGCGTCCAGCCTTGGATCGGCACGCCGCGTCTGGCGTCGGCGCCGTTCCCACGCCAGATTGCGCCAGGCACAAAACTGCTCGAAACCCGCGTAACTGTCCCCAACAGCCCGACGCCTGTGCAAGGCGCGCAAGTTACGCTCTACGCGCCAGGTCCTATGCCGGCGCAAAACCAAGGCTTACAATACGCGGCTTACAACCGGATGTGGATGAAGACGACCAAGACCGACGCCGACGGCTACGCCCGCTTCGTGCTAACCAACCGCGATACCTTGCATCTCAATACGCAAATCTTCCTGACCGTATCAGGACGAGATATTAGACCGCTGTTCGACACGGCGACCGTCGCCGTTCCACCGGTGTCGATAACCGTCGGCAGCCATTCATTCGAACAGCAAAGTGGCAACGACGACGACGCTCTTAATCCCGGCGAGTTCTTCCGCATCAGCCTGATGGCGCGCAATAACGGCAATCAACAAACAGTCGAGAACCTCGAAGCCAACATCCGCAGTCTGTCGCCTTATATTGAAATTATCGACAACAATAATATTTGGTTTGGCGATGTCGCGGCCGGACGCACGGTCGAAGGCAGCAACGGCGTCGATTTTGGCATCGCGGCGATATGTCCGGACGCAGCCAGCCGGCCTTCGACTAAACCGGCGCTGGAAATCGACTTCTTCAGCGGTGATGTCCATTGGATTTCAGCCGTTCCGCTTAACATCACCGCGCCGAATTGGGAACTCGCGCGGATTGTCGGCGGCAGCGAAATTCCCGACTCGCTGTTCGATATGAACCTCGAATTCAAGAACATCGGCGCCTGCACTGCGCCGCCGGCTTCGATTGTGCTGCGTAGTCTGGGAATGGGCGCGACCGTCATCGGCGAAGGTTCGAGCCTGCCGCGCATCGACCCCAACGCCGTGCAACGCATCGAGCGGCCTTTCAGCGTCGCCGGCAACCGCGTCGTCGTGCCGGGATCCATAACTAAATTACTCGCTGTTATCTCAACGCGGGAGGGGTTTGTGGACAGCGCCGAGTTTGAGGTTAAAATCCGTCGGCCGCGCGCCAACGCTCCGCAGGGACCGGATGCCGGCGGCTACATCTGCTTCGACAACACCGATACACTGTGGGACATCGCGCCGCAATATGAGTGGGTCGAAATTTGTCCACAAGTTCAGGACCGCAATTTCACCGGCGCCCGCATTCCGTTTGAAGGCCGTTCGGCTTTCGACATCGGCGAAGCGCGGGTCATCGCCCTCGGCTGCTCAACTCAATTCTACGGGAAATTATACGATTCGATAACCGTCGCCACCAACGGCTTTATCTGTATGGGTTCGCAAAGGATGATAACAAATTTCCAGAATTGGCCAATGGACCACGCCATCGGCGGCGGTGTGGGGATGTTGGCGCCATTCTGGGACGACTTGCGTTTAGGAGATGGCTCCGGGGTCTTCTATCATCACGACACATTAGAGAATAGGGTCATCGTGCAATGGCATCGTATGCGTCTGGGCGCCAATCAAAATGCTCCCGAAGTCACTTTCGAAGTTATTCTGCTCGACCGGCGCTGGTGGATGACCAACGAAACCGGCAATCAGAATATCATCTTCCAATATCGTCAGATTGCAATCGGCGAGAATATACGGGGAGGCGACCAGCCCTGGGACGACGACATACCTTATGCTTCAGTCGGTATCTCCAGCCCGGACGGCAGGACCGGCCTAAATTATTATTTTAACAATGTATATAATGTATCTTCCGCGCCGTTGTCCAATCGTCGGGCGCTGCTGTTCACGACTTCGCCGCGCTTCCGCGCCGGCGCACTCTATGGCTGGGTAATAGATTTCGGCACTGGTCTGCCCGTCGAAGGCGCGACTATTTATACTAAACATGGCTTCATCGCTTTCACCGACCAGGATGGCTACTGGCGGATTGCGGAGTCCCTGGCGGAAATCCCGTTCGATATAACCTGCCACAAGCAGGGCTATAATGACTCGACATACACCGATTTGATTGTCGATGAGCAGGATAGTCTGAATATAAATTTCGATTTGCTGCATCCGGAATTTATCCCTTCTTCTTTTCAACTGAACGAATGGCTTGACCCCGGCTTAGAGTCCCAAATTCCTTTTTACATCTTCAATGGCGGTAACGGGCCGTTATATTGGTCGGCGGAGAAGCGCCTCTTAGGCGACGCCAACGCCGCGCCGTGGGAACTGCGACGTTCTTATTGGGTCGGCGATACGCTCGACGACGACCGCCTCGAAGGTGTAGTTTTCGATGGTGAGTATTTCTACCTGTCCGGCGCAGCCGGCAACAATCCCAACCTCATATATGTCGTTGACCGAGACGGCAACCGGGTGCGAGATTTCGTCCAGCCCGGCGAATCCGTCTATGGAATGAAAGACCTCGAATGGGACGGCGAACTGCTCTGGGGGTCGGGCGAACAACGCGTCTTCGGCTTCGACCGCGACGGCAATGTCGCAGCCGAGTTCAATGGTCCCACTAATCCCAATCAAGCCATCGCCTATGACCCGGATAATGGAATTTTGTGGATCTGCGCTTTGACGAACAACATCAGCGCCTACGACCGGCAGGGAAATGGGCTGAACCGAACGCTGAACCGGCGCGGCTTGCGCGTCTATGGGCTGG
>VGIO01000005.1 GCA_016867855.1 Calditrichota bacterium
TGGCGTGGTTAGGGCTTATCCCGTTGATTGCCACTATCGGCGAGCATCTGCCGACGGTGCTGTTTCCCGCGTCCATTCCGATTTCTGAGATGTCGCCGGGCCAGATCTGGAACAACTACATCCGCTATATCGGCGCTGGAGCGGTAGCGTTCGGCGGGATTGTGTCGCTGATTCGCGCCGTGCCGACTTTAATCAGTTCGTTTGGCGCTTCCATCAAAGGTTTCAGTTTGAAAATCGATGCCGGCGAAATTCGCACCCGGCGCGACCTACCGGGGGTGGTAGTCATCGGCGGCGGCTTGTTAGTAGCGTTGTTGTTATGGCTTGACCCGGCTGTCAAGGTTAACTTCCTGGGCGCGCTGTTGATGGTCGTGTTCACATTTTTCTTTGCGTCGGTGGCGTCGCGGTTAGTGGGGCTGGTGGGCGGTTCGTCGCTGCCGGTGTCGGGAATGACCATCGCCGCGCTGCTGGGCACGGCTTTAGTCTTCACTTCGCTGGGCTGGACCGGCGCCGAGGGCAAGGTGGCGGCGCTGATTGTCGGGGCGGTAGTCTGCGTGGGAATATCGGCGGCAGGGGATATGTCGCAGGATTTAAAGACCGGCTTTCTGTTAGGGGCAACGCCGCACAAGCAACAAGTCGGCGAGTTCATCGGCATTCTGACGGCCGCGCCGTTTATCGGTCTGGTCGTGTTGTTGCTGCATTCGGCGTTCACTATAGGTTCGGAGGCTTTACCGGCGCCGCAGGCAACGCTGATGAGGCTGGTCGTCGAAGGTGTGATGGACCGCAATCTGCCGTGGGATTTTGTGCTGGTAGGGATGGCAATCGCCGCGGTTATCGAATTGCTGCGGCTGCCGTCGCTGCCGTTTGCGGTGGGATTATATCTGCCGTTTGCGCTCTCAGCGCCGATAATGGCTGGCGGTATACTGCGCGCGCTCATTGAAAAGAAGCGCCGCGGCGACGCGCTTAAAGAAGCGCGCGAGAACGGCGTGCTGTTCGGCTCGGGGCTGGTGGCTGGCGAAGCCACGGTCGGCGTGCTGATCGCGCTGTTAGTCTATGGGCTGGACAAATTCCCCTTCCTGTCCGGCATCAAAGTTCCCTTCACTTCCGGTCTGCCGCTGCCGGACTTGATGTCGGTCATCGCCTTCGGATTAGTTATGGCGGCGCTCTGGGGAGTGATTCGCAGGATTAAGTAATGAAGCGTGCTTATGCCGTCGACCCGCAGTGGGGCAACAAGGGATGTGTAGAAAATTGTAGCCCGGTTTCTCCGAAGCCGGGGAGCATCCGCCGAAACGACAAATTATTGAGTAGATTGCAAAAGTGATGATTAATATGAAAATTCAGACCACGGCAAGGCGGACGCCCTCGTCCGCCGCATTCTATGCTTGGTTTTCGGCGGACGAGGGCGTCCGCCTTGCCATCAGTTAATAAATCCAACACTTTTACAATTACCTATATTGTCAGTTTAAAAAAGTAGAATTAAATCGCAATACCATAAAGCATTCTCCACAAAGTCCGATCTCACCCAATCTTACTACTCCGCTATCGCTGCCGACTACGACCGCATCGCTGGTTATGATGACCAGGTCGCGGAACGGCAGCGCGAGCCGCTGAAGACGCGCATCCGGCAGGCTTTTTACGGGCTAGATGTGCTGGAAATCGCATGTGGAACGGGCTACTGGACAACGGTCATCGCTGAAACTGCGCAATCAGTTTTGGCGACAGATGTCTGTCCTAATTTCGTCCTTACGGTCCAACAAAGGCTGTCCGGTCGCTCCAATGTCCGCTGCCAGATAGCCAACGCCTACGCCCTCGACGATATCGAAGGCAAATTCAACTCCGCCTTCGCCCATTGGTGGTGGTCGCACATCCCAAAGTCGGAGATTGCCAGATTCTTGAACACCCTACACAGCAAATTGCTCCCTAACGCATTTATAATGTTTATCGACCAACTGGCTTATCCAAATGAAGGGAGACATATCGATGATGAAGGCAATATGCTTGAACAGCGTAAAACGCCGGATGGGAGAACATTCGATATTATCAAGAATTTTCCGACGAAACAGGAAATTAGAAGCGTCTTAAAGGATGTCGCTGATAATATTGAATATATCGAAAATGAAAGTCTTGGCTATTGGGGGTTAAGTTATCGAGTGAAGATGCTGTCGCGGCACTCAGCCGTGTGCTAATGCAATATGAGCCAGATAACGATGGTCTGACGACCCGCTAAGATGCGACATATTAAAGGTTCTATACCCCCCGGCTTTAGAGTAGCCGGGCTGTTTTCTCCCTTGCTCCCTTGTTTACTTTCACTTTATCAATATCACCTTTCGGCTAATCACATCCTTTCCCGTCTCCCACCGCACAAAATATACTCCTGCCGCCAGATTTGGCGCGTCCCAGCGAAAGTTGTGCCTGCCCGGGGATAATTCACCGGAATAAAGCGCGGCGACCAGCCGTCCATAATAATCATAAATGCCGATATCGCCGAAACACCGCTCCGGAACTGCAAGACAGATATCAGTCGCCCGGTTGAACGGATTGGGCATAATTATAATATTCATTTCATCGATTCCGTCAATTCTGTCTATATCGTTCACATATAATCGGCGGTTATGCCAAATCGCTCCGATGTCGGCCCTTGACCCGTCCGGGTCGCGCGGCGCAGACGGGTCGCCGACGTCGATGCAGGGCGAGTTCCACTGCAGGCTGAAATCTTTGCGCCGCAGGTCAACAAAACGCGGGTCAGCCGAGAATGAACCTACGTCCGGCTGGCAGCCCTCGTAATTATAGCGCCCATTGTCGAACACATCGTTGTAAGTCAACACTGGTTGAATATGCGTCTCATTTAAAATGCCGCGGCCGTTGAAGGCGATGATGTTGTCGGAAATCGTCAATTGTCCAAAGCGCCGCAGTTCGAGGCCGGCGCCCCAGTAATTCACGATGGTATTGTTCATAATGCGGCCTGCGCGGGCGCCGCCGGAAATCGTCACGCCGCCTTCGGCGACGGAACGGGTAAGGCTGAAACATTCCCAACTTGTGATGACTAATCGACCGTTGAAACGGCAGGAGTCGATTTCGGCGTTGCCTTCGAAATTGGCGTTGTAGCCGAAGCGGCAGTTGTCAATTCGCAGCGTATCGGCTTGCAGCCACCATTCGACATAATCTTGGCTCTGAGTATGCTGCATCCGGACTTTTGAGAATCTCCCGGTCCGCATCTGCACCATTGCATGCCCAAAATGCTGGCTGGGTTTGATAATCACCGGCTTGTCGGCCCGGCCGTTAATAGTCAGCGACCTTCCAATCGTCAGGGCGTTGTTGCCCTCTAAATTCAGCTCGGCGCCGGCATCGACTTCCAGCGTGTCGATAGCGCAATCGCGGATATAATAGGAACTTTCCCACAAGCGGACGCGACCGTAGTTGCCCGACAGGTCGGGATATTCGCCGGGCGCAAAGCCGGGCGGCGCTTGACGGATGAGCCGGTGGTCGTAACGCCAGGCTCTATTATAGCCGGTGCCAATATGATTGGAGCAATGGAGATAGCCTCGCCGCCACTGGGCGACGCCGCCCTTGAGAAAGATATAACCCCGCTCGTCCGGCGTCGGACCTTGATACAAATCCCAATCGTCGTTATGATGCTGGAAGGTGAACGATTCATTCAGCGCCACCAGCGAGCCGTTGATGGCGATGGAGTGGCGGTTATAGTCATTGCGGTCAACATACCAGCCATTCTCCTTGCCGTTGCGCCAGTTGTTTTGGATGATGATATTGCGCTCTGAAATTAGTCCGAGCATATTCCGCATTCCACCTTCATCCGGCGTATCGTTGCCGAAGTATCCGGTGCGCTGGTCTGAACCGGTATAGATGACATTGTCAACGAGCCACATATCGCCGGACGAGCCGATAGTAAGCACGCCGGTCAGCGTGCCTTCGATTTCGACCTGTCCATCGACAAAGATGCATTGACCATAAGAGGGGCCTTGACCCCAAATGAGACTTTCTCTTGGCGCCGAACCCAACGGATATTGATGTATGTCGATGCCTTCGTTGCCTCTTAACTTAATCCAAGTCATTAAGCGTCCATCCCTGTCGTAGATTAAGGGGGTGGCATACCGGCGCACAGTTTCGGCCGTGCGCGGGAAGCGATAGGGCGGCGCGTTGAACACAGGCGGATAGGCAAAATATATGTTCCGAGGATGATTATAGATAAATCTATCCCGGCTGGTGATGACCGGACCAAAGAATTGTGGGCTGTATTTTATCCCGATAAAATCGTTCGACCTCACCGGTCCCCATAGTGTATCTACATTCCAAAACCATATAATTTCGCCGAATCTGGTGGTCTCGTAATTGGTCAGATAGAAGTAATATGTAATCGGTTCGCAGCGCAACGCCTTCAGCGGCAGCAGGGACAACGCCAGCCCAATGCAAATATGTTTCAAGGCGGTTTTCATTGATGCTCCTTTGGTAGAAATATTGTATTTACAACGGATGGAACGGATTGAACGGATATCCGTTTCATCCGTTAAATCCGTTGTGAATTTTACATTCCCCCGGCTTCGGAGAAGCCGGGCTACTCTGCTGCCTGCAGTTGACCACGGCGAGTCAACGGCAGGCGATGAACTGCTGCCGACTCGCCGTAGTCGGCAGCATATTTGCCGCAGAGTGTCCTCACTCTGTGGCTTTTATACGGCAGGATGGTAACATCCTGCCGCACAAGATAAGGCGGCGGGCAGAGACGCCCGCCCTACCATCTGTCAACCACAGAGGAGTCTGCCCCTGCGAAAGCAGGGGTTGACAGCCGCCTTAACTTACGCCTCGCGCCTCGAACCTCGAACCCTCAACTCAATGCCGGTTCATAAAGATGAACGCCGGGCGCGACTCGGTCTCGGCGAAGCCTTCGACCATCGCCGAAACCTGGACGGTCACCTCCAATGTGAATGGGTCGAGGAAGAAGTCGTCCATAATGCCGCGCAGAAAAACGGTTGCCACGCCCTGCGGCTCGTTGTTGCGCGCATCGACCAAGCTGGTGAAACGCCGCACCGGCTCGTCGCCAAAGCCGACATACTGCCGCGTTTGCATATTATACCAGTAGAACCGGGCGCGGTTGGAGCGGAACAGGACCGGCGCGCCGTCGATGAGGATGCCATGCCCGTCGGTCAAGGTCGCCCAACAGCGGATGTTGCAGGTTAGATTCGGGTTGCCGCGGTCGAACATAAAATTGCCCGGATCCACAGCCAATTCCAATCTGCCGCGCTGCAAAGGTATCACAAACTCGCGATGAGTCTCGAGCGCGCCGTTGACAGTCATAACACTGACAGTGATAGTTATATGCGTGAAGGTATTGGCGCTGTTATAGACCAGATAGGAATGAGCAATACCGTTGCTGGCGCGCGCACTTTCGATCTGAGCTGCCGGCGGGTCAACGCTGAACATCACCATCCCATCGTAAGCCGAAGGATTGCGATGGGTGTCCCAGATCCGCACTGAAAGCGGCAACCGCCACAACCCTCCGCCGATGTCCTCGCCGACGGTCGAAATGTCCAAATCCAACTGCGCTGGAGGTCCGCCGGATACAGCGATCGTCGAAATTGTATTCTGAACCGTATCCCTGCGGGTTTCAGGATCGCGCCAAGTGTAAGCGCGAATCAACTTGCCGCCGATGTGCGTTCCTGCGTTCAAAGTCGCTACGGCAATCCCCGCGGCCATCAAGGTCGAATCGCGTTGCCCGCGATTATTAAAATTGCAGCCGGCCGGCTCGGGCGGCTCGCGCAATAATTCGAAAACTACCGTTGTCGGCGTTTCGACCGGATTGCCGTTGGCGTCGCGCACAACAGCCCGCAAAGTCGATGAAGTATTTACAGCCATGCCGGCGGGATAGATTCGCAGCGGATTTGCGGTTAGTTCGAGGCTGTTGGGACTGCCGGAGACAAAGTTGACCGTTATGCGGCCGATGATATCGCCGGTTGGCGAACCTACCGTTGCAGTCACCTCAGCAACGCCAGCCGCGACGCCAGACGATAATCTGACTCTCGCCCTTCCTAGCGTATCGGTAATAGCCAAAGGAGGCGTAATATAGCCCATTGTCGTCGTGAATCTGACAAATACTTCCGGAATCGGATTGTCAAATAAATCAGTTATAGTCGCGGTTATGAAATACAATCCCGGGGTAGTCCAATCTCCGTCGGCGCTTAGTCTAATCCTTGCCGGCGGCCCCGGTAGAATCCTGATTTCGACGATATTTGAATAGACGGTCGAATCCTCATTGACCACCGAGGCTTGCAGGTGGGCTGTTCTGATCATATTCCCTGAAATGAACTGTGTTTCTGCCACTCCATAATTTCCGGATACTGGAACGACTTCACGCGTGAAACTACCGTTATCGACCTCGAAGCGCACCAGGGTCCCATTTAGCGCGAAGTCGCCGTTCATAAGGAAGCAAGCCGCACGCACGGGGGTCGAGTCTTGCCGGCCCACAATCATATGCGAAGCCGCAGCCATTAAGGTTATTCGGTCAACCGGCGCCTTCTCAAGAATGGTTACCTCGCAAGACGCTTCGACATTACCGGCGGGATAGCAAACCGTGATGATTGCCGGGACGATATTGCCTCGCGGGTCGATTGAAGGCAAGCCGATATCTGTGAATAGTGCGCTCGCGACACCCAGGCTATTAGTTGAGACCGACGAATTGACGGCGCCATGCGTCGAACTGAGCGTCAACTGCGCATTCGGGACGGCTTGACGGCTGCGGTCTTTGAGAATCATAGTTAAATTCGCTGTCGTCAGACCATTGTCAGCATAAATGAAACTTCTATCGGCGCTGATAGTCAGGATATACGGTTCCCGGCGATGCCAATTGATGGTCAACAATGCCGACCTGCCGAACGGCGTGCCGGCTATGAAGGCGGCGATGGTGTCGCGGTCCGCCTCCTCAGCCGTCGTATAAGTAGCGGCGGCAACGCCGTCCTGCCCGGTGAAGACTTGTCTGGCAATGATGCCGTGACCGCAGCGGAACTGCACCGGCAGCCCGACCACAGGCGCGCCTTCAGTAGTAATAACCGTCGCCCGTGCGGTGCAGCGCCCAATCTGGCTTTGTTCCAAAGTCAGATAATCTGGGCTTAAAGTTAAAATGAGGTTGCCAATAGTGGCTTCAAGGTATCGGACTTCGAGTATTTGGTCGGTAAAGATGGCTTCGGAGCCGTTCGGATTGAGCGCGGCGCAGTGAACGACTACCCGGCCGCTGGCGCCCAGCGAAGTGAAGGTTGCGGCTGCAACGCCGTTTTTGTTAGTTGTCGCGTCGCCGCTGATAGCGCCGAAGATACCCGAACCGGCTGTGTCGGCAGGCTGCAGACTAAAGCGCATCGGTATGCCGAACAGCAGTCCGCCGGCGGCATCGACCACCGTCGCCGTGAAATTGACCTGGGCGGCTGTCCCGCGCGGCGCGGCGACATTCAGCGCTGAGGCGGCGAGGTTGACGCTGGTGGGAATCCCCGTGCCGAAGAGTTTGATGCGCGGATTTGCCGACCCGCCGGTTGCGGAAGCCAGCATTTCGACGCGGCTGCCGCCCAAAGGAATGGTCAACTTAAGCCGCGCTGAGGCGCGTCCCTCGCTGTCGGTTGTTACCCGCGCGGGAGTGATTTCACCTTGCCCGGCGAGCAGCGTCAGGTCGATGCGAACATTGCTTTCCGTTGTCTCGCTTGAGTTGCGGATGAGGATATCGAACGGCAGGACAACTTCGGTTCCAACCGGCGCCGACAGGCTGTCCGGCAGACCGATAATTGTGACAGTGCGCGTCGATGGCGCGGTGACGGAACTCTCGTCATCTTCGCAGCCGATAAACAACGTCAAACAGAGCAGAGCCAATAAGGTGGCTTTCATTCGTGCTTCTCCTAAAATAATGGTGTTGATGAATTATTTGACAATATTGACATTATAGACTTTATGGATAAAGTGCGCGCAGAGAACATATCTCTGTCAACTTGCGAATTTGTCACTTGCGAGCTATTTTCTTCCTGTGACAGAGCAAGCGAAGATGAAAATTGTTGCGGGGTGAATAGGGATGAATATCGGGAGGCTGAAAATTATCGCGCGCCATTAGCGCATGGCGCGGAAAGGTTTGGCGCGCAAAATGCTGCGTCCTGCCTAATTTAGAGTGCAGGAATTGCATCCGGTCATTTGGGGATGGGTATCGACGCGGCCGGAAAGCGTCGGCTGAGGAAATTCCGTATGTTACGGATATACAATCTATTGGCTGTGCCGGGAACATCTCGCTGCTCCGAAGTAAGTTTTTCTAAGCCGATACAAATTGACTAAACCATACACATTATAGCAAAAATTATTCCCTCAGTCAAGTCGATTGAGAGTAAAAAAACGCGGCGAGCAAAGAATTAGAATTTAGCGAGGTCTAACAGATTTATCCATTTAGTCCATCTTGTCTATTGCATCTATCGAAACAACCAGTTGCGTCGGGTGTTTTTCACCCGACGCAACTTACTATTGTCAACCGATGAGGAGCCTATCCCGGCAAAGGCAGGGATAGACATCGAGATAAATCATTCTACACACGATTTTCCAGCGCGCCCTGCGTCTCCATCTCGGCTTGCACTAAATCCATCAAGGGCCGCACTGTATCGGCGCTGAGGTCGAACTTGGCGCCGGCGACCTCGAATAGCGTCGGCAGAGGCTTCGAGCCGCCCAGTTTGAGCGCGGCTAAATAGGCGTCGATAGCCTGGCGGCTGCCCTGACGGGCGTTGCGCCAAATTTGCAATGCGCCTAAAAGCGCTATGCCGTATTCGATATAATAGAACGGATATTCAAATATGTGCAACTGCCCGTGCCAGCCGTAACGTGATACTTCTTCCCATCCGCTCCAATCGATGCCCTTGGCAAACCTATCCATAAGCGACAGCCAGTAATCCGCCCGCTCGGAGCGGGTGTGTCCGGGATTAGTGTAAATCCAATGCTGGAAGGCGTCAACGGCGGCAATCCACGGCAGTATCGAAATATCCCCCTGCATCTGATTGCAGCGCGCCCGCGCTGCATCCGCCGGCGAATAAAATTCCTCCAGATAAGGCATACCGAGATGCTCCATACTCATCGAGGCGACCTCGGCGAACTCCATCGGCGAATGGCGGTAGTCGATGATGGGTTGGTCGGCGGCAGCGAGCGAATGGAAGGCGTGGCCGCCTTCGTGCAGCAAAGTCGTCAAATCGCGGTTCAAACCGACTGCGTTCATAAATATAAATGGCAGCCGTATCTCGGTCAGCGTCGATTGATAGCCGCCGGGCGCCTTTCCCTTGCGGCTGCCGAGGTCGAGCAAACCCAAATCCAACATTATATTGAACTGCTCGCCCAAACGCTTATCGACTTTATAGAAAATGTTCAAACAGCCTTGCGCTAATTCGTAATCGGTCGTAAAAGGATACAACGGATCGCGGCCATACTTATCGCACTGCGTATCCCACGGTCGGATGGTGTCTATCTTCAAGGCTTGCCGCCGTTCCTCAAGCGATTTCTGCGTCAGCGGCACGACGAATTGTTCGACCGCCGTATGAAATTTGAAGCAGTCATCCGGTGTGTAGTCGAAGCGGTTAAAGCGGCGGAACTGATAATCGCGGAAGTTGGCAAAGCCGGCGTTCTTGGCAACTTGGGTGCGGAGTTTGAGCATCTCATCGAATAAGTCTTCCAATTTTTCCGTATCCTGCATCCGCCGTTTAATGACGGTCTCCCAAGCCTCCTGCCGCAAGGCGCGGTCTTTATACTGTGCAAAGACGCCCATTTGCTGCATTGTGCGCTCCTGTCCTTGAAACATCACTGTCATCGCGCCCTGAATTTTCTGATATTGCTGCGAAAGTTTGTCCAGTTCTGTCTCGAGCGGGACATTCTCCTCGCGGAATAGTTCGACGGCGTTGCGAGTTGAGCGCAGCAGAACGCGGTAAAAGTCCGGGTCTAAATCGGCAGTGTAAGGACATTCCAGGAATTTTTTATCGAGCCGGAAGCCCAGCGGCTTCAGTTTGGGCATTATCTCTTCGATATAGAAGAGATAAGCGCTCTCGGCGGCTTGATTATCGGTGGCGCAGGTCATCGTGATATAACGTCGTGAGGCTTCCTCGCCGACCACCGCGCTCATTTCGCTGTTATCCTTCAGCCATTGGACTAATTCCTCGACCGACTTGATTTGGCGGTCGAGCAGACTATGATAGAGCAGTTCGAGACTTGCCCAGTTCCCAAGGTCGATATCGATAGGCGCGAAATGGCGCGGATATTGCGGCGCTGGGCGCGGCAAATCGGCTATTCGATTGACAATTGATTCGTTCAAAAATTTTATCCTTTTTATTAGGGTTTAATGAATAAATCGAAAAATGTCAAAACTGGCAAGGCGGACGCCCTCGTCCGCCGAAAAATCGTGCTTAAATGACGGCGGACGATGGCGTCCGCCTTGCCAGTTGGAGATTTATTCAGTATATCTTTATTATTTGGGGTTTTAAATATTAATTTCCAATGCAATCCGTTCCACGAGGGAACGGTTTTTCAGTGGACTCAGTTGACAAAGTGGATCAAGTGGATGAATACTGGGACAATCTTTTATTCATTTCCTTGTTAACATAGACTTGCTTTTTCCGGTCAAAGTTACTCTCCGAGCCAACGGACATAGCGATAGGGGTAATAGCCCGGCTCCAGGCAACGCTGGCTGTAGGTTTTAGGCTTTGGTATTAGGTTTTGGGATGACAGGCGTCTCGGCCTGTCCTACACCCCCCTTGCATCCCCCCGCAAGCGTGGGGAGAGCAGATGGCTGCCGACTACGACGAGTCAGCAGCGGTTAATTGCCCGCCGTCGACTCACCGTAGTCGACGGCATAGTAACGTCAGTGCGAGTGCAGCGAAGCAATCTAACCGGCTTCAAGCAGCCGGGCTGCATTTAACATATTTACTATGCCTCTTCCAGCCTTAACCGATTTCCCATCCGCCAGTGTATAGCGAACAACGGAATGGCGATTATGAAGTAAATTCCCATCCATATAAGGTTATGCACAGCGTCGCGCTTTTGGGCTTGGATGGTTACATCGCGCTTGTCGAGCCAGCGAACTCTGAGATCTTCGTCAGACAGGCTTGGGGCTTTACCGCTCTTCTCCCAGTCGGTTTTAAATGATTGGAAGGTGGCGATTTCCTTCCAATGCCAGGGCGGCATTGTAAATTCAGGCCAGGCGATGCTTAAAATACTGTATATCCCTATGCACAGGAATATTATCGCGCCCCCGACGCACGCCGCGCAGATTACATAAGCATAAATCTGCTTGATTAGACCTTTACGCATACGGTTTCCGATTTTGGATTTTGGATTTTGGATTTTGGATTTTGGATTAAAAAAGAGTAAATTGCAAAAGTGATGATTAATCTAGAAAATTCAGACCATGGCAAGGCGGACGCTCTCGTCCGCCGAAAACCAAGCATAGAATGCGGCGGACGAGGATGTCCGCCTTGCCATCAGTTAATAAATCCAACACTTTTGCAATTACCTAAAAAGACAAGAGATTTCTAAGTTCTCCGCCCGCTTGCAAGGGATGAATATCCAAGTTCTCCCCCCGCTTGCAAGGGATGATTATCCAAGTTCTCCCCCCGCTTGCGGGGGGATTAAGGGGGGTGTATTTACTTTTCCAACACCACCTTCTGCACCCGGCTCAAACCACCCGCTTTCAGTCGAAGAAAGTAGCACCCTGCCGGCAGACCGGCGGCATCCCAAACAAGGCGATATTCACCGGCAGACATAAAACCCCGATCCAACGTTCGTAGTTCCCGTCCGGTGTTGTCTATCAATACGATACTCACTTTCGACGCGGCAGGCAATTGGTAATTGAGCCTGAAAGCGCTGTTGAATGGATTTGGGTAGGCTGGACTGATCGTAAAAGATAGCGGAGGAGTTGACGGGGATATTGGGATAGCAGAATAGTCGGATTCGAAGGCGCCCATATCGGGAGCATTGCCGTGATAGTCAGCCGGGGATAAATTTACCAGCGTATCATCTTCCCAGATAAAGAAAGCCGTGCCGGCGTCGATGCAGGGGGAGCCTTCAGAAAGATGATAGTCGCCATTATTGTAATCGATAAATTGTGGAGATGCAGCGATGTTACCATCCAGCCAGCGGACTTGGGCGCTGTCATCTGCGCTTATCGATCGGCGGCCGCCGGCGATATCGCAATGCGAAACTGTGACGCTCGCTGCATTATCGACAGTAATTGTCAGCGGAGAATCACCGTAGATTATCGAATTTACTGCGATAAAATCAGAAGCCAGGAGATAGATAGCCGGCGTCCAGCCGAAAATCGGCGCCCAGGTGATGTTGCTATTCAGCATAAACGCATCTGAATTATCGACCATCGCTATATGCCATCCGTCAAATCCTTCCGTCATATTGCCCGCCATAACACAGTGACGAATAAACGGAAAAGCCCCGCGCTCGACCATAATTCCACCGCCGCGATCGTTAGCGAAATTACCGCTAATGAGGCAATTTTCGATCGATGGTTGACAATCAAGGCTGACCATAATCCCGCCGCCGCTGCTGTTTGCTGTGTTGCCTCTGATCGAACAGTTGCGGATAACCGGCCGGCAGTTGTCGAACATATTCACACCCCCGCCGTTCCAGGTTGCCTCGTTATCGTCTATGATGCAAGACAATATTTCTGGATTCGATGATTGCCCCACCCAAATACCTCCACCGCCGGAGCCTACCCGATTATGCTCTATCCGGCAATATTCAATTCTCGGATGCGCATCCGGTTCGCAGGATAGACCTCCGCCGCGAGTCCGGGCATAATTGTCGATAATCTTACAAAACCGAATAGTTGGACTTGAATTTGAGCATCGAATGCCGCCGCCGTTGCCTTCAGACGCGCCGTTTGTTATAGTAAAACCATTTATACAAGCGTCTCGAGTCTCACCGTTTTCAAATGTGACTACCGTTCCGAATGAACCTCCATCGATGATGGTCGAATCGATATAAGTCGTATCGCCGGTAGTCAGAAAGAGGCTGCCTACAACAATATCCTTGCTGTGGAAGTCGATGTTCTCAGAATAATTACCCGGCGCGACTAACACCGTGTCGCCATCCTCGGTGCCCTCGCCCGAGATGGCTGTCTGGATGGTCTCGAAGTCATTGGGGACGTTGACGACTTCGGCGAACAGGTTCTGACTCGCTGTCAGAGCGATGCAGATGCTGATGATGATTGTGTTTGCACTTTGCATAGCCTAGTCTCCCTTATCGGATTAAAACTGTTTTTTTAGTGAACATCTGCTCAGTTGCTTCAAGCCGGATGAAATACAATCCCGAACGCAGGTCTCCAGCGGTTAGGACTACTCTATGGAAGCCTGCCGACCGGCTGCCTTCCACCAGCCTTCTGACCACCCTCCCCTCCAAGTCGTAGAGCGCCAAACGCATTGGGACAGGCTTACTGAGCCTATAAACTATAGTAGTGAAAGCATTGTAGGGATTCGGATGAGGTTCATAAAGGATGACGGATGATGGATGACGGATGAATTCATCACCAACGGCACCGGGTCGAACGCCTATGCCCGATAGTCTGATAGTCTTAACGCTGTCCACCGGGTCGTTGGAGGTGATGAGCAGAGACGTGGTGTATTCCTGAATATTACGGGGCGAGAAGGTGACAGTCAAGATATACTCCCCCGCAGGCTGGACTATGGTGTCGCCAGCGAAATTATGGGCGAAAGCCTCTTCGTCTATTTCAAACCTGGAAATCACAAGCCCGGCATTACCGCGATTAATAATTGTAAGAGCCAATTCTGAGGCGCTGTCTATCAGGACCGCGCCGAAATGGAGCGAATCACTTGAGACGACTAAACCTGGTCCCTGGTGATAGTAATAAGCCCCCATATCCGCCCGCGTGCCGTCGGGATCGCGGAGCGATTCTGGGTCGCCGGCGTCAATGCAGGGGGAGTCAGCGGATAGGTGGTAGTCGCCGTTGTCGGGGTTGATGAAGATGGGAGCGGCGTTGATATTGTTTTCCTCATACACAAAATACCTACCTCGGAGTGCGTCTTCACCTCCCTCAATGTCGGACCAAGAAATAGTCAGTCTGAAGTTGTCGCTAACGCCGCCTCCATATATGTAGCTCATGTTGCCATCCCGTTCATTTCCCCAGGAAATAGAGTTCGTAATCAATAACCTCGTATTGTCGTTAGTAATGACCCAACTAACATCATTATCAACGAACGAACAGTGGTCGACCACGCAAGGATTGCAGGTCACAGGAGAAATCACACCGCGGCCGCGATTTTCCCTGAATGTGCAAAATTCGAATAGTGGTTCTTCTTCTGGAATAACCAACGAACCGTTGTAGTAGATTAATGCGCCACCTGATTCATTTCTATAAAATTCGCAGTGGCGAAATCGTGGAGCGTGCCGGGTTTCACCTTCGTTCCAACCCCACCAGCCTACATATGCTATACCAAAGCGGAAAGCAGAATTATCTCTTATGATGCAGTGGTCAAAAATTGTGGCAAAGTCATCTCTGCCATAATATGCGCCTGCGAAGGTTCCCTGTTCATTGAGCGTCCCGGTTCCATTGCAGATAGTGAATCCGGTTATGACTAACCTGCCTCTCGCTTCGATGTTGGAGTAGATCACGGATCCGCTATCGCCTCCGTTACATCCGTCAATTATTACAGATGCAGGATCGTCTGGATTTCCGATAAGAAATACTGGAGTTCGGATGCGCAGGTTCTCGACATACTCGCCCGGTGCGACCATTACCGTATCTCCACTACGAGAAACGAGAATCCCAATTTGGATTGTCTCGCATTCGTCGGGGACGTTGAAGATACGGGCATTCGCAATGCTAATGCTAATGATGATGTTGAGGAAGATGAAGATGGTTCGATTCATTAGCGACTTCCTACTTCATTAAAACGGCTTTTATTGTCCTTGATTCTTTTTCGGATTGAAGTCGGATCAGGTAAATCCCACCGGGCAGCCCTTCAGCGATCCAAACGAGAGATTGCTTCGACTCTTCGTTCCTCACTAAGGCAAGTTGTGAGGTCAGATCAGTGACGAGCCTACCGGAAAGGTCGAACACTCTCAAGGTGGCTTTCCGATTTATCGAGCCTGAAAACCTAATTGTCGTTAAGGAGTTAAAGGGGTTCGGGAAAGGTTCTTCGAGCCTAAATGATGTCAACAACGAATGCTCTGATTCTTCATAACTATTTGGACCGACAACCTCAAGATGAACTGGCACTATGGCTATAACGCCATTTTGAGGAACTTCGAATACAATCTCGCCTTCATAGACTCCTGACGCGAACGTCCAGTTATTGTTCAATCCCATAGTGCGAAGTTCAAGCGAAAGCACGACCTGTTGGCTGGCAACAAGTTCGCCGTGGTCGGGAGATATCGTCAGCCATTCATGGTTTGGGCGAATCTGCCAGATTTCAAGCATATCGTTGCCATTAGCCTCAGAGATATTAGCGACATCCATCAATACCTGACAGCCATACTGGTCGAAGTTCTGGCATATGAACAATCCTGACCTGCCTGTCGCGGCACCGTCTTGAAACTGGAAAACAGTCTCGATTCGATGAATTTGAGGATCAGAGGATATCTTCTTGACCGTCATCCCTGATTCGTAGGACACGTCAATAAGATAGAGAGGCAGACTGTCAGGATCGCTGCCAACCCATTCCAGACCATAGAGTCTCAAACCCCGATTATTGAGTCTTACTCCCAAATTATTACCGTTTCGATCATAAGCAGCAACATCGGTCGTGGTTCCCGATATCCAGAGCGTTTCTATCGTTGGATCGAAGGCTATGTTGGCGTTCAGACTGTAAGGTCCGCGCCACCTTCGAACAACATTGCCTTCGGTATTTATGGCAAAAACCGTTTCTTCACCTGATCCCCATATCAGTTCCCCATCCCACTCCAAGTCTTTGAAGCCATACTGGCTGCTGGTCGGCTGGGGAAAGTTGCCCACAAAATTGCCTTCCAAATCAATGACATAGACCATATTAGTAGGGTCTCCGGGCAAGCCGTTACCTGCCGCATAGAAATATCGCCCGTCAAAGGCGACTCCTTGAATGCGATTGTCTCCCGTAATTTCCCCGGCAGCGATAGTTTGGCGCAACGTTCCGAGCGAAACTCCAGCGCCGCCACTTGTAAGTTACAGCGCTCCATTCCAGATCAATCGCTTCCGGATTAGTGAGCATGATTTCTACCGTAGCCATCTCTCCTGAATCGACTACAAGGGAAATTTCCTCAGGATTGAGAAGCAAATTTATCGGATCCAGCCCGATATCAAACCAAAGCGAATCGTTGGGGAAGGCCGTTGTATCTACAACGACTGGAACATAACCACGCGCTCCAAGCCTCAATTCCATCTGCGTCCCATTGGCGCTAACCGGCAGTTGCATCCACCATTCACCCAGGCTGTCGGTGACCGCTACGATGCCCAATTGCGAAGGTATTCTCAGGTTGATAAATGGTTCATCGGTTACAGCGTCAAAGACTCTTCCGGCCAGGATCGCAAAAAATTGACTAAAGTAGAGCGCCCCCATATCTGCTCTTGTCCCATCGGGATCGGGAGGTAGGTTTGGGTCTCCAGCGTCGATGCAGGGAGAGGCTTCAGTCAGGCGATGATCGCCGTTGCCAGCGTCCACAAAGCATGGATTTTCGTCGATATTACCCTCACCCCAGTTGATATGATCGTCCACATAGTGGATTGAGCCGCGACCACCCTCCATATTGGTGTAAGAAATGTTAATTTGACTGTTAGGGTTCTCATCCCAAGTCGAGATCATATCATCGCCCTGCTCCCGCCAGAGTATGCAGTTTATAAGGTTTATCGTAGCGCGATTAATCGAGATGGCATTACGAATCCAATCCGCCTGGATGCGCTGTCTCCCTATGGTGCAGTTGATAAGTGTAAGGCTGGATCTGCTTATGCCAATAGCGTGACCGGTGGGCCCTTCGGATTCCCCACCGGTGTTGTCGAAGAAGTTACATCTGGTTAAGGTTGCATTTGCTCCCCAACCGACATGCATTCCACCACCTACAAAACCAGCAGTATTCGACAGGAATTCGCAATCCGTTATGACGGGATTGGCGGCTTGCCCTTGAATGTCAATTCCGGCGCCGCCTGCGCTATTGTTCTCAGAAATTGTGCAGTTAGAAATACTCGGACCGGCGATGCTGCATCGTATTCCATTGCCGCTATTGCGTGTAATCAGGCAGGCATTTATGCATGGATTGGCGCTTTCACAGAAAATGCCTCCATCAGTGTCAGCTCTTCCACCTGTGAGTGTGAAACCGACAATTTCAGCCTCTTCTGTTTCGCCATTGGCGAAGGTGACGACGCGGCCGCGCGCTTGCGGCCGGATAACTGTTTCTGCGACGAACTGCCAGTCGCCCGTCGTCATATAGCGACTACCGACAATGATATTTTTCCCTAAGAAGTTAATACTCTCACGATACTCACCCGGCGCTACCAGCACCGTATCCCCGTCTTCTGCCGCATCGATGCCGCCTTGGATGGTTCCGATATCGTCGGGAACATTGATCACGGCAGTGTATCCGGTTGTTGTGAAGACAATGCCGACCACCGCGCTGAGAATAGAAACATTATAGCGGGACATAATTCCACTGGTTTGGATTATTGAGAAATCGCAGCCTTTTCGACTTATGCTGGCAGAACGCCAGTCCACGCAAGGTGATATTAATCGCAGAACTGAAATTGGTATATATCTAAACAAGGATAAGTTATGCAATTATTCCAAATTGATTGCACAAAACAAAATACTTCGTTATTTTATAATTTACAAATTTTTTATTTCGATTTTCGATGACTTCGATAATGCAGCGGGCAGAGACGCCCGCCATACCGGCTGTCAACCGCAGAGGTTGACAGCCGACTTTACTTGCATCTTACGCCTTTCCAATATTTTAACTTTCAAACTTTCGAACTTTCTATGAACTTTCCGGTTTGGGATGTCAGTTTCGGGCTGCCGTTGTTGATTGCGTTAGTGGCAATTCCCCATGTATTCGTGGCGCAATTTGCCATCGGCGGCGGGTTGTTTTTAGCGGTTTATGAACGCGTCGCACGACGTAAAAATGACGACGCGCTGCTGAACTATGTGCGCCTGCACAGCCGTTTCTTCTTACTCCTCACATTAGTTTTCGGCGCCTTGACCGGCGTCGGAATATGGCTCACTATTGGATTAATACACCCAGCCGCGACCTCCGCGCTTATTCACATTTTCTTATGGTTCTGGGCGGCTGAGTGGGTGATATTCATCCTCGAAATAAGCGCTGCGCTAATCTATTACTACGGCTGGGACCGGCTGCCGGCGGTCGTTCACCAGAAGGTGATATGGATTTACTTTGCCGCTGGTTTTTTGTCGCTGGCGATTATCAACGGCATTATCACCTTTATGCTGACGCCGGGGGATTGGTTGACGACGAAAAATGTGTGGGCAGGGTTATTCAATCCGACCTACTGGCCCTCTTTGCTAGTCCGGACTTTATTGTGCTTGCTGACCGCGGGATTATTCGCATTCATAACTGCCACACGCCTGAAAAATAAGGAATTGAAAACGAAAGTAGCGCGCATCGCGGCGTTGTGGACGTTGCCGAGCCTGTTGCTGCTGATGACGGGACTTTGGTGGTATTACAAGGTCTTGCCCGAGGATGTAACGGTTTATCTGACGGGAGGCTGGAAAGCCTTGCTGACGGCGCAAACAGTCGGAGTTTGGAGCGCCGCGGCGCTGGCTGTGGGCGTCGTCATCAGCCCATTGCTGCGGTCATTTCGGATGAGACTAGCCGAGGCATTAGTTTTAGTATTACTCGGATTCGTTCTATTCGGCTCGTTCGAGTGGTTTAGAGAAGCCGCACGCAAACCGTATGTGATTTGGGGCTATATGTATTCCAACGGAGTTTTAGTCGAGGCGCAGGATAAAATCAAAGCCGCCGGACTGACAGCGAGCGTCAAATGGCAGCATCCCGACAGCGTCCGGCGCGGCGAGGACTTGTATCGGGCGGCTTGCGGGGCGTGCCATTCGCTCGATGGTTATAATAGTCTAAAACCGGCTGTCATCGACAAGGGTTGGGATAAAGCCCAGTTGACCGAACTTGTGCTGCGCACCGGGTCGATGCGCGGCGCGATGCCGCCATTTCCCGGCCATACGGAGGATGCAGCGCTCATCGCTGAATATCTCGTCTCGAAAGCAGGTATGTTAAAGCTGCAGCCTTTGTCCGGCGAAGCCGTCTGGCGGCGTAATTGCGGACTTTGTCATACGCTCGATAGCAAGCGTCCTCTGCGCCCAGCGCTGGAAGGTTTAACTCAAGCAGATATGAAAGAGTTAATTCTCACATCCGGAGATTTAACCGAGGCTATGCCTCCCTTTGCTGGCAGTGATGAGGATGCCGGGACGCTGGCGAGTTATTTAAAAAATATGCTAACGGAATCGACGCTGCAGATGGGAGTCGCTAGTGTTCACTTGCATTAATGGCTTCTAGTATGTCGGACAGGAGGACAGGCGTCCCTGCCTGTCCCGAGAGATATGACCGCAAAGTGGACAGGCAGGGACGCCTGTCCTCCTGTCTATACTATAATGCCAGTTTCTTTTACAACGAGGCACTAGATGATAATTCAAACCATTATCCCCGATTTGGATGCCATACCGGTTCCGGCGCCGCTCTGGCTGTTGAAAACCTTGCTGCTGCTCACCTTTCTGCTGCATTTAATTGCAATGAACATTTTAATCGGCAGCGCGCTGACGGCTGTTTTGACGCGGTTCCATTCCAAAAGCGCCAGGCGCGAGCATTCAAAGTATTTGTTCAGCGAGATTATTCGTGAACTGCCGACCTTTGTGGCTGCGACCGTAACCTTGGGCGTAGCGCCGCTGTTGTTCGTGCAAATCCTGTATGGCAATTTAGTTTATACTTCCAGCATCGCCATCGGTTGGTTCTGGTGGTGGATATTCCCCCTGATAATAATCGCCTATTACATTTTTTATTATTTAAAATTCAAGTCTTTAAAAACAGATAAACCGGCGGCGCTTAAAACAACTTTCTTAATTTGGATTGCCGCTGTTGTCTTATTCTGGATATCGTTTGTTTTCAGCAACAACTTCAACCTTGCGATGCAGCCGGCGCGGTTCAGCGCGCTAATTTTGAAATGCGCTAAAGGCTTAAGCCTCAACCTCGGCGACCCGGTGACATTTCCGCGCTGGCTGCACATTACCCTCGGCGCGATCGCTGTCAGTGGAGTTTACCGGATGTGGCGTGGACGCTCTGTTGCTGTTAAAGACGCGGCTTATAGTTCTTATCAGTTGAATTTGGGCTATAAACTATTTATTTATCCGACGATGGCAAATATCCTTATAGGTTTCGTTTATCTGATATTAATTCCGGATGAAATTATGCGAATGCTGATGGGGCAGGATGTGGTGATGACAGCTTTGTGGCTGGCAGGTTTGGGCGCGGCGATGTGGGCGATGCCGGCGCTGAAGCGGACGATAGATGCGCCACAATCGCTGGCGCTGCCGTTGGGAACGATGCTAATCGTGATTACTCTCATTTCAATGGTTATATTGCGCGATATGGTGCGCACCGCCTATCAAAAGCCGTTCTTTCATCTGTCGATGACGCCGCTGGACGTTGCACTCGGCCCGATTATTATGTTCCTGCTTGCCTTCGTTATCGGAATAGGGATATTTTGGTGGTTAGTGAAAGTTTATGTGAAAAAGAGATAATTCACAACGGATTGAACAGATTTAACGGATTAAATTAGCAGCGGATTTAATAGAATAAGCGTAGGATTATTTTAATTATACCAAATTCTATTCGATTATTACGCATAATCTTAGTTATACCTAGCATTATGAATTTTTGCGTATGTTCATATAGATGTCATCCTGAACGAAGTGAAGGCTCTCGTCCCATCTTCTCCAGACGAGATGCTTCACTTCGCTGAAGAATGACCATATCCAACATTGACGCGGCATTAGTATAACTTTCGAATTTCCAACTTTCAAACATTCTCGCAAATGCGAAATCAACGTACTTTAAAGACTTCCGGCGCTTTGTCCGGCGTAGGCTTGCACACCGGCAATGAATGCAAATTGACTTTTGTGCCGGCGCCGGCCGATTACGGCTTCAAATTTGTGCGCGCCGACCTGCCCGGCTCGCCGGAGATACCCGCGCTGCTGGAAAATGTCGTCGATGTCAAGCGCGGCACGACCATCGCCCTGAACGGCGTGCAGGTTCACACCGTCGAACATTGTCTATCGGCGATGGCAGGCCTAGGGCTTAACAATGTGCGCGTCGAACTTACCGCCGACGAGCCGCCGGTCCTCGACGGCTCAGCCGCGCCGTTCGTCCAACTGCTGCATAAGTGCGGTTTAGAAGAGCAAACTGAGTCCTGCAATGTGCTGGAAATCGACGATGTCATCACATTCCGCGACGAAGCCAAGGGCATCGACATCGTCGTCGTGCCGTCCGACCGCTTCCGCGTAACCTATATGATAGACTATCAGAATCCGGCGCTCGGCACTCAATACACTTCGCTCTACGACCTCGAACGGGAGTATATTAAAGAGTTCGCTTCGGCGCGAACCTTTGCTTTCTTATCCGAAATCAAGATGCTCTTCGACGCTGGACTCATCCGCGGCGGCCGGATAGAGAACGCGATGGTCATCGCCGATGTTGACCTGACGCAGCAGGAATTAGACGGCTTAAAGCGGCTGCTGGGCATCACTGATGAGGTGAAGGTCTCACCGAAGGGCATCATCGGCGAAAAGATGGTGCGTTTCCCCAACGAGCCGGTCAGACACAAGGTAGTTGACTTGATCGGCGACCTGGCGCTGCTCGGTATGCCGGTCAAAGCCCATGTCCTCTGCGCGCGCGCCGGTCATCCGTCCCATGTCGAACTGGTCAAACTGTTCAAGAAGGAAGCCGCCAAGAAGGCGTTGCAGCAAAAATACTCGACCGGCGGCAAATCGGCAGATAAAGCCGTCTTCGATGTCTCAGCTATCCAGCGCATTCTGCCGCACCGCTATCCGTTCCTGTTAGTTGACCGCATCATCGAATTAGTCCCCAACGAGCGGGTGACGGCGATAAAAAATGTTACCGTCAACGAACCGTTCTTCCAGGGGCATTTTCCCGAGCGTCCGATTATGCCGGGGGTGCTGCTGGTCGAAGCATTGGGGCAGGCCGGCGGCGTGCTGCTCCTCAACACCGCCGCCGAGCCGAACAAGAAATTGGTCTATTTCACCGGCCTAGAAGGCGTCCGCTTCCGCAAGTTGGTCGTCCCCGGCGACCAGTTGATACTTAAAGTCGAGATGGTCTTTTACAAGCGCAATATCTGCAGAATGAAAGGCCAAGCCTTTGTCGATGGCCAGCTCGCCGCCGAAGCCGAAATGCAGGCGGTGGTGGTGAATAGAAGTTAAAAAGTAAGAAAGTTAGAAGGTTATCGATTGGAAATATAAGTCATCATTCTCATCATCATTTCAATGTGTGCTGTTGCTTGTAAATAGCCTTCCTCAGTTTTATCTTTATATATTAGCAGAGTTTCACTAAAACGCAGAGGTTCGTATGTTAAGGTTTAATAATTCTCGCATTTTGCTTTGGGCGGCGGCGTTTGTGGCTGTTTCGGCGCATTTATGTCTCGCGGAACCGGATCCGGAAGATGCGGGCAAGGATTTTCTGTCGCGGCTCTACGCCGTTCCAACCGGTCGAATGCTGCCGACGGGCGCGGTCAGCCTGGCTTTCGGCGGAGCATTTGCGACGCAGGGCGGCGGCGAATGGCTGGGATTGTTTTCGGTCGGACTGGGCGGCATCGCCGAGTTTGAGTTCAGCACGACGCATATCCTTTCCAATATATTCAGTTTTTCCGAACCAATCGGAACGACCGCGCTGAAGTTCAGGCTCCTCGACCGCAACAGCGCCGGACGCGGCTTCGACTGTTCGATGGCGCTGCGCAGCAACCGCTGGTCGAGCGTCGATATAAGCAGTGACGCCTATCCGGCCCGGCTAGGCATGAAAATACCGGTATCTACAACATCGATTTTAAAACCCATCTGACCAGTCTCTACATCGTCGTATCGAAGGATTTCAGCCCGACTATTGAAGTTCACGGCGGCATCGATTTCGACGAAATCCGCACCCGCGACCTGAACTATTCCGGCTATCAAACCCCGACGCCGCCCGGCGATATGAAAAAGAGCCTGGTGTCGGTCTTCGCCGGCTTTGAGCGGCAAGTCAACCGGAACACTCATTCCATCGTCGAATTCGGCGGCAAACCCAAAATCGAATTCGATTCGCGCCTCAGAGAGATGACCGCCAAGACGGTCTGGTATCTAATGGGCGGCGTGCGTTTTTACATCAGCCGAATGACTTCCTTCGACGCGGCTTTGCGCTACCGCAGCGACTTTACCGGCCTAGCCGACACCGAAATCCGCGCCGGGCTGAACACAGGATTCGATCTGCTGAAGAAATTTAAAAAGCAGAAATATGATAAGTGATCGAGTATAGAATGTCTTTTTTATCATCATCCGCGTCGGATCACAACTGAAGCCTAATTGAACGAGTAAAAATCGATACAAGTGCTTGAAACCAACAAACGCGTCGCGCTCAAGTTTGGCATCGACACCGATATAATCGAACGCACCGCCGATACCGATAAGAATCTCCGGCTGCTCGGCGACGACCTGACCTTCCTCGCCTGCCGGGAAAGCGAGCGGACGAAGCATGTGCATAGACTGCATCCATATTTGGGCAAGTTTATACCACAGTTGGTTGAGGTCTTTCTAAAGACATATTTTAAGGCAGGTGATACAATACTTGACCCTTTTGCCGGCTCTGGAACGACATTAGTCGAAGCGAATGTTTTGGGAATGAATTCTATTGGAATCGAACTTTCTCCTTTCAATGTGCTTATCCAAAAAGTAAAGACGCAAAAGTATAACCTGCCGGAAGTCGAATATGAAATTAAAGACGCATTGAATAAAATGGTCTTATTCAGTCAAACTTATTACTCAAATAATGGCAACGGTTCGATTTTCGCTAAGAACTTCGAGCCGATTAAAACTGAAAGCGTCTATCTGAATGATTGGTTTGGAGTTAGGACATTACAGGAATTGCTCTATTATAAAAATCTGATACCGTCATATTGTTATAATGATGTTTTACGAATAATATTATCAAGAGCCGCCAGGTCGGTTCGGTTGATTACGCATTATGATTTGGCGCGCCCTAAAGCGCCGGTGAGGGAACAATATTATTGCATCAAACATCATAGATATTGCCAGCCTATTCAAGAAGCCTTAAAATATATAGTTAGATATAGTGTGGACACTCTAAAACGAATCAAAGAGTACTCTAACATACGCAAAAATACAACAATAGAAATACTACAAGGCGACTCAAGAACGATTGATTTAAATCGAGAAAATCACATAGATGGTATTTTTACATCGCCTCCTTATGTAGGAATAATCGACTATCACGAGCAGCACAGATACGCCTACGAACTTTTCAGTTTTGAGCGTTTCGACGATAAAGAAATTGGCCCTGCGATTCGAGGTGTTTCCAATGGCGCAAAAGAGCAATATGTTCAAAACATTATTGCTGTATTTCGCAATATGAATAAATACTTAAAAGCGAATGCGAATATATTTATCGTAGCGAACGATAGATATGGTTTCTATGAGCGAATTGGCCGAGAATGCGGTTACGAATTAATTCAGACCTTTCACCGACCGGTTTTAATGCGCACGGAAAGGGATGAGAATAAGTATTTTGAATCAATTTTCCATTTTATAAAGGAATAAAAATGTCACTATCGAATAACCAGAATTTTCAGATTCATCAATTATTAAAAACGAAAATTCTCGAAAAACTGAACAAATACTCTCGAGAAACTGTTTCGATGCCATTCCATGTCAGATTGTTAGGATATGACAGAATGGCGATTTATTCATTCGTTCAGTCAATAAACACAACTCTCGGAACTTCAATCTTTGAGCAGACAGCCAAAATTGTGGCAGAACCGCATTTCGATTGCGCACAATCGCATTATAAACTTGAGGGATACTTTACCGATGCTGCAAAAATTGCCTCAAATAAGTTGATTGCAGGATTAAGGTCGGTCAAACAAAAGGCAAATATCCAAAATGAGAACTTGTTAATTAGACAGGCATCCTTTACCGGTGAAACAACGGATAAACGAAAATCGATAGTGGACTTATATCTTAAAAAATCGAATACAGAATACTTCATAGAGTTAAAGACAGTAAAGCCAAATATTGATGTATTTGAAAAGACTAAAGAGAAATTATTGCTTTGGAAATCACTTCGCTATAGCACGAGAGAAAATCTTGATATAAAAGCCTTTGTGGCATTTCCTTATAATCCTGAAGCACCAAAACCTTATGCCAGATGGACATTGCAAGGAATGTTCGATCTTGATAACGAGGTTAAGGTTGAGGATGAATTTTGGGATATGCTTGGCGGGAAAGGAACATTCAAAGAACTGCTCTCTGTATTTGAACAGACCGGTATCGAATTGTGTCCATATATCGACAATAAATTCAAAGATTTAAGAGAAAAATAATTGGCTCGTTACACCTACTTTGTCCTCATCCACGGCAAAAACCTTTATGAGACGTGCGGATCTCCATCTTCTGCAGCCCAAGCCGGTATTGGCTCTTGCAGTAAGATTTGAGAACTTAAGAGTTTGAGTTCACAGCTTTAGCGTGCAATTATTCAGGCTAATGCTCTGAACTCTGAACATTGGGCTGCCGACTACGGCGAGTCGGCAGCGGATTAAAGATAGGATATTCAAATGATACAATTCACCAGGCACCACATCCGATGGCACATCATCGGTCTCGGTATTATAGCACTGGCGACTGTGCTGTTCGTTTTTAAACTCATTCAGGACGCCAGGCAGCAGCCGGTAAAGACCACGGTCGTGAAGATTGAAAAATGACGATGGATGTCGTCAAACAGGTCGAGCATTGGTGGCACAGCGCTGAAGAAGAGATGGAATTCGTCGAGTTCGCGCGCCACTGGCGACACACAAGACAGGCGCTTTTTCATACGCATCTGGCTGTCGAATTAGCCTTGAAGGCTGCTGTTTGCAAAGCAACGGAGGATGTGCCGCCCAAGACACAAGACCTCATTAATTTGGTAGATTTGAGCAAAATCCCAATCTCAAACAACAAAGACGATTCTTGGGTCGTTTGAACAAATTCAACATTAGTGGCAGATATACCGACGCAAAACCGATAGAACCCGACCAAATTGACGCTGAGGATATAACGAGTAAATCAATAGAATTTATCAAATGGCTGAAGACTCAATTATTCAAAGCGTAAAGAATTACCTTAAAGCCTTGCAGGATGAAGGCGTGGAACCGGCTTTTGGGGTACTGTTCGGTTCGCAAGTAACCGGCAAGGCTCATCAGTTGAGCGATATTGATTTGGTGGTCGTTGCGCCTAAATTCGATACCGGCTACCAATACCCGGATGTCGCACTACTATGGGAGACCGCCGGGCTGACCGACTCACGCATCGAACCCATCCCTTGCGGCGTGAAGCAATGGGAGGAGGATAATTGGACGCCTATCATCTGGATAGCGCAGAAGGAAGGGATTATAATTGGACTCAACTGGAATAAAACCTAAGTCCTGAATTTTTTGCTCTCATAGATAATCTACTTTACGTATATGCAAAAAACCATCACCACCCTTGACATCCCCATCGGCGTCAAGGAACAAATCTACTGGATCGAGGTCATTCGCGGGCTTTGGATAACTAACCGCCACTTTTGGGTGAATATGGGGCGGCATTGCGCCAAAGCGCTGGGCTTTCAGCCTAAAGAACGCGCCGCGGCAACCTACCAATATCCAGAGGAGCGTCGTCCGGTGCATCCGCGCTGGCGCGGCCGGCATAGGCTGACGCTCAAGCAGAATGGCGCGATGCGCTGCACGGCTTGTATGCTGTGCGAGACTGTCTGCCCATCTGACTGTATCTCCATAACGCCCGGTGAATCGCCTGACCCGGCGGTCGAAAAGTTTCCCGAGCGATTCGATATCGACATTCTGCGCTGCTGCTTCTGCGGGATGTGCGTCGAAGCCTGCCCGCTGGATGCTATCAGGATGGATTTACAGGATTGGACGCAAGTAGGCTACACCCGTGATATTATCTACACTAAAGAGTTCCTGATGGGCATCGACAAGAACCGCCCGTGGGAAGAATGGTGCGTGAAGCGGCTGCGGGAAGGCGATGCGCAACTCAAAGATGCAGCGTGATATGTGGCTCGCTATCTGTTCCAATGATGATTCTTAGTTGAGCCTTCTATTCCTAATCTGCCGCTATCTGTTAGCCTTAGTTTTCCTTTTCGCCGCCGGTGGTAAAGGCTTCGACCTCGTTCGGTTCGGACGGCAAATTGAAGCAATAATGTGGAGTTTCGGACTGAACGAGACGGCGGCGTTGCATTATTTGGCTCACTGCGTCGCCGGGCTGGTCGTTGGATTGGAACTTGGATTAGGCGCGGCGCTGCTTATGGCTCGAAGACGTAGGTTTGCAGCCTTTACCGCAATCGGACTATTATTTTTCTTTAGTCTTATAACATTGAAGGGCGCTTTGTCCGGCGCAGCCGAGGAATGCGGCTGCTTCGGGATGCTCTGGCGCCGGCCGCCGGTTTTCTCGCTAGTCGAAAATATCCTTTTCAGCGTCCTGGGAATTTTTTCCTTAAAAGATACTTCTAATCCGCTAAGAAGACTTAACCGGAGCCTCGTCGCATTCGGTTCGATTTTGGCGTTGTTCATCATAGTTAATCGATGGGCGCTCATCATCCCCGGCGCGGCATTACAAACAGGCAGCAAATTTGTGAACACCGCCGGAATTATTTTAAATAATCCTAACCAAAGCACCGCGCTGTGGTTTTTCGACCCGGAGTGCAGTTATTGTTTGGAGCAGTATGATAAGCATATTATCACCCTTGCTGCGCAAATTCCGGGACGCTTGAGAGGGCTCACTAAAGCCTCACCGGGTCGAGTCGATGAGTTTTTTATAGATTATACTCCAAATTTCCCGATAACTTCAGCCGACCACCGAGACTGGCGCCGCTGGGGTGTGCCTCTGGGCAGCATCGTCATTATCAAGGATAAAACAATCGAAGAAGTTCGGCGAGCGTTTGAGATTCCAAGTGGATTAGAAGAAATCAAGCGGGAGTTGAGTCGATGACCTGCGGCGCGGTGATTGTGGGCGCCGGGCGCGGCGAGCGGCTGGCGGCGGATGTCCCTAAATGTTTAGTGCGGGTGGAAGATATTCCACTGATATTACTGGCTGCGTTTCCATTTCAACAATGCGCGGAGGTCGATGCGGTCGTCTTAGTCGCGCCGTCTGGATCTGAATCTGTAATCGCTTCTGAATCTAAAGATTTAGGATTAGATAAAATTCACGCGGTTGTTCCGGGCGGCGTTCGAAGGCAGGATTCGGTCGAAAATGGCGTTAAAAACCTGCCGCCCGCGATCGATTACGCTCTTATACACGACGGCGCGCGGGTATTTATCGACAGCCGGTCGATTAAGAAAGTCATCGCCGAATTAGCCTTCTATCCAGCCGTTACTTTAGCGGCTTTCACCGGCGATACAATGCATCAAAACTTGAATGGTCTCTGCCAAGCCGGTCCGGCGCGCGATACTCTTATCGCAGCCCAAACGCCGCAAGGTTTTAAGCGGGATTTGCTGGAGAAGGCTTTACAGCGGGCGCGCGACGCAAATATTACATCTACCGACGAAGTATCTTTGATGCGCCAGGTTTCCAATGTGGCGGCTTATCCGGTTTTCAGCGACGCGCCGAATGTCAAACTCACATATCCAGGCGATATGAATTTCTACCAACCGCAGTTATCGGCGCTGGCGAAACAAGTTAAAGAATTTAGAATGACAATGACAATGTAAATATCAATAATGATCTCGGATATATGAAGATATTTTAACTATCATTGACATTGACATTGTATTAGTCTTTAGTATTATTAAACTTACAACTTTCAATTTTCATTTATGGCAAGTCGTATCCGCATCGGTGAGGGCTACGATGTGCATCGATTAGTAGCCGGCCGGGCGTTAATCTTGGGGGGCGTCAATATCGCTTGGTCGAAGGGTTTGGAGGGACACAGCGACGCCGATGTGCTGCTACACGCCATCTGCGACGCCCTGCTCGGCGCAGCCGCGCTCGGCGACATCGGGGCGCACTTCCCCGACGACAGTTTAATATATAAGAATATCTCTTCTTTGAAACTATTGCAGCAAGTCGGCGTAATATTAGAAGGCAGCGGCTGGCGGCCGGTGAATGTCGATGCGACCTTAGTGCTGGAAGCCCCGCGCATCGCCGACTATGTCTATCAGATGCGGCGCAATATCGCCCGCGAACTGAAGTTGGATGTGATGGATGTGTCGGTCAAAGCCACGACCAGCGAGGGTTTGGGATTCATCGGCGCCGGCGAAGGCATCGCCGCCAGAGCGGTGGCGCAGATAATGGATATATAGGGAATTGAAGTTGTTCTTTCTAACAGACATATACTTATACATAGCGACATTATTCTTTGCGTTTCTTATATATTTCATCCTGAACGAAGTGAAGGATCTCGTCCCCGTTTATCCAGACGAGATGCTTTCCCCTGCATGCGCAGGGGGCAATATAATAACCCGGCGCAACTAACCTATCTTTCCAATACACATAGTAATTAAAAGAAATCTGAAATAAAAATGCTCGACGAAGAACGTCTCGCTCAACTTGAGCGGCGGCTCGAATTAATCGGCGCCCGTATCGAAGAGGTTGCCGGGCGCATCGGCGACCGGTTAGAGTATAAAGCCACGCGTTGTTCATTCAGCAACGGCAGGCTTTTCTGGGGTATGGTATTTCTGTTGGCAGGTCTAATCTGGTTCGGCAAGGAACAGGGCTGGATACCGTTCGACCTACCGTTCTGGCCGCTTGCCCTCATTCTGCTCGGCGTCTATTTCCTGCTGACCACCCTGCGCCGAAATTGACCTTTCTGCAGACTATCTTTCTGCCGGCGCTGGCAGCGGCGGTTATCCCGCTGGCGTTGCATTTTTTGAGCCGTTTCCGACTGCCGGTCGTCCAATTCTCCAGTCTTGAATTTCTGCAACGGTTGCAGAAACGCCAATCTCGGCGGCTGCAACTCAGGCAGATTATCCTCTTGATAACAAGAACTTTGGCAACAGCCGCGATTGTATTGGTATTCGCCCGGCCCGCGCTGCAGAGCGCTGGCGCCGGTGCAGCCGCGTCAGTGGAGATGGCCGTCCTCATCGACGATGCGATAGCAAGCGCAGTTCAAACCCGCGATGGTGCATTAAGCCGTCTATGCGCTGAAAACGCGGCAGCCCTTTTCGAGACGATGGAATTGGGCGATAATTTCACCCTCGTTCCGCTTTCACAGCCTGCCAAATTTGAATCGGCTTCCACCGGGCAGGATGCCATCGTCAAAGAGAGCCTCGCTTCGCTTGTTCCTCGCTGTATCCCGCCCAAGACCGCCCAAGCTGCGCTTACCGCCGACACGCTGCTCGCCAAATCACCGCGCACCAACCGTGAGATAATTATCATCAGCGGCTTTTATGACAGTTATTGGGATACTTTCCAATGGCAACCAATCAAAGGAACAAGAGTCTTTTTACTACCGACAGGCCCGGAACAATTGCAAAATTTGGCTGTGGATTCAGTCGTTTTACGCAGCACGATATTGCGCCAAGGTCAACCGGTCGAACTTGAAGCCCGGCTGACGAATAACGATGCCAAATCAGTCGAAAAAACACTCCTCAGCGTCTATCTTGCGGGCGAACGGATTGCACAAGCCTCGCTCGATGTTCCCGCTAAAGGCCGGGCAAGTCAAATCTTAACGATAACATCGAATACGAGCGGATTACTGGCTGGCTCGCTGCGCATAGACGACGCAGACGCTTTCCCCGTTGACAATCGGCGCTACTTCACTCTTTTCGTGCCAGAGAAACTTAATGTTCTAGCGGTTACAACGGATAGTCTGACACAGTCGATTGTCCGCGCTGCTCTCACCGCGGGAACAGCGGATTTCGTTCGCCTCGAATCGACCGAAGCCGCGAAGTGGGAAACTAAGTCTTTAGCCGAATTTGATGTTGTGCTGCTTGCGGGAGTGGCTCGCGTCTCGGAAGGCGCTGTCGAGCGGTTGGCGGAGTTCGTCGAGCGCGGCGGCGGATTAGTGTTGTTTCCCTCGCTGGAGAGCGACCTAGCAGCGCTTGGCCGGGGCTTGTGGCGCCGGCTGGGTTTCAGCCCGGCAACCGGTATGCTCGCCACCGGCGGCGTCGGTTGGGGCAAAATCGAATTGACGCATCCGATATTTTACGGAATGTTCGAACCGGGCGCCGCGCCAACTCCGCCCAATACCCGACTGGCGGTCAAATTAGCCGCCGGACCGAATGACGAGGTCGTCATCCCTATGGCGGATGGCAATTCATTTCTCATCGAGCGGCAGGTTGGTTCCGGCAAGGCTTTAATGTTCGCCGCGCCGTTGTCGCCGCAAGCCGGCGATTTTATATTCAGCGGGATTTTCGCACCGCTGCTGTTTCGCAGTCTGGCTTATGCCGCTGCCCGTGAGTATAGTCCCGGTCAAAATTGGCAGACCGGCGCGGAATATATCCTTATACTACCGCTTGACCGCGCACATGAAGCCGTTTTGGAAGGTCCCGAGGGTGAACGTTGGATTTTGCCACCGCAATCGACGCCGTCAGGAATGCGCTTCGAGGTCAAAGAAGTAGAGACGCCGGGAATATACAATCTACGGATTGACGATAAAATCCTAGCGCGTTATGCCGCCAATCTCCCCCCGCATAGGCTGCGCTCAACTCGCAGCGATATTACGGCGTTAGCCAAGCGTCTGGGAAGCGCCGGGATATTGCCGGAAAGTCCGCAAAACCTATCAAAAGCGCTCGCCGCCGCACGCTATGGATATGAGCTATGGAAAACCATCGCCGCGGCTTTTATCGGACTGCTAATAGCCGAGTCCATCATCGCCAGAGCGAAAAAATCTGAAAAATAATTTTTGTCTGATTAATGGGTGTAGAAAAGAGTTGCTCTTGAATATACAATTTGTGGCGATGACAAGCATCGCCCGTTCAGGCGAACCTTGTGTTCGCCCTAAATAGTGACTATATTCTGCTCCCATTAAAATTATCCATAATGCATATATCGTCCATAATGTCCATCTGATATTCTAAAAACTAAACGGGAAGGTCTTATGACCTTCCCGTCGTCATTTCAAGGGCTCAAGCCGCTGCGGCTATTCTCCGCCTCCGCCTGCGCCTGGACGTGTAATTCGCTTGCCGCCTGTTTTTTCAGCGTTTTTTCGGGCTTGATTGAACTGTAGTTCAGCATTTTCAGCCTTTTTACGCGCTTCGGCGTAATGCCCCTGGTCGGTTAGGGATTTTGCTTCTGAGAGAGACGTCCGTGCCTTGCCCATAATGCGCGGCGAGGCTTCGTCGGCGCCGGCTTCGACCGCATGTTTCAATGCTTCTTCGGCTTTGGCGATGGCGTCGTCCGGCGGCTGGGCGCAACCTGCTAAACCGTTAACTAACGCCAGCAATCCGACCAACAATAGATAGCGTGTGTATCGCATATTCCGCTCCCAACTCGTTGAATTTCCGATTTAACCCCCCAGTATGAGTGTTAATTGTAATAAATAATAATCTGATTGTCAAGAGGGATATAGTAATTTCGCTTCGGTAAATGACAAAGTCGATATTTTTAAAGAAAAAGGATGCTCGCGCCGCGAGCGGAATCGTAAAGCCACGCCGGCGTCGTAGCATCTTGGGGGGCGGGATTTATCCCGCCCCCTAACACAGTCGTTGCAGTAACGCGCTGCCGAGCGCACATCATCTTAGGCTTGCCACGCCGGCTTGGCTTTGAACAACACTGTGGTAATAAGTTCGGTCAGCATGCCATAGATTAAACCCATTATGACAGTATAGATGGCTATCGTTGTCGGACTAATCTCCGGCGTCGATGAAGGCGAGCCCCATATCGCCACCGCCATCGGCAGCGATGCGATAAAACCGATAACTAAGCCGTGCAGCCACCATTTGAGCCGCAGCGCGCTGATTCCAATGGTGAAACCGAGCAGCACGCGGCTTAAAAGTATGTTAATTTTCACGCCGACGGTCATCGCCTCAGAGTCATTTCCCGACGATGCCATCCCCAAGCAGACAAAGCCGAATACGACCCCGCAGATAGTCGCAATCAGCACACGTTTGCAAGTGAGCATTGAACCTCCTTTTTTTAAGTTGAGCGGGCATCTTAGCCCGCTGTCTTAGCGCCGTCAATCCGCTGTGGTCGACGGTGTTAATGTAACGCTAATGTAGTCCGGCTTCTTGAAGCCGGGGAATAAAACTCCCTACTTGCCAAATCCCCAATTAATTTTAAGCGCTGGCGTGCAACCTATTTGCGACGGCGCAACCGAAAGTTTATTCGAACCTTCCTTGCCGCCGCTGGCGGCGTCGATGGCGGATAAAAAGTGATTTAACAGCAATCCGCCGACAAACATAAGCGCTTGATTGTTTAAGCGGTCGGAATACAAACGAATAGACTTAAAATGGCTGCGGTTGGCGTCCGTATCCCACTGCCAGGCATCCTCGGATGAGTCATACAACCTGTCGAACTGGCGGTCGCGCAGCCGCTGTTCGTTGAATGCCTGCTGATTCATCCAGTTACCGATGTCAACATAGAACTGGTGGTCGCGCTCGGCTGATACGCCGGCGTGCTGTCGGGCGAACTGGCGGTAGTCGTCCACCAACCATCCGGCATAGAGCCGGCTGCCAATGATTCCGCCTAACAGAACCGCTTCGGCGGTGAAAAATAAGTAGGCTTTGGTCTTGCGTCCATCCAGCCATTGCCCTAAACCCGGAATGAGCAGCGATTGAATGAACGCACGTCCCTGACGCTGCGAGCGGATTTTATCCGCAGCATCCGGTTGCGCAAGATAGAAAGAATTCGACGATGTTATAACATAATCGCCAGCCGGACCTTGAAAATCAAGCGAGACTGCCGGCCGGATTAAATCGATATGCGCCGATTGAGTTTTAACCTGTGAAGAATCAAAGCTTAATCCAGCCGCCGGACTAAATAAAAATCCATAGAGTCCGAATAATCCCGCCAGACCTGTCTGCCAAATTATGCGTCCCGTTATCACCATCGGAAGTTCAATCCGCCGACAGCCAGCGGTCGGCCGTTATGTTCGATTTTGTGGAAGCCAACTTCGGCCTTCGCCTTGCGTTTAAGGGCGCGGACGGTGAAACTGGCGTGCAGCGCCGACATCACATGGTTCAACATCGCCACCTGAATAGAGATGGACGAATATTCCAACCGTTGATTGGAAGCGTAACGCATATCCATATAGTGCAGCGACCGTTGGGCGAAGCCGCCGAATTCGGGTTTGTTATCGTATTGCGGCGTATTGGGATCGTCGCCCAAGTAGCCTGTTATGATGCCGCCGACCATCTGGAAGACATCGTCCCAACCGAAACCAAATTGCTTGATATATTTGCCGATCATTTCGTAATACTGCTGGTCGTCGCTTTTAGAAGCCGCACGTTGTTCGTCGGTCGGCAGGTCGTGCGTGAAGCCTTCATTAGGCAGGAAGCGGAGTTTGGTCTCCCAATTCAACGCTGTCCAATCCGCCAGCGAGCCGGTGAAGACCGTCGTGTCGCCTCGCCCGACATTATAAGTACGGGCGATATCGTATTCCTTCTGGCGATAGACATCCGGGTCAAAATGGGCGTCGGCATAGGCTTTAAACTCCTTATCTTTGCCCATTCCTTGGTTATAGAAATAAATAACGCCGGTCCAAGCCGCCAGTTCGAGCAGGGTGAAGGCTGCGGCGCGCCATTTATAGCCGGCATAATATTCACCAGCGCCAGGCCATATCGCCGACAGGATTAGCGCTTTGCCGGGATTGAGCTCCGACCCGGCTGTATTTTCAGCGCTTGATTTCGCAGACTTGACCGGCTCAACCGCGCTAATATCAGGCTTGCCGGAGGGCGTCAAACCACTGGAAGTCAGAAATAGTTTAGTAGCATCGGGCTGGAATAACGCCTCTGACAGCCGCAAGTCAGCTGCGAGTGCAACGCTGCTCCATAACAGACATAGTATGGTTAAAATAGTTCGGTTCATAAGGTTTCCTTTTATTCAATAATTCGTCGTGAATTTTATGTGTTATTATTGATTAAAATTCATATCCGGCAGACGAGATGGGTCGTCTGGCCTTGCATTGTCGGCTGTCAACCCTCTGCGGTGACAGCCTATTGCCCGCCGTCGACTCGCCGCAGACAATGGCAAAACAATGTAATTCCTCTAGTTTCGCTGTCAACCACAGAGGATTAACAGCCTTCCTAAAGCCCAAAGCCTAAAGCCCAGGCAGGAATGCCTACCCTACCAGATCTAAAAATAATCGAACAACAGCGTCAGATACCAGCGCCATTCGCGGCCGTAATTCTGTCGAATCGCATCCTCGACAACTGAAAAACGGTCCAAACTATACACGGCTGCAATAGATAAATCAGTTGGGAAGCCATACCAACTGAACAGATTGACGCGCAGTTCGGTTCCGGCATCTCTTTTTAGGGTCAGCCTGTCGAAACCTCCCCGCCAGGCATCGCCGCCTTCGACGAACAACGCGCTGTGGATGCGGTCGAGATAGAACGGCCCCCAGCGCTTATCGATGCCGGTCGCCAGCGGGAAGCGCAACGCCAGCCTGCCAACCAATTTGCGCGTCCCGCCGAGGCTGTAGAAACTGTAGCCGCGCAAGCCCTGCAAACCGCCGGCATAGAGGTCGAAGAATGGATCCACTGCTGCCGATAAACCTCCCGCCATTAGCCGCGGATTGAGAACTAAGTCTTTATAAAATTTATAATAATAGTCTAAATCGGTTTCGAGACGAAAGTAATTATAAGGCTTATAGACTTCCAGCAGGGTATATTTATCGGCGTCGATTTCGAAGCCGTCGATGAAGCGGTTGTTTTCGCGCGCCAGTTCAACCCAGCCGCGCCAGCCGCCCTGCGGGTGAATGTCCATCCCCACCGACCGCGCGCGCTGCTCGCTGTCCAGCCGCAGGATATACGCCCGCCCACGCATATATGTGTATGAGAAAGTGCTGTTATCCTCGAAGCGCATATCGGATTTATAGTTGGAATAGCGGAATATGGCTGAGGCGTTGATGGCGTCGCTCAACGGCATCCGCCCGCCAATGTCGATTTCGCCTAAATTGAAAGTGTAATCGACGGAATACTTCCCGAAAATAGGCACAGCAACGTCATTCACTATACGCTCTCCGACTATCACTAACGGGTCATCGAACTGTTCGCGCTTGTGGCGTGTGATGTTATAGGCTTCCAAGAATATTGTCGGACGCAAGACTTTATATTCAGCCGATAGATATAAATCCCGGTCGCCCGCTCGGTTGATTTGCGCTCCGCCGAATAGGGATAATTTCTCTAGAAAATCGTTCGTATAGGCGTAGAAGCCGGGCTTGAAGCCGCCGTAATCCCAAGCCACCCGCGGCAGAAACGCTAATTTGCCGAAGGGATTGGCATAACTGCCCGTCGGATTAGACAGCGAAGGCGGCGTATTCAGCGCGACTCTTTCCTGCGCGAAAGTATTAGGATATTCCAATTTGGCAGTTTCCACACGCCTGATTTCGCTCAACAGCCGGACTTCATAACCTTTGTTAGTGAACTCAGCGTAAGCCATTTTGCCATCCGAAGATAGAGACGGGTGGAAGGCGCCGCCGAGGACATTAGTGAGCGCTTCCGGCTCGCCTCCGTCGAGAAACACGCGGTAGAGGTTGTAAATCCCGCTGCGGTCGCTCGCATAATACATCCAGCGGCTGTCGGGCGAGAAGACGGCGTCGCGCTCGTCGGACTCGGTCGCCAGCAGCGGCAGCCATTTCTGGCTCAGCAAATCATAGCGATAAATATCCCGGCCAGATAAATCGGAAGTTGCGCACGCAATAGCCCGTCCATCCGGCGAAAATTGCGGGCGAAAGATTTGCCGGCCATCGCCGAATTGCGTCAGCGGTCTCCAAACGGTCTGCTTAGTTAAGTCCTTTTTTCCCCCTCCGCTCGCGGGGGGGATTAAGGGGGGATATTCTTTGGGCAGTTCGACGAGGACTAAATTCTGATTGCCGTCGCGATTATGCACTGCGACTAACTTGCGTCCATCGGGAGAAAACGCCGGCGCTGTCAACCGGGCGTCCTTAGTGAGCCGGATTTCCTTCTCACTATCTATATCCCATAAATACAAATCTTCGAAATGCGAACCCTGACGGTTGGGTCCTTTTTGCCGCGCATAGACGAAATACTTTCCGTCCGGCGACCAATTCACCGGGCTGCGCGCCGGGCATTTCGTATCGTAAAGCGAATCCTCCTCTACATCATATATTACAACTTTGGACAGCGAAAGATAGTCCTTGCCCTTGTTCGAGAGGAAGGCAATCCGTTTGCCATCCGGTGAGAAGACCGGCGACAGATTAGCGAAGCCTTCGTCGCGGATGACTTTGCCGGTAACCGTATTGGCTCGGATTTGTTCTGTGCGCTGAAGGTAATCTGCCGCAATATCGCGCCGCCAATTTTCGTATAACTGCCGTTCGCTGATGCCCAGCGCTTTCCGGCAAGCGCGGTCGAAATCCCAAGTAAATGCGCCGCGCAATGCAGCGGATAGGGCGTTTAGTTTGTCGTCGCCATATTTATCGGCGATATAGCGCGTCAGGGCATAACCCTGGCAATAAACCAGTTCTGAGCCGAGCGTGTTCTTGCCGAAGACTTCCATCTGGTTGAGCGTCAACAGACTGCCGTCCAGCGCCCGCACGCGTATCATCATATCGCGGTGGGTGTCCCACCAGTCGTGACCGAGGCCGCGGGTTTGGAACTGCGCTGTTCCTTCGGCGAACCACATCGGGACGACCGTGCCGGTCACCGGCCAGGATCCGATGCGGTTGGGATAACCATATAGGACATCCGGACGGCGCTCATCCTCGTAGCCGATGAATTGGAAATAGACTCCCGGCAGCCAGCGGGGACCTTTGCGCGACGCGCCTAACTGAACAAGATGCGTAAATTCGTGCGTTACGACATCATAGAGCCAGTGATGCGTCCCCCGCAATTCGAAATCGAGCGGCGTCGCCCAAACGACGATCTTATTGTCGTAGTAATAAGTCCCGCCGTTTGAGTAGTCATCGTGATCGCGCACAATCCAATGCACTTTGCCGTCAGGTTTATAATCATACAGTTCTGTAATCGGTCGATAAATCTCCTCCGCTATGCCGGCTAAAATCCGCGCCGTGCGCTCCGCGCCCTCGTGAAAATGCACCGAATAATGTTCTGTCTCAATCGTCTGCCATTTGAGTTCCGGGTGGTTGAATTGCTCAAACTGGGCGAAAGCCAGACGCGTCAGCGTCATTCCCGTGAAAATGGGAATCCAGAATAAAACCAATATCTGCAATGAATACTTACCCAACCATCGGCGGACGAGGGCGTCCGCCTTGCCCTTCATCGTCATCACCATCAGCATCACCATACCCTCAGCATCAGCATTGTCATTTCACAACCGCTATTTTCACGACCTTCTTCTCCGTCCGGCTGGCGGATTTGGCTGCCACGACTGCATAATATCCCCCACGGGCAATGTCCTTCAAATTCCACTCAATTTCATTGGGCAGACCGGCTTGTCCTTGCGCGTGCAAAGTCGTCACCTTATCGCCGGCAATGTCATAGATAGTTACCGTAATTTGGGCTGATTCGTTCAAGAAATAGCGAATGGCGGTCGATTCGGTGGCAGGATTAGGCCAATTGTAGCATAATTCGCCGGGCATCAGCGGCGCGCCAGCCGACGGGGTAAAGAGCCGGGCTGGCTCCCAAACGGCATTAGAACGGTCGTTGTCGCGATATATCTGCCACCATAAAGTCTGATTCTGCATATAAGTCGGCGGGAGATTATAGGCTGTAACCTTTTCACTGTCGGCGATTAAAATATCATATCCCGGAATAGTATCGAGTTCGGCTGTCAGGATTTGAGTATATTCATCGATGCAGAGTGGAAATCCGCGCGCCGGCGAGCCGTCTGATTTTCGGATTTCAAGAGTGTATTTGGGCGTCCCCTGTCTCAAAGGCTGATGCGGATCCGCTTGACAGAGTATATTCTTGGAAATAATTAGATGACTTGTCGGACTCAAATTTATAAATACTTGCGGATAAGGATAGACACGGGGTAGTTCGGAAGTCCCGAAAATCGGCTGAGGATATCCTTCCATCAATGTGCCTTCGATGTTCATAACCATAATTTGTGCCATCCGTCCGTCGAACCTCTGATTGACAGGCGGCGGCACCGTGCCGTAAATCTCATAGCGTCCATCGCCGTCGATATCCACCGGAAAACTGGGCTGAAATCGATAATCGATTTGATTAGCGATGCAATAGGAGTTCGACGCGTCGGTCAAATCACGCCAGACTAAAAGATAATGGTCGGCGCGGCTGCCTGATTGAGCGTAACTAGCCCTCAGAGCCACATCTTGAATTCCATCGCCGTCGAAATCGGCGACTGCCGAACCATAAAGGTCGGAAGGGCGAATCGGTGGCGCCGCATCAGGCGGATTAGCCAAAATTTCACATCCCGTTTCAGTCGAACGATAAATCTTCAAATCACGGGTTACGATTATGAAAGTGTCCGAATTTTGCGAACCAAAACGATGCAAGGACCACGGAGCGCCGGCATCGGACGGTAGCGTCAACGAATTTTCGAAAAAGTCCATTTTATATCGCCGCACATAAGTTGAGTCCCCGGCTGAAAATGTAACCGCTAAAACGCTTGCTTCCGGGCGGCCTCCCAGCGTAAAGAGCGGTGGAGTAGAAAGCCCGTAATATCCAAAACTTACAAAATCCCAGCGCCAAGCGCCTCGCGATACAATAGCATTGAAACTCCCTTCGTTTGCCCAAATCAGGTCTGTGCGATCGTCATCATTCACATCCCGCGCCGCAAAATTGTTCCCTTTACAAGTGCGCAGACTGTTCAGCCCGCTCTCGTGAAGAAAATGTCCATCCCGGTCGTAAATGCGAAATAAATGTTGTGAAAATATAAGTATCTCTTTCGAATCGATGTTGTCGTCGAAATTGCCGACGACGACGCTGCCGCCATTATAGCCGACCTGCCTTTTGGCAAAGAGTTTCCCCGGCTGCGAGTATCTGAAGCCCATCACTTCCCTGCGTCTTGAGAAACTATCCAGTGTAATATGTGTGAACGCGCCCGAATTTGCACGGCTGTTGGGGAAGGAATTATCGCCGAACATAACATAGCGCCCGCTGTTGGCGGAGATGTGAGCATAGTTATCGGAATACCAGGCATCCTCAAATACGCCGTAATCTGTCCCCCAACCTGGGGTAAGGAAGGGATATTCCTGTCCGATGTCCTGCGCGCCATCGGCTTCTTCGAGATCCAGACCGCGCAGTTCGTTGACGGAATTAAATCTGCCATTATACATCAGAGAAAGCAATCCCTCATCGATGTGCCAAATTAAGAGACCCGAACCGGGCGAGTCGAAGTCGAGGTTGTCAACGCTTGTAATCGCTTGTATAGGCTTGTGATAATTCACAAAGCGGGTCACGCTGTAATCCTCGTGAAAGACCAGCATTGTGTCGCCGCTGCGGTCGAAGCCATAGCAAACTGTATCCCGTTCCGGATCCCGGTCGCGGTTTTCGAGGAGGAAATACTCGCTCAAGTTGATTGGAATGCGGCAAGCCTTGTTTTCAAAGACCAGCGGGACTTCAGGATGCGTTCTGAATCGAGATTCAATTTGATGCGCGCCGGGGGCGATATCGATCGGAAATAACCAGCCTTCGTAAGCCGCCGACCAGGCGTCCACCGGACCTGGAATAGCCCCGTAGAAATTTCCCCAGCCTCTGTCCATCAGGCTCCATTTGCCGACCACCGGCTTGCCGTCGTCCTTGTCATACAGCGCCGGCAGCCCCAGCCAATGCCCAAACAGCATACACATCACACCCACAGTGGCAATCTGGACGCCGTCGTGAGACTCGGTCTCCGGCAGTATCAAACCGCCCTTCACAAAATTTGTCCCTCCATCGACTGGAATACCATTGGGCAGATTCAACTGTTGAGCGAAATCAGCCTGCACCATCCAGGCTGAAGGAATATCGTGCGGCGTCATTCGGTAACCAAGGTCGAACTCCTTGCCGGCGCCGGCGTGAAAAACCATCACCAAATCGTAACTATTCCACATAATCGCCGGGTCATTGTCCGCTGCCACCACTGCATCCCGGAATAGTTCCGCTAAACCTTTATCCAGTTGCTCATCCGTGCTGTTCCAGTTGTATTGCCACATCTGCTTCGGCAGTTGATAGGCTGCATTCAAACCGACCGGATAGATATTCCAATTGAAATTCAGCGCGCCGCCTGACATTCGGGAGTAATAGAAATCTTGAAACCGCAGTTGGTCGGTGAAGAAGAGCGAGTCGTGCGGCGGTGGATCGAAGTAGATTTCGACCGTATCGTCGAAACTCTCATAAAGTGAACTGGACCGAGTGTAAGCCATTCTACCATTGCCGGTAGTCGTCGAAAGCGTATCCTGCACAAACTCGACTCGCAATGCAAGGATACGAATTGGAATATCCCGGCGCGGAGAAATCCGGCTTTCCACTCGCTGCGGAATGCGCGGAGGAATAGGATTTATCATCTGTCGCTGGGTGGCTGAAAGTTCAGCCGGAAGCGCCCAAGCCAGCGACAACAATATTAATCCTTTAGTTAATAGATATTTACGCGATTTGTTTATTTTTTCCTTTAATCTAAGGAGTCTAAGTTTGCAGGCGGGGACCGCCTGCCCCACTATCCTAAAGCCCAAAGCCTAAAGCCCAATGGTAAGCGACAGCCGCATCGTGTCGGTCAAAGGATGCCCTTTACCGGCTGAGATATAACTAAAATCGAAGCGATAGGTCGAGACCTTAAAAGATGCGCCGTAGGTTATGGGTTTGACCTTGCCCAATTCATCGTTCCAGTAACCGAGCCGCAGCGCCACCATATCCGTATACCAGTATTCCAAGCCGGTATTGTATATAATATCATAAAGAAATTCTTTAGTGATGTAAGGCGGCTTACTTTGGAAATATTCTTCATCGGTCCAAGCTGTGAACAGGGCGATGTAGAACGGGTCGGTGTCGCCGTTGGGATGTTTGCGCACTAAGAGTTTGTTTAGATCGGACGCCCAAGTCAGTTTGTTGTAGCCGTCTTCGACGAGGTTCCAGGCGAAGCCGAACTTGAGGTTGGTCGGAATCGGGTCGGCTTGGAGGCGGTCGATGTAAGCCATCTTCGGACCCATATTCTGCAGATTAGCGCCGAGGTTTAAGGAGTGGTTGAGTAGCGGATCCACAGTCTTATAGAGCAAGCCTAAGTCGATAGCGAAATTTGTCGCCACACCGGATCCTTTTTCCTGCCCGGCGCCGCGGTCGGCAAGATGGCTGTAAATGAACTTGACATTCAAGCCCAGCGCCATTTTATCGGTCACATTGGAGCCATACGAACCGCAAAAGGCTGTCTCAAAGGTGCGAAAGGTGCCGAGGTCGGTATTCATTTCGTCGCGGCGCTCGGTCTCGCCCAAATTGAGAAAGGTGACATTCAGCCCGAAAGTACCCCAATCTTCGACAGTATTGGTGTAGGAGATGAAATCGTAATAGAGGTCGCTAAGTCGAAATGTCGGCAGCCAGTTGACATGCATCAAGGTCAATTCCTTTTTCTGCAGATAGGCTAGTCCGGCGGGATTCCAATAAGTAGCCGTGGCGTCGTCGGCGACCGCGACGAAAGCCTCTCCCATCCCGCCGGCGCGCGCGCCCGGCGAAATCAGCAGAAAGATGACCGTGGCTTCCGCTACACCGGCTTCAGCATCGCGAATATTTATTCCAATGCCGCATAGCAGTATAAATATGATTATCAGTCGTTTGAACATTGATTCTGACCTGATTTCAAGGTGTAAGGTGAAAGGTGTAAGTAAAAGAGTGCAATGCCGATTGTTCACTTACACCTTACACTTTCTACCTTTTGGTTTTAAGATTGATGTTGTGTATGGACTATCTAATATACGCAATTTTCCCCAGACCTTCGGCTTTTTCGCCGTCGGAGTTCCAGGCTGTAACTTTATAGAGATAAACGCCGTTGCCGGCTTGGCGGCCGGCCGAGTCGCGGCCGTCCCAGATGATGTCGGTAACGATGCCGCCGGTCGAGGCCGAACCGCGCCGCTGCCAGATCGGACGACCGTTGACCGTGAATATCTTCACTTCGTAATCGGCAGACTGATTGACGATGAATGTCAACGCAGTGGTCGTGCGAAAGGGATTAGGCCAATTCAGCACGCGGTCGATGAGTAAACCGCCGGCGCCGGCTTCGACTTCGACCTCGACCTCCTTCACCGCCATATTGTTATAACTATCCCAAGCCTCGATTTCGATGCGCCGGAGGCCGGTTTCCAAAGGTCCAATGCGCTGCTCAAGGCTGCCGGATTGATGACTGTCGAGATTGTAACGGAATTGATTGGTGATGTTGCGCGGCGAGCCGCCGTCGACGCGCAGGTTGACGCCGTGTCCCAGCGCGCCGGTCAAGTTCAGCCCTGATGAATCGGTAATATCGACGATGAGCAGCGGTTCGGCGCGGATGCGGTCGCCGGGGCGGTAACTGCGCGAATCGAAATATATTTTAATCGCAGGCGCTTGCGCGTCCGTTCCTGCCGACATTTGCGAAGCATATACAATCGAATCGCGGGCGATGACGCCGTCGATTTCGGCATCGTGAAAATAACCGACTGCGCGTCCGGTCGAGTCGCCTAAAGTTACATCGCGCGGGGCGATGAAATTGCCGTTGAATATCCCATCTCGGACGCTCAAGAAGCCTCGATAAATGGTCGCGCCTGGAATGGAATAGTTCAGCGTAATTTCGCTGGGCGGATCTGAATCGATAATGATTTTATAGCGGCGCGCAACGGCGGCATCGCGCAAGATGAATTCCAATTCGCCGCGGAAGGTAGGCAGAAAAGCCCCATCCGTTCCAACTATCCTGCCGCTCAAACCTGATACAGCCAGAGGTATAATCGGATACGGCGCTAAAGAGACGAACTGCCCTCTGAGCCGCGGCTGACCTAAATAGAGCGTTGGGTCGCCCAAGAGGTGATACGAAGCGCTGTTGCTGCCGCGCACCTGATATTTC
>VGIO01000006.1 GCA_016867855.1 Calditrichota bacterium
ATATGCTGCGCGAATCGCCGCTGAAGTTTATCGTGGCGGATGATTTCGAGGATGGGGCGGTGAAGGCGGTGCGGGTGATAGAGTGAAATGCACTTTCAATTAGCCTATAACGATATTGCAAACATCGATTGTCTGCAATCAATAAAAGAAGAAGCCTTAGCCAATAATGCAGATGTAATCGAATTCGATTTTGGTGATGTTAGTGATATACTGCCTTTTACAGCCTGCTATTGCGCCGCTTTTGCAGATGAACTAATTCGACTCGGGAAATATCCGCGGTTTCTCTGTGCTGAAAACAATCAAGCCAAATTTGAGCAAATAGGACTTGATACTCTGCATCTCAATACCGAACTGCGAGAACCATTCTTATTAGAACAGACTTTACGACCTGTGTATTCATCCAAGATTAAAATTGTAAACGACTATATTTATTTTCTTAAATCAATTTACGCTATTCCGAGTGGTGTGCTTAAAGCGACACACAGCATAATTCACGATTTATTGATGAATGTAATACAGCATAGCAAATCTAACGATAGGAATTACTTCTGTGCGGATATTATAGATGCTGTTTTGCGTATATGTGTTCTTGATAGTGGAATAGGCATTAGGAAATCTTTAATTAATAGATATCAAGACCTAAAAAACGACTTGGCTGCTATTGAGAAATGTCTTGAATATGGTGTAACAAACATTCGCGACTCGCAACGTGGCATCGGTTTGACCGTAATCAAACGGATGGCGCTCGATGCTAACGGCGAGATGGAACTTATTTCAGGAAATGGTAAACTGATTATAAGACCATCCGAAACAATTAAACAAGATATCGGGGTTACTTATTTTGGGACAATTATATCGGTCAAACTAAAAGTGGACCCACTATACAGACCGCGTTTGGACAATTTCGAAAATGGAATTGAGGGATAAAATGAAATCAGTTATTATAATAAAATTAAAAGATTTAGATATTCCGGAATTTTCCCGAGATGATGGTAAAGTTATTCGTGGACTCATTGAACAATTATGGAGCCAATGTGATGAAATACTATTGGATTTTCAGGATGTCGAATTCCTTGGAATTTCATTTATAGATGAGTTTTACGCAAAACTTTTTCTTTCCAGAAGCAAAGAACAGATTTTATCCAAAGTCAAGTTTTTAAACTTAGATGAGGATTATTATTCACAAATGCAGAGTCTCGCTTCAGCAAGACTGAAGGATAAAAATCGGATCAATGAGCATTCTAATTAACCAACACTCCCGTGTGGTGGCGCAGGGCATCACCGGCGGGGAAGGGACGTTTCACACCGAGCAGATGCTGGCTTACGGCACAAAGGTCGTCGCCGGCGTAACGCCCGGCAAGGGCGGCGCCAGCCACCTCGGCGTGCCGATTTACAACACTGTCGCCGATGCTGTCAAACAACAGGGCGTCGATGTGTCGGTCATTTTTGTGCCACCGCAATTTGCCGCCGATGCTATCTTAGAAGCCACCGAGGCCGGCTTAAAAGTGGTGGTCTGCATCACCGAAGGTATCCCGACGCGAGATATGATTGAGGTTTATCATTATCTTAAGTCGCGCCCGACTAGATTAGTTGGACCGAATTGCCCCGGCGTCATCTCGCCCGGCAAGTGCAAGGTCGGGATTATGCCGGCGTTCATACATAAAGAAGGCAACATCGGCGTCATCTCACGCTCGGGAACATTAACTTACGAGGCGGTCAACCAGTTGACCAAGTTAGAACTTGGGCAATCGACCTGCATTGGCATTGGCGGCGACCCGATTGTAGGGTCGTCATTTATCGACCTTTTAGCGTTGTTTGAGAAGGATCCGGATACAGAGGGCGTTGTGTTAATCGGAGAAATTGGCGGCAATGCCGAAGAAAAGGCGGCAGCCTTCATCGCCCAAAATATGACCAAACCGGTCGCCGCCTTTATTGCCGGGCGGACTGCGCCGCCGGGGCGGAGAATGGGGCACGCCGGCGCGATTATCGCCGGCGGCAAAGGCACCGCGGCAGAGAAAATTGTGGCGCTCGAAGCCGCGGGAATTGCCGTCGCGCAAAGCCCGGCCGATATTGGTAAGACTATGTTGGCAGCGCTTAAGAAAAAGGCTAAATAGACAGGTCTTTATAGCGTATAGGGCGGGATAAATCCCGCCTTCCAAGCATACTGACCGAATTAATCTTGGAGGGTGGTTTTAACCCGCCCTGCTTGCCAAGCAATTCTATTTCGAAAGACTATTACAAAATATAAAAATGTCCGATTTAAAAGAAAAGGTTCACCTGACGGCTGCCCACGAAGAGGGCGAGCAGCGCACACAGGATTCGGTCGTCGCGACGAATTCGGCTGAAGGCATCAGCATTATCGTTCATCGCCATATGTGCAAAGGCTGTGAAATATGCGTGGAAGTTTGTCCTAAGGCGGCGCTTAAAATGATCGTAACGCCGGACCGCTGGGAAGGCGCGATGGTCGAAGTCGTGGATATTATGGCTTGCAACGCCTGTATGCTGTGCGAACATCAATGTCCGGATTTCGCCATCGAAGTCTATAGCCTTAAAAAAGAAGCCAAAGCCAAGGAGAAGAAAGCCGTTGTCTAATAGCCAGCATTTAGGCCGCCAAATCGAGTTTATGCCCGGCAACGAGGTTGTCGCTGAAGCGGCTTTAGCCGCCGGCTGTCGGTTTTTCGCCGGTTATCCAATCACGCCGTCATCCGAAATTGCTCATCATATATCTAAGCGTCTGCCGGAGGTCGGCGGCAAGTTCATCCAGATGGAAGATGAAATTGCAGCAATGGGCGCTATCATCGGGGCTTCGTTGTGTGGTCTCAAGGTGATGACCGCAACTAGCGGCCCGGGCTTCTCGCTCAAACAGGAGAATATCGGCTTTGCCTGTATGGTCGAAGCGCCTTGTGTCATCGTAAATGTAATGCGCGGCGGACCTTCGACCGGTCTGCCGACGCAGTTAGGGCAGTCCGACATCCAGCAAACCCGCTGGGGAACGCACGGCGACCGGCCGGTCATCGCCCTGGCGCCGGCTTATTTGGATGAAGTCTATACCGAAACAGTGCGCGCTTTCAATCTAGCTGAGCGCTTCAGGATGCCGGTCTTCGTTTTAATCGACGAGGTCATCGGACATCTATCCGAACGCCTCGAGATACCGGATCCATCCGAGTTGGAAATCATCGACCGTGTCGGGCCGAATGTGCCGCCGGAAGAGTATATCCCTTACGACTCCAGCCAGAGTGATGTTCCGCCGATGGCCGCCTATTTCAGCGGCTACCGCTTTCATATGACCGGCTTAAATCACGACCGCACCGGTTTTCCGACGACGACTCAATCTATCTGCCACAGCGAAAATGTTCGTTCGATGCGCAAGGTCGAAGACCATATAGCCGAGATTGAGAAATTCGAGAATTACTTGACCGACGACGCAGAAATCGGCATAATAACCTTCGGTTCGAGCGCGCGTGCCGCGATTGTGGCTATCGACGACGCTCGTCAGCGCGGCGTCAAAGTCGGAATGCTGCGCCCTTTGACGCTGTGGCCATTTCCTGAACAAGCCGCCTTTGAACTATCTAAACATTGCAAGACCATCATCGTGCCGGAAGCCAACTTGGGGCAATTAATTTACGAGGTTCAGCGCGTAACCAAAGGTAATAGTGAAGTCGTCGGTGTCAATAAAGTCGGCGGCGTGCCGATTTATCCCGGCGAAGTGTTCGATAAAATCGTCGAATGCAGCGGCAAAAAGTAGCCCTCGTTCACCCAACCGGGCGGGAACGAGACGATATACTAATCTGCATACAGCAAAATAAGCGCGACAATGCGAAGTGTATTCATAAGCAACGGAATAACTTTCAACTTATAACTCATCCTACAACTCACGCCTAACAAAGGAACGGGTTTAAAACGCCCGTTTTATCATTATACATTTTGAAAGCAAATAGCAGGAGAATATTTCGTGCCGGTTAGTTTAAAACTAGAAAACCTGCTGCGGATGGAGCATCTGCCGCATATGTGGTGTCCGGGCTGCGGCATCGGCATCATAGTGAAGGCAATGCTGCGCGCTATCGATGCGATGGGCTGGGATCCGCGCGATGTCGCGGTAATTTCCGGCATCGGATGCACTTCCCGCGCGCCAGGCTATCTTAATATGAATACTTTACATACGACGCACGGACGAGCATTGACTTTCGCCACTGGATTCAAGTTGGCGCGGCCTGATAAACAGGTCATTGTCATCAGCGGCGACGGCGATGCGACGGCCATCGGCGGCAATCACCTGATTCATTCCTGCCGTCGCAACATCGATATAACTGAAATCATCGTCAATAACAATATCTATGGGATGACCGGCGGGCAGTATTCCCCTACGACGCCGCTCGGCGCCAAAGCCGCGACTGCGCCCTGGGGGATGGTCGAACCGTCCTTCGATATAGCCAAACTTTGTATTGGCGCCGGCGCGACTTATGTCGCGCGTGGCCATGTTGGCTCAGGCGTGCAACTCGAGCGGCTAATCCGCGGCGGTCTCAAGCATAAAGGCTTTGCCATAATAGAAGCCTTATCTAATTGTCATACCCAGTTTGGCCGTCGAAATAAATTATCCGACCCAATCGAGTTGATAAATCACATCGCGGCAAAAACCATCAATGTCAAGGAAGCCGCCAAGATATCGCCCGAAGAGATGCGCGGCAAATTCGCCGTCGGCATTCTGTTTCAGGAAGAAGGCCGCGAGGAATACTGCGAGGCTTACAACCGCCTCATCCAGCGCGCCCAAGCAACATTACACTGACAAGTATTTTGGATTTTGGATTTATCAAGCGCTGAATTTAAACTAAAATCCAAACTCTAAAATATCAATTCACAGAATAAATTTCGAGACATAAATGCAAGACCATTACGAGGCCCGCTTTGCAGCTGTCGGAGGGCAGGGAATACTTTTAGCCGGCGACATCCTCGCTGAAGCGGCTATCAACTACGAAGGACTCTATGCGCTTGACAGCCCGACTTATACAGCGCAGGTGCGCGGCGGTCCAACTAAAGTAGATGTCATCATCGATAAAAACCGCATTCTTTTTACACGCACGACGGCTATAGACTTTATGCTCTGTCTGGCGCAGCGCTCTTGGGACAGATTTGGCTATGACCTAAAAAGCGATTGCATCGTTCTCATCGACCCGTTCTTAGTGCATACGGTTGACCGCAATTACCGTGTCTATGAGTTGCCCTTAATCGAACTGACGAAAAAGGAAATGAAGAAAATGGTCTATACGAGCGCGGTCGCACTAGGCGCGATGGTCGGGCTGACCGAGATTTTCAAGCCTGAGTCGGTCGTCAAAGCCCTGTTGAAGAAAGCGCCTAAAGGCACGGAAGAAGCCAATGAAAAAGCCTTCAAACTGGGTTATAACAGCGGTCGAGAATTGCTCAAGTAACAGATACAGTTTAGAATAATAACTTGATTTACAAAACGAGATATGGAAAAAACTCTTCTCATAATAAAACCCGATGGCATTCAGAAGCGGCTCATCGGTGAAATCCTGCGCCGCGTCGAAGCAGCCGGGCTGGCCATCAAAGCAATGCGAATGTTGCAGTTAGACCGCCGAACCGCCGGACGCTTCTATGCTGTGCATAAAGAGAAACCTTTCTATCACAGCCTAGTCGAATATATGACCTCCGGTCCGGTAGTCGTGGCGGCTTTGGAAGGTATAAATGCCGTCAGCCGGTTCAGAGCGCTCATCGGCGCGACCGACCCGGATAAAGCCGAAGAAGGTACTATCCGGCGGCTCTTCGCCGACAGCATCGAACGCAATGTTGTCCACGGCTCGGATTCGACTGAAAACGGGTGTATCGAAACTTCCTTCTTCTTTGGCACAGCAGACTTGGAAATGGTCGAATCGACCGAATAGGAGCAAGAAAATATGACCGAAGATAGTCTAAAAAATTTAGTCGAGAGCACCGGCGGCCGGTCGGAATCCAGTATCGAACGGCTAGTCATCGTTGGCGGCGGCACGATGGGGCAGGGAATTGCTCAACTTTCAGCCCGTAAAGGCGTCGAAGTGCTACTCATCGAGCGCGAAGAAGATAGTCTAAGTCGCACGCTTAAAGATATCGACGACCTGTTAAGCCGCGAAATTGAAAAATGGGCGCTCACCGAGAGCGAAAAGAAAGCCATCTTAAGCCGCATCAAGGGCAGTGTTGGCTTTACCCAAATCAGCGACCAGCAATTTATCATCGAAGCCATCCCCGAGCGGCTCGACCACAAAGAAGAATTGTTTAAACTGTTGGACAAAGTCTGCTCGCCGGAAGCAATTTTCATCACCAATACATCGACTCTATCCATTACCGAGTTGGCTTCGACCGTAAGCAAGCCGGAGCGGGTGATAGGTATGCACTTCATATCGCCGGTGCATAAGGTCAAGGTCATCGAATTAGTGCGCGGCTTAAAAACTTCTACTGAAACTTTTTGTAAAGCATTGCTTTTGGCTGAGAAATTGGAACGCACAGCCATTGAGGTCTATGAATCGCCGGGCTATGTTACAACCCGCGTGATGATGCCGTTAGTGAACGAGGCGATTCAGGTCTTGATGGAAGGCGTGGCTTCGGCCCATGACATCGACACTGCGATGCGTCTGGGCTATGAACTGCCGCACGGACCGCTCGCGATGGCCGACCATATGGGTTTGGATGTTGTATTGACCTGGCTGGAGGTGTTATTCCGCGATCTAGGCGATGTGAAATATAAGCCCTGCGCCTTATTGCGTATGATGGTGCGTGCCGGACATCTTGGCGTTAAGAATGGACAAGGCTTTTTTAAATACGACGACGAGGGCCGGCAGATACCGCATTCGGGACATATTATGTCCGCTTTTCAGAGGTCGATGAAAGAACAAGAAAAAGCATTTTAAAACTTCCCAATTCTCAATAAAGCGCATAGTAATCCCTTACTATGCGCTTTTTATTGAAACAAAGCCTATGGAATTTAGTCTATATATTTATACGCAAACAACTTTTTAAGAGTAATTTCTTGAATTCTACATTCCTTTATTGCCGTTGGAATCTATTAATCTTAATCGGCTTAATTATATTATCCGCTTGTCAGATGGAATTTGGCGGGCGGCGCAAGAAAAAAGGCTTGCCTGAAGAGAGCGCCGCGCCTGTAGCAATCCAGAATGTCGCGCGCGGCGATATTTCGACTTATCTTCGCTTCAATACAGCGATTGGCCCGCGGCGCGAAGTCGATGTCTATGCACGAACGATTGGGCGTGTAGCACAACTGCCGGTTGAAGAAGGCGATTTCGTCAAAGAAAGTCAACTCTTAGCCTTGTTAGAGGACGCTGAACAGCGCCTTGCCATCAAACGCGCCAGCGCTGAACTTGACCACCAAAGCGTCGAACTCAAGCGCGCCGAAGAGTTAAATCAGAAGCAAATGATATCTGAGGAGGATTTGACGCGCGTTCAATTGGCGGTGAAGAATGCCCAAATTACCCTCGAACAAGCCGAACTAGCGTATTCTTATACACGCATTACCGCGCCTCTGAGTGGAACAATCTCGGCGCGGCTCATCGACCTCGGCGACCGGGTTGACCAAGCACGGGCCTTGTTTCGCATCGTCGACCGTTCGGTCTTACAGGTTAATGCTTGGGTTTCCGAAGCGGAAATGGCGCGGATGACGATTGGAATGACCGCTGAAGTCGTTTCGCCCGTTGATTCGTCCGCTAAAACCGAGGCGCGGTTAGTTCGTTTAGGAGCTGTAGTGGACCCAACTTATGGGAAAATAAAGGCTGCCTTCGAATTCAAAGACAGTGATATGAAGTTTAAGCCCGGTCAATACATCGAGCTCAGAATGGTCTTAGAAACCCACCGCAACACAATTATAATTCCAAAACGTGCCATCATCTATGAAAGCGGCTTGCCATTTGTATTTATTACAAGGGATAGTTTGGCGTTTAAATGCGCCATCCGAACTGGACTGGCTTCCGGTGCAGTCATTGAACTGTTAGATGGCTTAAGCGAAGGCGATAATATAATCATCGACGGACAGGTAACTCTGCGCGATAGCGCTAAAGTGAAAATAATTAATTGAGTAAGAAAGTGAGAAAGTTCAAAAGTAATAAGGAAGAGAGTATCCTACTTGTTCGCTTGCTCACTTGCTCACTTGCCTACTTTCTACCTTAACAAATCCAAAATTCAAAATCCAAAATCTAAAATTCCAGCCAATGCCTCTTCCTCTTGATGTTCAGCGCACTCCGTTCTACTTCTCCATCAAAAGACCGGTGACGGCGACGATGGTCGTGTTGACGGTCATCGTGTTTGGCATATTGTCGCTGCGCCTGCTGCCGATTAATATGATGCCGCCGATTTCGTATCCTTCAGTGACGGTGCGCACTGAATTTCCCGGCTCGGCGCCGGAAGAAGTGGAAGAGATTGTTACGCGTCCGTTGGAACAATCGCTGGGCATTGTCAGCAATTTGGTCAATATAACATCGTCTTCACGCGCCGGCGTTAGCGATATAACGCTTGAATTCGATTGGGACACGGATATGAATAGAGCGACGCAGGATGTTCGGGAGAAAATCGACCTGGTCTATCTACCCGATGATGTCCAACCGCCGCTCATCTTGCGCTATGACCCCAATCTTGACCCGCTGATGCGCCTTGCGTTAATTTCTGACTCTATCGATCAGCGCGAATTACGGCGCTTGGGCGAGGATGTCGTCAAGCGCGAACTTGAGAAATTGACCGGCGTGGCAGCGGTAAAAATCAAGGGTGGGGAAGAGGTGGAGGTGCGGGTCGCGTTAGACGCCCACAAGTTGGAATTGATGCGTATTCCGTTGGAACTTGTCCAATCTCGCCTAGCGGCGGAGAATATCAACATCGCTGGCGGTCGGCTGCTGGACGGTTCAGCGGAATATATTCTCAGAACGCAAAACGAGTTCATCTCGCCGGACGAAATCGGCAGCATTATAATATTCTCCAAAGACAACAACATCCGGTTATCGGATATCGCGGCGGTAGGACTGTCGTCGAAGGAAGAGACGATTTACACGCAGGCTCAGGGCAAGCCGTCAGTTGAATTGGAAATCTTCCGTGAGAGCGAAGCCAATCCCATCACTATCTCCACGGCTGTGCAAAAGCGGCTTTTTGGATTGTCCGCCGGTAAGAAAGACCCGCCAAAGGCGCAGCCTAAAGGCGGCGCTAAAGGCCAGCCGTCCTCCCGGCGTTTCGGACCACCGCCTATAGCCGAGATGCTGCCTGCTTCGGCGCATATTATCACCGGCGCCGACCAATCCGAATTCATCAAATTAGCCATTGGGGAAGTCCAATCTGCGGCAATCATCGGCGGTTTGTTGGCGATATTGGTCTTGTGGGTATTTCTGCGTAAATGGATAGATATATTTATCGTGGCATTAGTCATACCTGTTTCGTTAGTCTGCGCATTTGCCGCGATGAACCTGTGGGATATAACTCTAAATATGATGTCTTTAGGCGGGCTTGCCCTCGGCGTGGGGATGATGGTGGATAATGCGATTGTGGTCGTAGAGTCGATTTACCGGCGACGAGCGATTGGCGAAGAACCCGAAGTCGCCGCAGTGCGTGGAACGCGCATCGTTGGCAGCGCTGTCACATCTTCGACTCTGACAACCTTGGTCGTGTTCTTTCCGATAGTGTTTGTAACCGGCATTGCCGGACAAATTTTCAGTGATTTAGCGCTGACGATTGTCATTTCGCTGTCGATGTCGCTCATCGTAGCGCTCTTTTTTGTCCCGATGTTAGCCGCGCGCTGGACGGTTAAAGTGAGTAGTGAGGAGGCAGTAGGCGAGTTGACTCCGCCACAAGCCACCTTGCGCACGGTCATCGCCCGTCTCAGCCGTGGCTGGCGGTCTATTCTGGGCAATAAATCTCATCTAAGATGGTTGATATTTCTACCGTTGGCGATGTTCTCAATCATTCGATTTATTACTGGTATATTATTAGTTAGCGTTGTCTGGATCGGCTGGTGGGCGCTTGAAATAATCATTGCCATTTCAAGAATTACATTAGCCAAATTTAACCGTCTTCCAGCAAAACGGTTGAAAATGGGCGCGTGGTCGCTGCGGGCTATAAACAAATCGACTGAGGCTTATGGCAGCCTTTTAGCGCTTTGGATGAAGCGTCCTGTAATCGTGGTGTTTCTAGCGGTAGGATTGATGGGGATATCTTACGGCGTGTTTGCCCCACGCTTGGGCAGTATTTTAGTGCCGAGTTTTAGCCAGGGCTTATTCGATATTCGATTGACCTTACCAATAGGCACGCCTCTGCAGCGAACCGTCGAAGTCGCACGGTTGATTGAGTTAGAAGTAAGGAGGCAGCCCGGAATTCGAACAACATCGCTGCGCGCCGGAGAGGATATCGCAGCCGGTTCGGATGTCCAATCTGGGTCGCATACAGCGGTTGTTACCGTGCGGCTCGCCTCCGGCAAATATTTGGAGGCTCGCGAAGCGGCTGTCGTCGAAAAAGTTCGCGAGAAGGCTGAAAACATCCCCGGACTGGAGATTTTAATCGCTCATCCGACCCTCTTTACTTTCAAACAGCCATTGGAGATTATCCTCCGTGATGATGATTTAAACATATTGAAAAAACGCAATGAGAGCATACTTTCGATTTTAAATCAAGCGCCATATTTAGCGGATATCGAATCGACCGTTAAGCCGGGGCATCCCGAAATAAACATTCGTTTCGATCGCGATAAGTTGGCGCTGCTGGGCTTGTCCGCAGGCGAGACTGCCCAGCGCGTGAAGACTATGGTGCATGGCGCCATCCCAACTAAACTGCGCGAAGCCGACAAACGCATCGATATCCGCGTCAACATCGAGGGCTTCTCCACACTTTCAACAAGTGATACCCCAGCCTCAAACGATACAACTTTTTCATCATCATCGTTTAATCCGGCTGTCAAAGCCGATTATGACCGCCTTAAACGGCTGGTTATCAATCCAAATCAGACTATTCCGGTGGCGCTTGAGGACATCGCTGTTCTAACAGTGCAGGAAGGACCGGCTGAAATCCGACATGTAGGTTCGGTGCGCAGCGCGGTGGTTACCGCTGATGTTAAAGGAATAGACATAAAACGCGCGACTGAAAATATAGCGCTTCAACTATCCGAATTAAATTTAACGCCCGGTATCGATTGGACGATTGGCGGGCAGAAGGAAGAGATGGAAAGTTCGCTCGCTAGTCTGAAGTTGGCGCTTGGACTAGCCATATTCCTCGTTTATGTCGTGATGGCTTCGCAATTTGAGTCGTTTGGGATGCCGTTTTTAGTGCTGCTCACGATTCCTGTATCTTTAGCCGGCGTCATCCCTGTATTGTTCCTGTTCAATATTCCATTATCTGTAATGGTATTTCTCGGTTTAATTGTTTTGGTCGGAATCGTAGTCAACAATTCAATCGTCTTGGTCGATTACATTAATCAATTAAGAAAAGACGAGAAATTCGATTCGCTGGATAGTGCGATTATCAACGCTGCTAAGACGCGGTTGCGTCCTATATTGATGACGACTCTCACGACCATTTTAGGCTTGCTGCCGATGGCGCTCGGCTTGGGCGAAGGCGCCGAAATGCGCAAGCCGATGGCGATAACCGTGATGGTCGGACTCGCATTTTCGTTGTTAGTGAGTTTAGTTTTCATCCCGACACTGTATAGAGCCACGGCGAGGAAGAAAGAAAGGTGAGCGAAATGGACAATATGAACAGTATGGACATTCGTTCTAAATCATAATAAATTACAACTTTTTTACTCTCTAACTTTCATACTTTCAAACTGTTATACGACGAACGACATAAAGGTCTGCCGCTATTCGGTATAAAACGACCAGTTACGACGCTAATGCTGTTGATATCTTTAGTTGTCGTCGGCTTCGTGTCGTGGTGGGCGATACCTTTAAGACTGCTGCCGGAAGGTTTAAATCCGCCTTTCTTGTGGCTTTGGATTGGCTATCCGAATGCCTCGCCAGAGGAGAATCAAGAGCAGATTGCCAGGCCTATCGAGGAATTGCTCTGGACGGTCAAGGGCATCAAGGAAATCAACGCCCGCTGTCACTCCAACGGCGTCAATATGTGGCTGGAATTCACCCAATCAGCCGATATGGATGTCGCCTATCTACAAGTGCGCGACCGGATGGAGCGGGCGCGCGCTGAACTACCTTCCGATTTGCGTTATTACCGTATTCATCGCTACAGCGAAAACGATGAGCCGATTATTTACTTTGGCATTTCTATTACCGGACACTATGACGATCCTTACCGATTAGTCGAGGAAGAGGTCGTCAAACCATTGCAGCGCATCGACGGCGTGGCGGCCGTCGAAATGTGGGGCGGACAGAGTAAGCAGGTTCGGGTTGAACTGCAACTCGATCGATTGAAGGCTTTGAATGTGAATATCGGTGAAGTTGTCCGGCGTTTGCGGCAGGCTGATTTCGCCGTCTCGGCCGGGTCGATTGAGGATGGTGGAACGCGCTACTTTGTCCGCATCGATGAGAGATTGAATAACCTCGAGAAATTGGAACAACTCCCTATTGGAACTGCCAAATCTTACAATCTCAACAGCGCGCAACCGGCGGGTATGAATATCGCGGACGAACTCAGCGCTCAGTTCAGCGATGACGCGGGCGTAGAAAACCCGCCGATAGTTATTTATCTGAAAGATATCGCCCGGATCTCATATTCCGCGCCACCGATGCAGTGGATTCAACGGATAGGACGCCGGGACGCTATTCAAATGGGGATCTTTAAGCAGTCGGAAGCCAACACGGTTGAGTTATGTCAACATTTAAATGCTGTAATCGATGAAATGGAGGACAATCCCCATCTAAAAGGACTGAAGTTCGAGGTTCTTTTCGACCAGGGTAAGTTCATTCGCAATTCGCTTAATAATCTAATAGATTCAGGGCTGTGGGGCGGTCTGTTCGCTATAATTGTGTTGTTTTACTTCCTGCGGCGCGTGCGAATGACAGTGTTTGTGGCGGCAGCGATTCCGGTGACGATTTTAGCCACCGTGATTTATCTTTACTTTATCGGCTGGTCGCTGGATGTGATAACGCTCTCCGGTTTGATGATATGTGTCGGAATGGTCGTGGATAATGCGATTGTCGTGACTGAGAACATACATACACGCAAATCGCACGGCGATGAAGCCCGCACCGCGGCTTTAGTCGGCGCGCAGGAGGTCGCCCTGGCTATCACCCTTGCTACCGGCACAACGATGGTCGTCTTTCTGCCGATTATGCTGATGAGCGGTGACAGGATATTCTCCTTCTATATGTTGCGCATTGGAATGCCGGTCATTGTGTCGCTTGCCGCCAGCCTGCTAGTTGCGCTGCTGTTCATCCCATTGGCTGTGCAGCGCTTCAGCGGATTAGATCGATCCCACAACGGCAAGAGCAAGAGTTCAGATTTTAATCCACCTACTAAAGTCACCTTCATCGAACGCGTCGGGCAGTCGGTCGAGCATTTAGTCCGCCAAGTTCTTAATAATCGCAGCAATACACTGATTATTCTACTCCTTATATTAGGCACGACCGCCCTGCCGATGTCGCAGACTATCCACACCGACGAAGAGGAGGGGAATATAAACGACTTTCACCTGCGGATGCGGTTTCCAGTCTATTATACCCTGGCGCAAATCGACTCGGTGATGCGCAACTTGGAGCGTCAACTTTATGCTAAAGCCGACCGCTACGATGTCCGCACGGTCGTTACCGGTTGCCGTCGCGGATTTGGACGGATGCGCGTCTTCTTAAACGAAGCGCCGGATATGAACTGGATCGAAACCGTCGGCTTTAAAATCAAGCGTTTAGCAACATTAAAAAAGAACCGCCCCTTAGAGCGCAAAGATGTCATTAAGGAACTAAAAGACAGCCTGAAAGTTCCACCCGGCGTCCAGTTGTTTACTTCCTGGCGGCGCGGCGTAGGAGACGAGAACGCCGAATATGTTTCGGTCTATGGCGAAGACAACCAGCGCTTATTGGAAATTGTCAGCGACATCGAAACACGCCTCACCCAAATTCCGAAGGTCATCACCATCGAGCCGGACTTGGAAACCGCCGCCGAAGAGATTCAAATCCGCTTCGACCGCGACTTGACCGCCCGCTACGGCATCGACCCGGCCGTTGCGGCCATCGGCGTCAGTTCGCTCATTCGCGGCGTTGATTTTTCGGATATCTGGCTGGACGAAGCCGGAGTTCGCGTTCCGCTGCATATCGAACTGCAGGAGTCCGACCGCGCAACTTACGACCAACTGCTCAATCTACCGGTTTCCAGCCGCCGCCGGACAAGCGCGCGGCTGGGCGATGTCGCCCAAGTCCAGTTCCAACGCGGACTCGGCGAAATAACCCGTGAAAACCGCCGCACACGCATTAGAATTAAAATCACTTCCGCCGAAGACAACCCCAAGCGCTTCGGCGAGCAGCTCGACGCTGCGCTGGCATCGCTAACCTTGCCGACCGGTTATGAATGGTCGAAAGGACGCCGCTTCCGTGATATAGAAGAGCAGGGCAAGCAGCAGCAACAAGCCTGGCTGCTTGCCGCTGTGTTCGTGATGCTGCTGATGGGCGCGCTGTTCGAGTCGTTCATTCTGCCGTGGTCGGTTATTGTCACCGTTCCTTTCTCATTCTTCGGCGTCTGGTGGACATTATGGCTGACTGGCACGCAATTCGGCATAATGTCGGCGGTCGGTGTCATCGTCCTCATCGGCGTAGTTGTGAACAACGCCATCGTGTTAGTTGACCACATCAACCGCTTGCGCCGAGCCGGTCTTCAACGCGACGACGCCCTGGCTGTCGGCGCCCGCGAACGTTTTCGACCCATCGCAATGACCGCCTTGACGACCATCTGCGGCTTACTCCCGATGGCATTCGGCTCCGCCAACCTTGTCGGCATCCCTTACGCGCCAATGGGCAGAACCATCATCGGCGGTTTGCTCACAGCCACCATCTCCACACCCCTCGTCGTGCCGTTGATTTACAGTTATCTGGAAGATATGCAGGAATGGGTGAAAAAGGCGAGGGGGAAATTTAGGAAGAAAAGGTGAGGAAAGACTTGCATTACTCAAATAATACATCTATATTAATATTGAGCGATCAGATAAAGAATTTGAAAGTAATAATTTACACTTTAAAACTAATATGCCTATGAGGTCATTATGCAAAAAGCCATCATAATTTACATAGCATTGCTCGCTCTTAGAACCATTGAACTCCAAGCACAAGTTATTGAAAAAATTTGGGAAAGGTTTTACAGAAGCGCTCCCGACTCTTCAACTATTGATGATTACTGTCGTGGATTTGTCCCTTTGTCTGATGGGGGGTATTTAGTTTCAGCAGCATACCAGAATCGATATGGTTGGTATTCCTGGATTTTCCGAGCCGATTTTGATGGTGAGATAGTTTGGGAAGACCGCTATCCGCCGGAATCGCCTCGTAACCGGGGCTACTTACTTCGATATAATGAAGACGAATGTCTGCTGATGTCTTCCTGCTTGGTGGATGGCAGAACCCAGGCCCATCTTACCTGCATTTCAAACGAAGGAGATGTTCCTTGGGAAAGAACATATCCTTGCGAAGTAGGCGATGTGCCGCTTGGAGTATTAGTCTTGCAGGACGGAACCATTTTCCTTGAAACCTATCGAGCAAGCCGTGACTCGTCGGAACGATATGTTATAACTTTAATAGACCAAAGCGGATTTGAGTTCGATTCGCGCGCTTATGGCCATTATTTCAGTCTTGGTGGTTGCCAAATTGAACCAGACCGCATTGTTCTGGCATCTACAGTGCAGGTGGATCGCTATCATAATGCGCCGGCGGTATTCGTAGTAAACTCGCATGGCGATTCGCTGGATTATCGAACCTTCCCGGCTCAATTATATCTGCATAATTTCGGAGTCAGTCAATTATACGATGGCAATTTACTTATTTATGGTGTTTATGGAGAAATTCTTTATTCTTATTTTATTAAATTAAATCGAAACTGTCAAATGATATGGTCAGCCTATTATGACAATGTGAGATATTCATATTTCAATGATTTAGCAAATTTATCCGATGATAGAATTGTATTTGCGGGTAATAATATTGGCTCGCGAGCATGGATTGGAGAGATAAATCCGTGGGGTGAATTCGCCTGCGACCAATCTGACTCCGGTTTAGGCTGGGGATATTTCTGTAAAATAAGAGTTATCGACGATGATAATGTTATTGTATCCGGCATAACCTTACCAAGACCGGATATGCATCAAGATGATTCTTATAACAGAAATATATGGGTAGCACGTTACTCAATCCCGCGCTTATCAGTAAGAAATACAATACCGTATTTGACCGAAAATTATATCTTTCGACCATTTCCAAATCCATTTAATTCAAATATTTATATACCTATTGAAATATTTTCGGATTGTAATCCGTCACTTCAAATCAGCGATGAGTCTGGCCGAAATATTCTTTTTTTACCGTCAGAGGTTCTACAAACTGGAAAATATACATATTATTGGGAATTTTCAGAATTACCAAGCGGGGCTTATTTTTTTCATTATTTCAATGGTCGTTCTATAATCGCTTATAAAATACTAAAAACAAAATAAAAGGATACTTAAATGAAAACAAGATTTGGAACTCAAAATGTTATTTTCGCAATCGCTGTGATTGCCCTAAATACCTCACAAGTTGATGCTTATACACGTGATGAGGCATATAATTACTTGCGAAATTACATTTTAGGCTCTTCGGTTCAATACTTGGAGAGTTTCGGCTCACAAGCCATACTTTCACCGACAACAACCGTCGTATGTATGGATGACACAATCTATGCTCCAAATTATTCAAGTTGGTTATTTTCTATCGACTTGAATTACTCGGCAGGTCTATCGCATCCGATAGACTTGTATTTCATTAATTCGAACGACTTAAATCAGTGGACTATTGAACCTGTCGTATGGCCGGTCATTAATATCGTTATGGATTTTATCCAATTAGATATGCCACCAGGCGATTTAATCAACGCAGATACAAATTTAATGCGTATACCTTATGCTACCCCAGATCCGCATTTAAAAGCGTTAATAATATGCGGTTCTCAAGGCGGTCATGGAGTAGTCGATAATTTTAATATATATCTTTTAGACTATTACACATATAATAGCACTTGTAGATTCTATATTATGCTTAAGATGTTGGGCTTTGGAGATGTCCGAGTATGTATGGGAACAAATTATAATAATAATCTTCGGTTGCCAGATGTGCGAATACTTGTTCCGTATTCTTCACAACCTGGAGATTCTAGTTATTTTTGGATTGCGGATCATAATTTAGATTTAGATCCTGACAGCACCAATGATGTAACAAGTAACGCTACTCGTGCAGATATAAGGCAGGCTTATGCAGACCTTGCGGCAGATATTGGACCTCTTGACCGAGTAGTTATTTACAGTGTTGGGCATAGTGATAACAGTGGAAATAATCTCCGATTGGTCACTTGGGATGGACATAATCCAGGTATTTCAACTGATACACTTTATTCCTGGTTGTTACCGCTTACGGGATGCGCTGAACTGTTTGTTATACTAGACCATTGTTGGGTTTCGCGGATGTTCACCGAGAAATTAGATGATTATTTTGAAAATTTCAGTCGTACACATATACTTGCCGCATGCAGACCTAGTCAGCAAACTTATGCTGAGGCTCAATTTACACATATATTGTATTCTATATTTACATATTACTTTACATCATATTTTATAGGCACTTATCCATATTTATTTGATATACATAATGGGCGGGCATACGGAACTAATGTCTGGGCTTATGGTAGTTCAATTGAATATACGATTTTTACCGGCAATCATTGTTTCCCTGATAGTTCCGGTGGAGCCTGTTATGATAATTGGATCCAACCTGATAGAAATAATGATGGTGTCAAAAGTTTTCGCGAGGCCGTCGAATACACCTGGGCGAGGATGCCAGGAATAAGCGAATATAACATAAATAAGCGTTTTCCGCGCGGCGCATTAGGCATACAAGAACCTCACTATATTTTTCAGCGTACTCTAGGAACATTCAATCCTGAATACGACAGTTCAGGCACTGTAACTTTCACCGGTCGAGGCGGCTATGTTAATTGGGCATCTGACGATGTAGATTGTAATTGGACATCGCTTAAAAAATATATCGTAACACATACACTTAAATTCACCTCACTTCAAAACCCTCCTTCAACGACAATCGGAAATACAGGGGTCACGCCAGTAGAGTTCTTATTCTATCCAAATACGGGTATAACATTTGCTCGAACTGTCAATCCGATAGTCAATGCTGACTTTAAATCCTTCTATGGCGGCACGTGCGACAGGTGGCTAGGTGTTGCCATTAATAATGATACGCTTACACTCCAAAACAGCGAAATTGAAAATGCACTAACCGGTCTGGCTGTTTATAACCAAACTTCGAATAATGATGTTCTAATTAAGGATGTTGAAGTCAATAACTGCGTTGTTGGCTTTGATTTCTGGAATAGCAATTCTGCTATAGTGATTGATAATTGTCAAATATATGAATGTTTATTTGGTGCAATATTTCAAAATAGTATCACAGATATGGCTTCCTGTGATTTTATTACAAATTCCGACGCTGTATCAATTTTTGACAATAGCATTTTATTTTCTTACTATAGCGATATTATCCATAACGATTATGGAGTAGTCATAGATGGATTGGGTAATTTTGCCGATTTTTCTTCGCCAACGCTTTTAGAGATTACAAATAATCAATTTGTGTTAAATAATTTTTATGGTGTTTATGTTTCGAGCAATGCTGCTGGTTCTTTTACTTTGCTTGGCAATCCCGGCTGGAACTGCTTTATCGATAATGGGGTAGGTGCGATTTATAATGGTTTAGCAGGCACATTCATCGATGCAGAATATAACTATTGGGGCAGTGATCCGCCCGATCTGAACGAATTCCAGGGGCCAGGCGCGGTGGACTATATTCCTTATTGGGACGGGGAAGAAGGTGTAATGCCTCCACGAACTAAAGATAACAGTGAGCATAACACCAATGAGTTCGAAGCCGAGATAGTGGCGATTTTCAATCACTTTAAAAACGAGAATTTCGATACTATTCCTGGTCTATGCCGTGATTTTGTTCTACGGCACCCAAACAGCCCGAATGTATTAGCCGCTTTGAATCTCTGGATTAAAGCCTCGAGGCGTTTGGACCGTGTTGATGGTCTGACTGACGAATTGACTAATTTACTGCAGCGCCGGGAATTCGACCGTGCACCAGCCAGGCAGTGGCAGGATATTGTCCTTGCTAATTGCGAAATCTCCGCCGGCGATTATGTTCAGGCTCAGTGCCGCCTTGAAAGAAGACTGGACAATGATGTTGTTTCTGCGGCCGTGAGAATCAATACACTGATTACACTTGCCAATCTTAATCTATTTGGTTTGAACGATACTTTAGCGGCTTTTAACCTTTTTAGACGGATTATTAACGACTACCCGGACTCACGCTACGCAGACTTGGCTGAAGTAAGATTGAATACTCTTCGGCACTGGATTGATTCGCGTCCACCAATCAGACCTGATAATTCTGAAGTTAATTTACCAATGGAATATATTTTGCTGGAAGCCTATCCCAATCCTTTCAACAACCAAACAGTCATTCGTTTCCAGATACCGAAAGCCGGTGATATTTCGCTGGAATTGTTCGACCTAACCGGCCGCTTATCGCAGATAATATTCAGCGATAGAGTAGAGGCTGGTTCGCACCAAATAGTCTGGAATTCAGAGAGTCTGCCGGACGGGCTATATCTTTGCCGTTTGGAAACTGAAAATGCGGTCAAAACGGTGAAGTTAGTCTTGATAAAATAATCTCTTCGATGCTGATGCTGAATCTTAATTAGCATAGTGAAAGGAACGGACATTGCCCGTTCCTTTTTATTTCTTAAAACATTCCACTTTCAAAATATAGCGCTTCAATCCGCTTGACATTCAATCTATATGGCATTATTATTATAAGTTATAAATCGGGGTGTGGCGCAGTTCGGTAGCGCGCATGGTTCGGGACCATGAGGCCGCTGGTTCAAATCCAGTCGCCCCGACAATAAAAGTTCTCAAGTTCTCAAGTTTGCAAGTTGGAAGGTTATCCGTTCCGCGAAGTGGAAGCCAGGCAGCGCCAGCGCTGGGAAGCGTCGGGCGTTGATTGCGTCGATATTTATAAGTTTGAACACAAGTTCTATGTGCTGGTGATGTTCTCCTACCCGTCGGAAAAGAAACTGCATATAGGTCACTGGTGGAACTACGGTCCTGCCGACACCTTCGCCCGCTTTAAGCGGCTGCAAGGCTATAATGTGTTCGAGCCGATGGGCTTCGACGCTTTTGGTCTGCCCGCCGAAAACTACGCCATCAGACACAAGGTTCATCCTGCGGTTACGACGCGCGACAGCGTCAATTTCATCCGCGAACAATTAAAACAAATCGGCGCGATATATGACTGGAACTTTGAAGTAGATACTTCGCAGCCGATTTACTATAAATGGACGCAATGGCTATTCTTGCAACTCTATAAGCACGGAGCAGCCTACCGCAAGCGCGCGCCGGTCAACTGGTGCCCCAGTTGCCAGACTGTCCTTGCCAATGAACAGGTTCTAAGCAACGGGACTTGCGAACGTTGCAAGGAAGCCGTTACAACCCGCGACCTTGAGCAGTGGTTCTTCCGCATCACCGACTTCGCCAACCGGTTGCTGGAAGGTTTGGAGCGCATCGATTGGCCCGAATCGACCAAGGCGATGCAACGGCATTGGATTGGCCGCTCGGAAGGCAGTGAAATTATATTTCCTTTGGAAGACGGCTCGGATAATATTCGTTGCTTTACTACCCGCGCCGATACTTTGTTCGGTGTCACTTATGTCGTATTAGCGCCGGAGAACGAACTCGTTCAGCATATTACAACGAAAGAACAGCGCGCCGAAGTAATGCAATACATTAAGCAGGCTCGTGAAACTTCAGAAATAGAAAGACTTTCGACCGAACGCGTAAAGACCGGCGTCTTTAGCGGGGCTTATGCCCGGCATCCATTGACTGGCGCCAGACTGCCGATTTGGATAGCCGATTATGTGCTTGGGACTTACGGCACCGGCGCGGTTATGGCTGTGCCGGCGCACGACCAGCGCGACTTTGAATTCGCCTGCAAATACAATTTACCGGTAAAATGGGTCATTAAGCCTTTAAATCCACACGATGATGTCTTTATTGACCGGGCGTTTGAAGATTATGGGATTATGGTCGATTCAGCCCGTTTCAATGGAATGACTTCGGAGCAGGGGAGAGGCGCAGTCACCGAATATCTTCATTCTTTAGGTTTGGGCAGTTATGAGGTTTCCTATCGTTTGCGGGATTGGCTGATATCGCGGCAGCGCTATTGGGGCGCGCCAATACCGATGATACATTGTGAAAAGTGCAGGATTGTGCCGGTGCTGGAAGCCGACCTGCCGGTGTTGCTGCCGGAGGATATCGTCGATTTCACGCCGCGTGGCGCATCACCACTCGGCGCGCACAAGGCTTTTATGGATGTCAAATGCCCGCAATGCGGCGGCGAAGCCCGGCGCGACCCGGATACGATGGACACCTTTGTAGATTCCAGTTGGTATTTTCTGCGCTATCTTTCGGCAAAATCGGATGATAAGCCATTCGACGCGGAATTAGTGAGCAAGTGGCTGCCGGTGAATGTCTATGTCGGCGGGCCTGAACACGCGACAGGCCATCTGATTTATGCTCGTTTTATTACGATGTTCCTCAATTCAATCGGCTTAATTCCTTTCGATGAACCATTTAAGCGGTTAGTGCATCAAGGAATCATTACCTGCAATGGCGCTCGGATGTCCAAATCGGTAGGGAATGTCGTCAATCCGGATGCCTTCATCGAAAAATACGGCTCGGACTGCTTCAGATTATATCTGATGTTTATGGGCGACTACACAGTCGGCGGTGATTGGTCGGATGAGGGCATCGTTGGGGTGAAGCGCTTCCAGAATCGCATCTGGCGTTTATTCCAAACCTGGCTGCCGGAACTGCCGTTAAATAGAGACAAACTGCAGAGCGTTGACCGCAACCTGAATCGAGTTCTGAATTTCACGATTAAAGAGGTAACATCCGACCTGGAACAATTCCAGTTCAACACCGCCATCTCGCGCTTAATGGAGTTGACCAATGAATTATATGAATATTGCCGCTATCCGACAAAAATCGACAGGGTATTTCTGAAAGAAACACTGGAAACACTGACGATACTATTAGCGCCGTTCGCGCCGCATCTTGCTGAAGAGTTATGGGAGGGCTTCGGACATAAGGATTCGATTATGCAACAGAAATGGCCGGCTTACAACGAAGCGGCGTTGATGTTAGATGAGGCGACTGTTGCGTTGCAAATCAACGGCAAATTTATAGATACAATCGTTTTAGAAAAAGATTTGGCGCAGCCGCAGGCGGTCGAAATTGCGCTAGAGCATCCCAAAATCAAACGCGCTCTGAGGGGAAAGAGCCTTAAAAAGACAATTTATGTGCCTAATAAAATATTGAATTTCGTAGTTCCAGCGCTATAGCGATATCTAACAAAACTTATATTGTGTTAATCTAAACATCGTTTGAATAGAGAGGAGCATCCGCACAATCGCTAAAAACAGCGAATTTATAACGCATGGCGTTAGTTAACATAATATAACTTATCGGACATTAATATAAACCAAATAACAGCAGATAATAAAGTCTGCTATTCGAGAATTAGACCTTCAGGAGTCGTCTCGTGAACATTGAATCACTTTTAAAATTTGCCCGCGAACAAGCGGTCGAGACGGTCGATATTAAATATAGCAACCTATTCGGCGCCTGGCATCATGTAACCCTGCCGGCGAATCTGCTCAAACCGGAGTTGTTCACTAAAGGCGTCGGCTTTGATGGTTCATCCGTGCCGGGCTATGGACCTACCAGCGGCAGTAGCGACCTGTTAGTCATCCCGGATATTAATTACCACTGGTTAGACCCATTTTGGGACGCCAAAACTATATCCTTCATCGGCTCGATTCATCACACTGACAACCTTGCGCCGTTTGCCAATGACCCGCGGCGCATCGCACAAAGGGCTGAAGAATACCTAATCGAAACTGGCATTGCGGACTTAAGCGTCTGGGGGCCTGAGTTCGAGTTCTATATCTTCGATGCGATGCGATTTATGGATAACCCGCATCAAGCCGGTTACTCCATAATTTCTAACGAAGCCGAATGGGGAAACGCCCCAAACTGCGATTGTGGCTGCTCACATCAAAGCACAACACCTATTGCCCACAAAGGCGGCTATCATATCGCTCCACCTCAAGACCGCTACTACAATCTGCGTGATGAAATTTGCCGCATAGCCGTTATGCTCGGTTTGGATATAAAATATCATCATCACGAAGTCGGCGCGCCGGGTCAATCTGAAATAGAATGTAATACCGGGCCGTTGCTGAAAACTGCCGACGATGCGATGTTGTTAAAATATATCTGCAAAATGGCGGCGTTAAAAGCCGGTTGCAGCGTAACTTTTATGCCCAAACCACTCTACAATGAAGCCGGCAACGGTATGCACTTTCATCAGCACTTGTTTAAAGGCGGCAAGCCGCTCTTTTACGATGCTAATGGTTATGCTCAGTTATCCGAACTGGCTCTCTACTATATCGGCGGTCTATTGAAGCATGGTCCGGCTTTGGTGGCATTGGTCAGTCCTTCGACCAATAGTTATAAACGGCTTGTTCCCGGCTTCGAAGCGCCGGTCAAGGCTATTTTCGGACTCGGCAATCGTTCGGCAGCAATACGGATCCCCAAATACGCTGCTGACCCGATGGACAAGCGCATCGAGTTCCGTCCACCCGACGCTACTGGCAACATCTATCTCTCAATGGCGGCGCAATTGATGGCTGGCATCGATGGCATTCTTAATAAAATCAATCCATCTGAACACGGCTTTGGCCCTTACGACAGCGATATCACAAAACTGCCCGAAGACCAGAAGTGTGCCATCCCCAACCTGCCGACAGCGCTCGATGCGGCTTTACGCGCACTCCAAGACGACCACACTTTTCTTTTGGCTGGCAATGTATTTACGACTGAACTCTTAGAGACTTGGGTTAAGTGGAAAATGGAAAAGGAATTCATAGCCGTCAATCAGCGTCCGCATCCTTATGAAATGAAATTATACTACGATGTATAGATGTGAAATCACAACAGATAATGCAGATTGAGCGAACAACTCACAGCGGATTGAACAGATGAAACGGTTGCAAAAATATAATCTAATATCCACGCCGTCTGTTTAATCTGCTGTGAATAAAACTTTTCTCGTTTCATAATAAGAGCTTCCGATGCGACTAATGTCGAACCACTCCATCGCCGCGCTTGTTCGTTTGCGCGTTGTTTTGCTTTTTACATTAGCGGTATCATTTGTTGATTATCGACCGGCTTTTGCCACCCTCCCCCCTGCTCCGCCATTCGACCGGACCTGGTCCGATACGACCGAACCTTTCCTGCCTTATTATCAACTTGACTTACACCGGCAATTAACTCCCGGTCGTGACATCGGCAATTATATCTGGCAGTTTCAACTGACCTGCGATTTCCTCGATAGTATGCAGGAGCATAACCGGCAGGATGCCAATTTTGGCGGTCTGCACGAGGGCGAAGGTCCGCAACTTTGGGCAATTGTCGAGACCGACAACACACAGGAAGCCATCCGCGTCTGGTGCCTCTACGCTGCGGATTTCATGGACCTAAATCGATATCGCGAGAATATCGAGGCGGCTTGGACTTATTGCGATTCGTATCCGGCTTGGGCGGAGAGCGAGCCCGGCGAAATGTATGGACTTCACAACGCCGGCTGGGGTTTGATGGCGGAAATGGCTTATCGTCGAGTATATGGCGGCAGCCGACGCGAATATGGTTTGAGATGCGCCCGGCATTTAGTTGAACACACGCCTGAGATTACGAATGAAATGCAGGATATTCTTATGCCATTAGTTGCCGGTTGGACAGCTGGAACCCTCTATAGATATAGTGAATTAGAGAATAACGAGTCTTTTCGACAAAACGCTTTAAGGATAGCCAACCAAGTTAAGAATTGGATTGATTTTCGCCCCGCTAGATTGAATAATAATGAAATATGGGCGTTATGCGGCGGAACTGCGATGTGGGGAATATTAAATTCATTAGGCCGGGCTGATTCATCTGGGACAGGCGAATGGGCTATCGAACGATTACAGCAGATGGATGTCTTTGCCGGACGCGGCAATTGGAATAACTCTTGGAACATCTGGTATGCCCACGCCTGGCACGATGCTTTTCGCTTGATTGGGGATGACGACTACCGTATAAATGCCATCGCTATTGTTGACAGCCTGATGCGTCAGGACCGGGACCGTGACGGAGGTATCCCTGCTACCATCGGCGATGGCGATAACCGCGATCAGGCCTGGGTATCGGCTTATACGGCTTGGATGGGGCTTTGGAACAATTTCGATGCGTTGCCGGAGGTCAATTTACGAATAGCGCGTTTAGCAGCGCCGAATATCAATCGTCCCTGGCCGGTCAACATGGATTTCAATTTTATCTTTGAATTACAGCAGCAGGGCGCCTTAATGAATGTGCAGGCGGAATTCGGGTTAAGTCGCGATTCAACGCATCGTATTGAAATAAACGGCTGGCGTCCTATCGGATATTTCTATTCATTAAGCCAAGACCTGCCGGTTGGAATACACCAATTCTCGGCTTTCGTTAATCATCGAGATGAGTTTGACCGCAGCGACGACACGCTGTATTTTGCTCTCGAAATTTTACCGGTATGTCCTATCGTGATTATGGCGCGAAATTATCGTGGGGAATATATCGGCTGCCGTTTAGCATTTTATAATACAGCCTTGCCTATAGACGAACCGCCGATAGTCCTTATTTCGACGCCCCAAGTCGAAGAATTACATTCCAATCTTATGGTCGGCGAATATCGAGTGTTAATAGAACCCGATTTTCCTTATGCTGATAGCGTCATCGCCGCCTATCGCATTGAACGTAATTGGGAATATCGAATGGAATTGGTATTCGACCAGCCTCCCGTGCTGTTGGTTGACAATTCAGGCGACACTGCTTTAGCACGTTACTATACAACTGCTTTGGAAGCGTTGGACTATCCTTATCATTTATGGAATACTGCCGAATCCGGCGTGCTTAGCCCGCAGATCGGATTGTTCAACACCGTTATATACTATTCCGGCATCCGCAGCGACGGCGCCATTCTAAACAGCGACCAGGTCGAATTGAGCCGTTTCAACCGCGCCGGTAAAAATATCTTCATAACCGGGCAAAATATTTCCGATGAATTTGCCGATACACCATTTTTAAGCGATGTTCTTTACTGCCGACATCTTGCCGATAATGTGCGCCGCTCACAAGCCTTGGGCATAGCCGGCGACCCGATTTCCGATATGCACAACTACCTTCTCATCGGCAACCGCGGCGCTAACAACCAGACTTCCCCGGCTGGAATTACACCGGTTAACGGCGGAATTGCCGGTGTGATGTATCCCGACCGGCCGGATACTTTTGCTGGCGTGCGTTGGACACTTCCTGGCGGCGGCAAAGGCATATTCCTCGCTTTCGGCTTCGAGGGCATAAGCGGGCAGGGCGGCACAACACCCCGCGATACACTATTAGCCTCTATCTTTCGCTGGTTCGATGTCCCGCGCAGGGTCGGTGAATTCGAACCTTATCCTCATCCTGTTTCTTATTATATAATAACAGCATTCCCCAATCCTTTCAACAATTACATTAATATAACTATTCCAACTTTAGGTTCGAACAAGATAAACAATATCTCTATCATCGATCTGCAAGGCCGCCTGGTGCGGGATTTGGAATTCGATAAATTCGGTCGGATAGTCTGGGACGGGCGTAACTGGCAGGATAAAACGGTCGGATCAGGTAGTTATTTCATTATTTTAGCGGATCCAAATAATAACAGAGTTCAAAATAAGCGAATTGTGCATATTAGATAAGTTAATCAATCCACAGCGGATTAAGTGGAGTAAACGGATTTTGCCTTTAGTCGATGGCATATTGAAATCTAAAATCGGCTGACGATGGAGGTATATAATCCAAATTCCAAATTTATCACTCTTTCCAGCCTTCCTCACCGATGAGCGGCACAAAGAGGCAGCCGCCGCGGCGATGCCTTTGCATCTTGCCATCCGGCATCTTAACCGCCAAGGTCAATTCCTGCGTGAACCTCCCCCCTATCGGCGCCACCAGCCTCCCCCCTATCGATAACTGCTCAAACAGCGATTTTGGGATTTTCGGCGCGCCGGCGGTAACCATTATGCCGTCGAATGGCGCCGCTTCCATCCATCCGCTCGAACCATCGCCGATGCGAAAATGTATGTTTTTAACATCCGATTTATTAAGAATAAGTTGGGCGCGCGTCGAGAGTTCAGGAATGCGTTCGATCGTCCAAACTTCCGCCGCCAGCATCGCCAATAGCGCCGTCTGATAGCCTGAACCGGTGCCGATTTCGAGGACTTTCTCGCTGCCGCTTAAAGACAGGGTTTCCGTCATCAGCGCGACAATGAAGGGCTGCGAAATCGTCTGCCCGCAACCGATAAACAACGGACGGTCTTCGTAAGCGTAGGGTTCTTCGTCGGGCGGCACAAAGCGGTGTCTTTCCAACCGCAGCATAGCCTCTAAGACCCGCGGGTCAATAATGCCGCGCTTTTGCAACTGATACCGCACCATCGCGGCGCGGTCGGATTCATACATCCGCTGCCTCGCGGTAGAGCCTTCCGGTTAAGTGCATACTTAGCAGCCGCAAAAAACGCATAGTGTCAACCAATCTGCGGATAGAAGTCGACTCACCGGCATAGAGCGTCGGGATTTCCACCCAGCCTATCCGCGCTCCCTTTCGGATGAGTTTAAGTAGATATTCAGTCTCAAAATCGAATTTACTTGTAATAAACCTTATATCCCCTATCATCGATGTCCGCAACAATCGAAAACCGCACTGGCTATCTAAAATCTGTTCGCCGGTTAAAACGCCAAGCGTCTTACTTGTTGACCAATTGGAAAACCGGCGGTCCAACGGCATTTTCCCATTCCGCCAGCGGGCGCCGATGATTAAATCGTAATTATCGGTTTGAGCAGCGCTCAGAAATAAAGGAATAGACTCCGGCGGATGTTGTCCATCCGCATCCATCGTTAAAATCCATTTGCCATTTTGTCCGAGGATATAATTAAATCCCGTCCTCAGCGCGGCGCCCTTGCCGATATTTCGTATATGACTTACCGCCGCTGCGCCAGCGCGGTGAATAATATCGATTGTGCCGTCCCGCGAGCCGTCATCGACTACAATCGTTCGCGCGATGGGGATGTATTCACAGGTTTTGCTCAGTAAAGAAGATAATGTCGGCGCGGCATTAAAAGCCGGAATGAGCAGCCACACATCATAGGGATTAAAGGCGGCGTTCATTTGCTGGAAAAAAGGGCGACCGACGCAAGCGACAACGCCGGTATATAAGTGATGGCGAGCAATGCCAACAGTTGAATAAGCAGAAACGGCAGCGCAGCGCGATACAACTGAACGATGGGCTTTTGAAAGCGAAAACTGGCGATGAAGAGGTTCAATCCGACCGGCGGCGTGCTGTAACCGATTTCCAAATTGGCGAGGAATATGATACCCAAATGCAGAAAATCTACTCCATAAGCCTGCGCTAAAGGCAATATCAATGGCACAATGACGACCAAAGCCGAAAATATATCCATCAAGCAGCCTACGATTAAAAGAAAGATGTTCAGCGCGATCAAGAACGCCCAGCGGTTTGGCAGAAAGTTCTTAATCAAATTGAGTATATGCGAGGGGATATCGGTGAAAATAATGTAATTCGTCAACGCCAACGCTGCAGCGAGGATGACCAATATACCGCCGACTAAGACACTGCTCTGAATAAATATACGCGGCAGGTCGACGAGTTTAATATCTCGATATAAAACAACTTCGACAATCAGCAGATAAACAACTGTCAAAACCGCGGCTTCACTTACAGTGAACTTGCCGCTGTAAATTCCACCGATTATTATCACTGGCAATATAATTTCACCGAGCGAACCTTTGAGCGCCGGCCAAAGTTTAGCCGGCTCACTCGGTCGGAATAGAGCGTTTCTACGTCCCTTGAGATATGAAAAGAGCGATATGCAGATAACGAACAAAAGTCCCGGGACAATCCCAGCGATGAACAACTTGTCTATAGGCACGCTCGATACCACACCATATAAGATTAGCGGCAGGCTGGGCGGGAAGAGTAAGCCGATACTGCCGGACGAGGTTAAAAGTCCCAGACTGAAGCGCTCGCTGAAACCGCTCTTTAACAGCGTTGGCAGCATCAATCCGCCCAATGCTATGATTGTAATCCCGGAAGCGCCGGTGAAGGCTGTCAATAGCGCCATTACCAAAAGGGTAACTATCGCGATGCCGCCCGGCAGCCAGCCAATTAAGACTTGCACCAGATTGACCAACCGCCTTGACGCGTTGCTCTCCGCCAAAAGATAACCGCCTAATGTGAACAAGGGTATTGCCATCAAAGTTGGATTATTTGCCAGACGCATCACTTCAGCGAAATACAACGATAACTGCAAACTCTCTTTGGCGAACCCTGCCAACGCCAATCCAGAAATGGCTAAGAATAAAGGCAAGCCGCTAAACGCTAGTAATATGAATACAAGCGCTATCATTCAGCCTTGCCAGTTCTCGAAAGCGGTCGAAAAGCAGTTAAAAAGTAAAACGACATCAAGCCAAAACTAATCGGTAGAATCATCTCTGTCAGCCATTCGGAAATCGTCAGCCCGAAAAGAAAACCTTCTAATTGCCGGTCGTAAGATTTCTCAGAATTTACAAAAATAACCGCCAACCAACTTAAAAACAGCGAACCAATACCAGCGATGCTATTGATTATAATTTTAACTTTATTTTTCAGCGATTCATTCAGATAATGGTCAAGTATGTCGATACGGATGTGCCGGTCATTGGCGGCAGCAAGTATCCCACCGAGCAGACCGACCCATAGCACCATCTGCCGCAGTTGCAAATCGAGCCAAACCGGCGGCTGCAGACTCATCCAGCGCATTAAAAGCGTGGTCATACCCAGGCAAATCATCCACAATAAAAGGATTACGACACACCATCCTACGATGCTCTTTATAATGCGTCGAATTGCATCGATTATTTGCATAACTTTCATCGATGAGGTCGGGTGCGATATTGTTCAAGAACATTATTCACTTTATCCAAAAGCGTCTGCGGATAAAGTTTGCCGGCTAATTGGCTGTGGATTTTATATCCGATGGCTTGCATTTCGCACCGCTGCTCAGGACTGGACGGCGCAGGTTTTAAACCTTCCTTCAATAGTTGCGCATAAGCCAGCCGGTTATCTTCGCGTGTGCGCTCAACTAGCCGGCGAGTCTGTTTCTGAGCAATCTCTAACAACAGGGATTGATTAGTCGGCGAAAGTTCATCGAAGATTTTTTTATCAAGCAGCACCGCGCCGACAGAATTCGTGAACGGCACATCGGATACATAATCCAACTTAGTGAACCACTGCAGCGCCAGACAAGCCAGAGGTGAAGCATAGACCGCATCGACCATTTTAGTCTGCAGTGCCATAATGACATCGGTTATTGAAAGAGTTACCGGCGAGCGGCCTAATTCAGCGAAGAAGGCCGCGGCTAAAGGGTCTCCAGCCCAAGCCCAGGCTTTCACGCCGCTTAAGTCGCGCGGCGTTACCACCGGCTGCTTAGCATAAAAATAAATCCAACCTACATCCGCCCAACCAAGAAATATAAAGCCTTTTTCAGCAAAAGAGATTCTTATCTCGGCGTCCAGTGCGGTCTTTACGCAATCGATTTCACCTTCGTTTTGAAAAAGATACGGTAGTTCAAGAATTCTAATCTCAGGCAATATTTCGCCCAATCCGAAGCCGGTGAAACCTGCGCCGTGAAGTTGTCCCAAGCGCATCTTACGGATGACATCCTGTTCGTCCCCCATTGCCATATTGGGGTAGAATTTAAATCCGACCTCCCCTCCGCTACGCTCGCGCAGTTCGGCGTCCAAACTGCGCATAGCATCCATCCAGGTTGTGCCTTCCGGCGCCAAAGTCGCGAAGCGAATCAGCGTCATCGCCGAGAGATTCGTTACAGCGATTACGAAGCAGGCTGTAATTATTAAGATATTTTTCCTATTATTATTCAATTTTATTTAAAGAAATAGTTCATCTATTTGCGAAAGCAACCATTTGGCTTGGTGGACTGCAACACGATTCACCAGCCGTAACTCGGCCTGCTCTTCCTTTGAACCTACAATGACTTCATTGAGCAGCATTTCGAATAACTGACGGTCTTGCGCACAAACCGCATAGAATTTGGCATACAAAACCTTACCCCATAAAAAGTGCGCGCCGTCGGTGCTGTCGGCTTGTTCAAACAATCGACGGGCAATATCGAGATTACCGCCCAGTATCGGCGGTAGACATGCGTAATAAGAACCTAACAGCCAACACGGACCTGAATAGTAAAATCCTGCATCTTGAATATAAAGCCAATCCATCAAGACTTTTACCCGTGGAAATTGGGCAATAGCCGATGGCTGACGGCGATTTAGATTTATCCAGCCTGTCCAGGCGGCTGTCGCCCAATAAACGGCTGGGATATCCGATTTGCGCAACGATTTTTCACTCCGCTCAAATTCACTGAAAGAGATATTTTCTCGTTCGATAACTTTACCTTTTATCGCTAAAGCCCGCAGTCCATAGTCGCAGCCGCGCCGATAAAACTCCGTTGCTCGCAGTGGCTGCACAGTCTCAACAAACAACATCGCATAACCTGTCCAACCTTGGGCGGCTAACACGAGCAGTTCACTGTCGTCCGGCGCGGATATTATCATTCCGTCCAAGAGTTTTAAATTGGCTTCAAGCGCTGTGCGGGCTAATTCCAAGTCTGTTTCCGCTAAAAGCGCCTGTATCGTCCCGAAGATGAGCGGCCGGCTGGCGCGAACCACGAGTTTATTCATCACCCCGCAGCCTGTAAGCAGCGCCGCAAATTCTATCCCCAGAATCAACAAGCACAAATTTCTAAAAAAACTAGACATAAAGCCATTCAATCTATTTTGTATATTATCTATCTTGTCCACCGCGCTCAATTTTCTCCCTAAAATCATCAAACTTATCCTTGCCGGCGGCAAATAAAAGCAGCATTGGACATTTTTCGCGCGCCAATTTTATCATATCATCAGCGATATTTCGAATATCCCATTGTGCATCGGCATCCTGCCGTAGCCGTGAAAAATGAGTCAATTCGCGAGCGTTGAGTTGCAAAAGGACTCGCCGCCGGTGGGCGTTGGTCAAAACATATTGCGCCGCCGGTCTGTTTTCAGTCGGCAAATTCTTCAGTAGGATGTTATAAAATTCTTGTGATTTATTAGTATAACTTATGAAATGGCTTTTCAAACTAACGGCTTCGATTGACGGCGGTATAGTTATACTTAATTCGGGTAGATAATCCTGTTTGATGATAGTTGCGATGCGATGTCGTTTTAGTTGTGCGAAGGCTGAAGCGCTCAATTCGACCTCAAAGAGAAAGACACCTAACTCCATTTCTCTCAAAAGCGGCGAATGAGCATCCAGATAACCGTGGGCGCGCCATAACAAGGTTTGGCGCTTCGCTTCGGAAAGCGAAGCCACATAGTTTTTCGCATCTTGGAAAGAAGATTTACCGGCGGCGAACAACATCGCAGCCAGGGCTGTCTGTTCGGCTTCAACTGGAAAAGCCAGCAGTTTGACCGAGCGAATGGAATCAGACTTAGAACTAACGCCGACTTTTTCAGCCGATGCTCCCAGCGCCTGATAGGAAGTATTAATTTTTAGGTTTGGTTCAGTATGTCGAATGAGAGATGGCGTTGCGCGGCGCAGAATTGTGAGCATTTGCGCGCTCATCTCACGCGCTTCTTTAAGCCTTGAAGTCGCCGATTGCCGGATAATATGCTCCGCGGTGCGGGCGTTCATAGTTACGCCGACCTGTCCGCGACAGGACAACGGCAGGACATAACGGCTGTCTTCCCGCGCTATCCCGCTGCGCGCTCTTTCCGGCAGAGAACTATAATATTCATCTAACTTGGTGGACAGCTGCCGGTAGCCGTCGAATAATTCACGGCATAAATTGTGATACTCGGCTGTATATTTAGAATTTTTAATCTCTTCCGGCGTTATATAATCGCCGCTCTGCGAAATATAGCGCTGGGAAGACTCAGTGTAGGATGCTAGTCGATGCCCTTCGAGTTCTTCTATAACTAATCTTGAAATATCGGATACATCCAGGTTGAAAACGGCGTGTTCGGCTACTGAAGCGTGTCCGAAGCCGAATACGATGCGCTCGTTAGACTCCCGCGCGCGGTTGACCGAATCGCGGGCGTCGCATCGCAATTCGTGAACACTCTTTGGGCTGCGGCTAATACGGGCATACGCTGCTGAAATAGTCTCCGGCGTCAAAGGCTCGTTCCGCAAACGCTCTAATAATTCCTCCAGCCGGGCTGAAGCCATATCGCCAAAGCGATACTCTTCGACGACCGCATTGACCAATTCGATGGTATCGCTGTCGATGTTGAAACCGGCTAATCTTATATGCAAGAGATTTTCCTTTTTTATTGTGATTTTAATTTAATGAAATCCAGCCATAGAAACAAGTCGATATTTGCTATTTGACTTGATTTGACTTGGAGACTGTTCGCAATGTGTCTATATTGCTATTATGATTAACAGATATAAAATAACAGCGCTTCTTATTAGCGGCGCTTTAAGCCTCGCCGGCTGTCTGGAGCATAACTACGATTTCAAAGTTCATCCCAACGGCGCTATCGATTGTCATATTTTCATCCGCGGCGATTTAGTCGATATGGATGATGGGATGGATATCTTTCCCGACACATCTGTCTGGCAGGTTTCGCGCCGCATCGAAGAAGGCGAAAAAGAAACCGTGCATATTATAGAAGCCAATGCGCAATTGGATAATCCTCTCGATTTGTCTTCCTTATTCAACTGGTCTAAGGAACCTGCCGACTCGCTTCATCTTCGTCGCGCCTTCGATTTAAAAGTGGAAAAGAACATTCTCTTCAGTCGCTGGCGGTTCTCCGGACTCTTTATTTCCCGCAGTTATAATCGCAAATACGGCGATATTTGGGATTATGTGCCAGCCGAATGCCGGGTTTTGGAAGATGAAGCACAATTAAATCAGATGTCCTCAAGCGATGTTGACCTGTTGGAAAAGAAGTTTGCGCTTGGCGTGATACAGTGGAATCGCGCTCGGTTTGAGTGCGTCTTTGAGCGTATTTGGATGAATGCCCGTCGAAGCGACAGTTCTTTAGCCGACACATCCAGTATAGAATATAACATCGCCCGCAGCGGCTGGTTTGACGACCTGCATCGCTATCTCAACCTGTTGGATGTGCCGAAGCCGGAAGTGGTCAATCTCGATTGGTGGGTTGACCTGCGGCCACAGTTTCTCGGACGGTTCGCTGATTTTCTTCCGATGGAGAAAATCGACCTCATCGCCGATATCGCCGACGCCGTCGAACGGGAGTATCTCATCACCCGCGATATGCGCGATGACATTTATCGGGTGCGCGTTTCCCTACCCGGTTGGACGCTAAAAACCGACGGTCAAAAAGACAGCGGCGACTGTATCTGGGAATTCACCGGCGAATACCTGCATAACGAGGATGGTGTGATTAACGCCGAATCGATTCAATTCGATTTTATCAATATGACCGGCATTATCCTCATCATAGCCATAGGTCTTAGTTTAATATATTTCTATCGAAAATCCCGCAAGACGGCTGCAAATTGAACGAGGGTTATAGATATATCGATATCGCCTGTCGAGCCGCCCGTATAGCCAGCGAGAAACTTGCCCAATGGTTTGGTAGATTGGAATCTAACTCCATCGAGAATAAATCAGTGAACGATTGGGTAAGCGCGGCTGACCACGCTGCCGAAGAGGCTATCATTGGCTTGCTTCAAAGAGAAACGCCTAATTTTGCTATATTGACGGAGGAGACAGGCTATCTGCCGGGGCAAGGTCAAGGAAGCGCTTATTGTTGGATAGTTGACCCGCTGGACGGCACGACTAATTTCATTCGCGGCTTCCCGCTTTGGGCAGTTTCGGTGGCTTTGGAGCATCGACCGGATAGAAATCGGAAGTGGGGCGAGATTATCGCCGGAACGATCGACATTCCGCTGTTCAAAGAGACATTTTTTGCAATTAAAGGCGAAGGCGCTTATCGCAATAACGATTTAATCCTGCCCAAAGCCCAATCTAGACCGGTCGATGAAGCCTTGCTCTGCACTGGATTTCCGTTTCGGGCGCAGGAATATCGCGAGCCTTATTTGAAATTGTTCGGCAAGGTGATGGCTGAATGCGCCAATGTGCGTCGTCCCGGCGCGGTAACTATTGACCTCTGCTATACGGCGTTGGGGACTTTCGATGGATTTTGGGAATTGGATTTGTCGCCGTGGGATATCGCCGCCGGCGCGCTCATTATTCAAGAAGCCGGTGGAAGAACGGCGAATTTCTTAGACAGCATAGATTTTTTATCCAGCGGCGATATTGTGGCTGGCCGGACGCCGGTCTTCGAGCGTCTTTTGGAATTGACCCAGACCTATTTTCCTTCGCCGCGGGATGTGAACAAAGCGCCGTTGCGTTAAGACTGCGAACATTCCCCATGCGTGGAGTGCGAGATGTATCCCGGCTTCTTGAAGCCGGGAATAACTGTCAACCGCGCTGAGTTGACGGCGGAAAATATCAAGGAATCAGCGGCTTATCGTGCGCAGTGTCTTCCGGCTTGGTCTTTGATGACTCATCATCCTCCCCCTCCTGCATCCCTTTCTTAAATTCGCGCACGCCAGAGCCGAAGCCGCGCATAATTTCAGGTATTTTTCGTGCGCCGAATAGAACAATAACAAACATCACTATCAGAGCGATTTCCCAAGGACCTAATCTCATCGACGAATACCTCCCTGTTTGTTGGTCAAAGCGGCTTTACGGTCGTTTTCGACCTGGTGGATTTTAAGAATTAGCAACACAATTAGAAGCGCAATAATCAGTGTCATTATGAGAAAGTATTTATAACGGCTGGACAGTTCCTGTGTCGCGTGCAGACCTTGGGCGTTCACTGCATTCACCAGGCTGTCGGCATAGTCGAAATGCTGTTGCCAGGCTTCCAGATCAAACGAATGGATAGCGGTGCGCAACTCCAGCATCGCACGGTGGATATCGCCATTCAACTGCCAGCGCGCATCGGACACCTCAAGTCCCCGTTTCTCAGCCCGTTTAATCAGCGCTTCGGCCGCGGCGAACTTGCCCGCGAGCGAATCACTTCCGGCGCTGACTTTACCAGCCATCTGCCAACCAGCATCGCCTTGGCTGTGGCATTGCACACAGACCGCTGGTTGGACCGTCCCCGCCAGTTTTGCCATCGGTTTGACAATAGTATGTATGCGTGCTAATGGAGCGTTCACATCCGGCGAGGCTTGATGACAAAATGCACACTCCATTGTCCCTAACGCGTCGAATCCGTCCTTATGCGGGCTGGCGCGGAACAATTTGGCGTTGAGCATATGGCAATGCGAGCATACCTGCCCGACCTGACTCACACCCGGCGGCGCTGCGCCGTGATTGCCGTGGCAATCGTTGCACACCGGCGCTGTGATGTCGTTCTTGACGAACAACGCGTACCCATGAACATTCGAGGAATCAATATACTGGGTATATTGATGCGTAGGTATGCCGTAGGTTTGCATTAAAGCCGGATCCGAATGGCATTTAGCGCAGGTCGAAGGCACTTTTTTCGGATGCGCCGATGAACGGGTATCGCCAGACGGAAAGACGCCGTGAGCTTTGTGGCAACTGTTACAAACAGCGACTTTATAGTCGCCTTTCTTGAATAGTTCCCCGTGCCGGCTGGTCCAATATTTTTCCAACTGGTCAACCGGTAGCGCCGGATTGAAGTTGCGCATATAGCCGGCGTCCGAATGGCAGCGGGCGCAGAACCGCGGAATATCTTTCGGCTTGGGCGCGCCGACGAAGCCATATTTAGGATTCATCGCCTCTTCATCAGCCAACGCGGAGTTGCCGCCGTGGCAGCCGGCGCAGAATACCCTAGCCCGGCTGTGTGCATCCTCTTTGCAGTCGGATATGATTTGCTCGTGAATCTGGTTGTGGCATTCGATGCAATTATCGACCGCAATGGCTTGGGAGACGATTATTAAAAGGCTGATGATGGTCGTCTTAAAATATATATTGTTCACTTGAGCCTCCCTAATCCAGAACATAACCTAGGATGGTGAACACGGCAAAGTAGAGCAGCACGAACACACCAATCGCATCGAGCCAGCGGCTGCGTCGCTCCCGACTTGCTGCGCGGTCGAGCCAGGGCAGCAGAATAATTGCCAATCCCACCAAACCTAAAGCCATAATCCCCACCATCTCGCCTTCAAATGGTCCTATGTGTGCTGGCAGGAACTTCAGCGACTGAAATACAAACAAGAAATACCATTCAGGTTTTATACCCGCTGGGGCTGGCGAAAACGGGTCGGCTTTCACGCCTAATTCCCAAGGGAAAAATACCGCTAACATCAAGACTATATTAAAAACGACCATCCATACAATCAAATCGCGCAGGAAGAAATCCGGCACAAAGGGCATCGAACGCTTCTTTCCATCATCTCGGGAGTGCCCCAGCGGTTTGGACATACCCTGTAGTTGCACGAAAAACAGATGAACACCTAAAACCACTGCGAACACAATCGGCAGGATGGAGATATGCAAGCCGAAGAAACGCGCCAAGGTCGCGCCGGTAACATCGGCGCCACCGCGCATTAATCTGAGCGCCATATCGCCGATGAATGGCACGGCGCGGGCGCTGTCAGTGCCAACCTTGGTGGCGAAGAAGGCTAACTCGTTCCACGGCAGCAGATAGCCGGAAAATCCAAAAGTCAATAGCAGACAGAGCATTATCACACCGGTTACCCAACTCAATTCGCGCGGCTTCCGGTAGGACCGATGAAAAAAGACGCTGAACATATGAATGATAGCCGATGCGACCATCAAATTCGCCGACCAAGAATGAACAGAACGAATAAGCCAGCCAAACTTGACTTTGGTGATGATGAACTTCACGCTTTCAAAGGCGGTATCGACACCGGGCCGGTAATAGAGCAGCAGAAATATACCGGTCAACACCTGCACTCCGAAGAGAAATAATGTGATGCCGCCGAAATAATACCAGATGGTTGCGCTATGCAAAGGCACCGATTTTTTCTGGGCAAATTCGCGCAAAGAGTCTATTTTATAGCGTTCATTGAACCAGTTCCACATTTTATTATTCATCCCTGCGCTCCATCTTGCGATGCGATGAGGATTTCCTCAGCGCCGGGCTGGATTTTAACCGCATACGGCGTCAAAGGTCGGGGCGGCGGTCCGGAAATATTGCGACCATTGATATCGTAGCGTCCGTTATGGCAGGCGCACCAGACGCCTTCGACTTTGGCGTCGTATTGCACAATGCAGTCCAAGTGTGTGCAGGTCGCGTTGTAGGCGCGAAACTTACCGTCCGAACCGCGGATAATTATTCCGGGTTTATTGCCGAAACGGAATATCTTCCCGCTGTTTAGCGGAAAATCCTTTGCCGGACCGAGATTTACCGACGACACTACAGCCTCTTCCTGTTCAGGCGGCGTCAGATAACGGAATATAGGATAAAACAATCCTATCAGCGCCGCCAGCCCTGTCCCGCCTAACAAAAGGTCTAAAAACCGCCGCCGGCTAACCGAATAGTTGGGTGTATGTTCTATAGGCATATCTCTTTTATCACTTAAAACCCCCGCGAATTGCCGGCGGGGGTCTTGTATTAGTTCCTTTTATATCAAATCAACCTTGGACGGTAAATTGAAATCTACCCTCCTAGTGTTATGTCAAGCGTAAGATGTCGTCATCTTTAACGAAGTGAAGGACATCGTCCTAAAGACTTACTTAACCAGACGATAGCCTTCACTTCGTTCAGGATGACATACGACATTGCACAATTGACATAACACTAGTTCGATTATTCACAAAGTTAAGAAAATAAACGTCTTCTGCCTTAATAGTTCTCTTATTAAAACAGATATGAATTGTATTAAAAGGACTTAGCCTTTCTTCTCGGCTTGACGGTAGCGGTGGTCGATTTTTTTATGGAACTCTTCGTATTTAAAGCCTTTGAAGGTCGGGCTTTTCTTATTGTGGCATTCGACGCACTTCTCCTCGGTAGGTTTGGGGATAAAACCGACCTTCTTGGCAGCTTCGATATCTTTGTTGTGCAGCGGTCGAAAGTCGCTGCCTGGACCGTGGCAGGCTTCGCATTGAATACCTTCGAATTCAGCCGCGTTAGCGGCGTCGAGAACATATCCGCCCTTGTTAAAGCCGGTTGTATGGCATTCCAAGCACTCGGCTTTCTTCTCCGAACCGTCCTTTTTATCGACTAAGACCTTGTAAGCATTGGCATGCTCGGTCGCCAGCCACTTCTCGTGAACATTGCCCTTGGCTTCGCCCTTATGACAGATGGAACACTTTTTAATGCCTATATATGCTGGCGCGGCAGCGCTGTCCTTCTTTTCAGCCGGTTTGTCTTGGGCGACGATATAACCGGCGGTGAGCATCAGTGTAAATAAACTGATTAAATATTTTCGCATTGGTTTTCTTCCTTGATGTGTGTGGTTGAACAAATGACTATGACAGAGAGTAATAATCGCTGCCCGACAAGACGGACGCCATGATGTGTTACAGATAATTATGTATTATTAGGTTTTGTTGAGAAATGTCTAAACTGGCAAGGCGCGCGCCCCCGTGCGCTAACAATTCAACTTGACAAACGGCGGACGAGGGCGTCCACCTTGACGCAAAGTGAATTATCCAGTATATCCTTATTATATGTGGAAGAGAATGTCCGCTTTACTTTTATTAGATTCTAAAGTTTTATTCTTCGAGCATTGCGGATAATTTAGTTAGAAGACTTGTTTCGAGATAGTCGAAATCGATGGGTTTGGGGATAAAATCCACCGCGCCGTATCGCAAGGCTT
>VGIO01000007.1 GCA_016867855.1 Calditrichota bacterium
TGGGTTTTAAAATCCTGCAGATGCCGGTGCGGGTCGTTGCGCGGGTCGCGGGCGTTCAGCGCCGACGCCACGCCGAGCGACAGCAGTTCGTCTGACATCGCATAGATCCAGCCGCCGCCATATAGGTTATATCCCAATGGATAGCCGAGCGTATGCCAGACCGTCCCGGCGGCAATCCTCCCTTTAGGAATCTCCCATAACTCCTTGACGCCGGTTATGTATGACTGCAGATTGCAGCCTTTGCACAAGTCCAGTTTGCTCACCGCTTCCTTTGTAAGCGAGCCGCGCGGTCCTTCACCCAAGATAGTCATCTTGGCTCGCAACTCCATTCCCGGCTCGCAGTTGGGCTTAGGATTGCCGTCCTTGTCAAGCCCCTTGTCGTCGGTGATGACTCCTTGGAATTTGCCGTCTTCGATGATGACCGACGCGCCGGCTGTGCCGGGCATAATCTGGATGCCTTTATCTTCGGCGATTTTACCGAGCCATTTGACGAACTGATTGAGCGAGACCAGCGGCAGACCGTGGTTGCTCATCGACGCCGGCAGGAAAGGCGCTTTGATTTTCCCGGTCTTGGTGAGCCAAAACATTGCATCGTTTTCGACCACCGGCCCAATGGGCGCGTTGAGTTCCTTCCAGTTGGGCAGTAGTTCGTCAAGTCCGATGGGGTCGAGCACTGCGCCGGAGAGCATATGGTCGCCGACTTCAGCCGACTTCTCGATGACCATAAGCATAAACTCGGCTGACTTTGCCGTGCCTTTAAGTTCGCCGCGGCTGCGGGCTTTTTCGATGAGGTCGGTCAGATGGATGGCGAAAGCCAATCCCGCCGGTCCAGCGCCGACCACCAGGACATCCAAGTCCATTGATTCGCGTTGAAGGTTGGGCATTTTGATGATGATGATAATGATGATGATGAAAATCGCGCCGTAGGCGCGTCATTCCCGCGCAGAGTTTATCCCCGCGAAGGCAGGGACGGGAATCCAGATTCAATCTTTAGTGGGGCAGGCGGTCCCCGCCTGCCAAGAGGCTTTAGGCTTTGGGCTTTAGGCTTTGGATTTTGGGCTTTAGTTGAACGGTAGGGCGGGCGTCCCTGCCCGCCACCTTAAGTTGCGTCGGGTCTTAGCTCGCTGCAAGCGAGCGTGACCAGACGCTTCTTTCCAGCAGTTCAGTGCTAAGTGCAAGACCTGCCGTTAGGCAATTTTCATATTTGATTGAACCTTGCAATGGGATTATGACCTAAATTCTGTATTAAATCCTGTGGAGACCCTGTTTGACGCGATTCATCGCATCTTTTAAGGCTGCGATAAATCGCAGCAAACGAACTATAAGGTGAATTGAATATGCAGTTAACACAGAATCCGGGTATGATTGCTCATAATCCTTGTTAAAACGGTTTCTGCCTGGCCATTAATTTCTTCTTGAAATCCTTTAGGTCAAAACCGATTTCATCCATTTTCTGCTGCAATTCCTGTCGGCTAAGACCTAATCGTTTGGCGGCTTCCGAGAGGCTGAAGTCGGTCATCGCAATCGCGCTGGCAATGGACACTTTTATGACATCCTTCAGAGGTAGAATATTATTTGGATTGAATAATTCTTTCTGCTCTGTATCTTCGTCGTAGAACATCAACACCGACCAGAATGGCGGTTGGGCATTCACGACATTGCAATGAATTTCTTCGTAAACATATTGCGATAGAAATTCGTTTAATTGTTCGACTTCTGTTTCAGATTCAGAGGTCGAAATGGGGATGTTGATCATCCGGCATTTTTGAGACAAGATAACCTCAATTTTTGATAGAGTTTATGATATTTGTTTTTTAAGAATTTGGAACTCCAGCCAGTAATTTACACGCTAAAACGTTGAACTCAAACTTTTTAAATCGCCCCATTCTTTTCCTTTACCATCGTCTCCGGTTTGTCCGGGTCGAAGGGGACGACCCTGCCGTCCAGAATGGCTTGCAGCGCGGGTTTCAAGCCCTTGCGCACATCAGCGGTTACCCGGTCGATGAGCAGCACGCCCTGCAGATGGTCGAACTCGTGCTGGAGAACGCGTGCCGGCAGGTCTTTCAGTGTCTCCTCGACGACTTCACCTTCGACCGTCGTGTAACGCACCTTAACCTTGTCCGGCCGGGTGACTTTGGCGAAGATTTTCGGCAGCGATAGACAGCCCTCCTCTTTGCTGACATTCGCGCCGCCGAGTTCGAGGATTTCAGGATTGAGATAAGCCTTCATCGATTCATCTTTGACGATAGCGTCCCAGTCGATAATGAGTAGTTGTTTCGACACGCCCACCTGCGGCGCCGACAGCCCGATGCCGTGGGTGGCTTTCAAGGTGTCAAACATATCGGCGATGAGGCGCAGGATGGTCTCATCCACAACATCTATGCGTTCAGATTGCCGGCGCAATAAGGGATCGCCGTAAGGTGTTACTTTAAGAAGCATTTATTCTGGTAGAGATTTAGATTATAAATTTTATAGGGCTGGTGGTCTCGGTCTGCCGATTCAACCCCCGGCTTCAGGAAGCCGGGCTACATTTGCTGCTGACTACGGCGAATCGGCAGCGGTTTGGCATCGCTGTCAACCGCGGAGGATTGACAGCGACAGTGGTGTGGCGGGCAAGAGACGCCTGCCCTACCTTCTTCCTATGCCTCCAGCGCTTGCAGTGTTCCCCTGAGCGGGATTTCGACCCAATTGGAGCGCGTGTTCAACTCATAGCCGATTTCATAGAGCGCGCGTTCCAAAATAAGCGCATTCAGCAGCAGTTCCAATTCCTTGCGGTCGGCAGGCAGGAATTCGCCGGCGGCAGCGACGGCTAAATACTCCTTCAAGAACTCCGCCGACACCCACATTTGCCAGAATCTACCCCAATCGGCGACTTTAGCGCGGCCTTGAGGCGTAGCAGCGGCAGGTTCGACTAACTGCCGCGCGGCGAGCTCCCATACGTAATGAAACGAGCGAAGCATCCCGGCGACATCCTTTAAGGGCGAGCGTTTGATGCGGCGCTCGCCGATGGAGCGCAGCGGTTCGCCTTCGAAGTCGATGATGATGAAATCGGCGCCTTTGCACAACACCTGCCCTAAATGATAGTCGCCATGCGTGCGCAGCCGCATCGCGTGGATACGGCGCTCGCGAATGCGCTTGAAGCGCTCCTCTATGACCTCCCGATAATCGACTAATTTGCGCGCCAGTTCGGCTGTTCCAGTGGACAAATTATCGATTTTGCTTTCCAGCGCGCCCAAGGCCTGGTCGGCCAGACCAAGCAAGCCGTGCGACAAGGCTCTTTGGTATAGTTCGCCGAAAGGTTCAGGGCTGAACGCCGGATCTTCCGGGTCAGAAGCCAAAACGAGGTGCAGCTCAGCAGTGCGGCGACCCATAACACGCGCTGACTCCAAATAAGCCCCGATAACCTCGCGCGCCAGCGGCGGCGGCTCAATTTTAGCCAAATCCAAGAGAGCGCGCGACTCGACCGGGGGAGGCGTCCGGCCGGCTTCGCTTAAGACCGCTTCGAAGTAATGTTTTAAGCAGTCGATGGTCCATTTAGCGGCATCGCCTTCGTTGGGGATATATTCCAGCAGAACGCCTAAAGTCGCGGGCTTCTCTTTCGGTTCGCAATACTCTAATACGCCGAGCAGTTTAGGCGTGTTGGCAAAAGTGTGTTTTTCAGTTAAGAACCGCCCCATCTCATATTCGGGATTAGCCCCGCGTTCGACGCGGCGAAAAAGTTTCAGCATCGCTTTATCGCCAAACGATATGGACGAGTTCGATTGTTCGGCGCCCATCAAACGGGATTTGATGGGCTTATTATTAAATATCCAGGCCAGTTTCGGGGCATCGAGCGGCGCAGCGTTGATTTCTCCCTTTTGGCCGCGATATTGGCGGCGGCGGCGAATGGTTTCGAGCAGCGATCCGGCAAATCGTGGATCATCGACGGCTTCGACCAGCCAGCCTTCGAATGCACTGCCCGCTGCCGGCTGTGGAGGATTGACGACCGAAGTGATTAGTTTGGCGATAACTCGGTTTGACTGCGTATGATGTAATTTCTCTTTCCTGGTCATATAATGCACCGGAACTTGATAGACTTCCGGCTCGCCTTCGGTGTATTCGACTTGCAGCAGAAGCAAACGGAAGTCGGCATAACCGGCGGCTGAGGCTCTGCGGTCGACGGTATATTGCTGCGTCAAGCGTTCAGTAACTGATGTAATTTTATCCTCTGTCGAGCGCGGAGGATTGGCAGTCGGAATCAGGATGACATCCACAATCTGCACTCGCTGCACGACCTTGTTTTTGCCGATGAACCATCTGCATTTCGGCAGCCATTTAGCGAGGGCGGCTTCCAGACGTTCTTTAGCCGGCTTTTTAAAGACTTCCTGCCAGTTATCCTCGACCGGAATTTCAGCAATCAACCGCGGCGGGACGACCGCTGAGATTTCGACCTTTAGCCGCTCAAGGTCGAACCAGTAGAACGAATGGGGTCCCAACGTCAGGAGATAAGGCTCATCGTTCACGAGGGGGAAGCGTGTCTGCCCGAATAGTTCGATGGGGGTCGCGGCTTTAAAGCCGTTGAGATTTAATTTGACCGGCTGAACATAGCGCGAGAGGTTGGCGACGACCAGCATCGCGGCATTATTATAACGGCGGATGAACGCCAATACTTTGCGATTCTCAGGAAATAGGAATTCAGTCGAGCCTAATCCGAAGACTGGATATCTTTTTCGCAGCGCGATGAGCCGCTTCATCCACCACAACACCGAATTAAGATTTGCCATCTGCGTTTCGACATTTACGGTTTGGTAGTGGTATGCCGAGTCGGTGATGATGGGGAGATAGAGTTTCTGGGGATTGGCGCGGCTGAAGCCGGCGTTGCGGTCGCCGGACCATTGCATCGGTGTTCGCACGCCGTTGCGGTCGCCGAGGTAGATGTTGTCGCCCATTCCGATTTCGTCGCCGTAGTAGATGATGGGCGCGCCGGGCAGGCTGAAGAGTAGTCCGTTCATCAGTTCAATTTTACGGCGGTTATTGCTTAGCAGCGGCGCAAGTCTCCGTCGGATGCCGAGGTTGATGCGCGCTTGCGAATCAGCGGCATAGACGCGATACATATAGTCGCGCTCCTCGTCAGTGACCATCTCCAGCGTCATTTCGTCGTGGTTGCGCAGGAACAGCGCCCACTGGCAGGACTGCGGAATGACCGGCGTCTGTTCGAGGATTTCGATAATGGGGAAGCGGTCTTCCATTCGAACAGCCATAAACAGCCGCGGCATCAGCGGGAAGTGAAACGCCATCTGGCACTCGTCGCCGAGTCCGAAGTAGGCGATGGCGTCGTCTGGCCATTGATTGGCTTCAGCCAGCAGCATCCGGTCAGCGTAGCGCTCATCGATATACTTGCGCAGAGTTCGCAGGTAGTTGTGAGTTTCAGGCAGGTTTTCGCAGTTTGTGCCTTCCCGCTCGTAAAGATACGGCACAGCGTCCAGCCGCAAGCCGTCCACACCCATTCCGAGCCAAAAATTAAGCACATCGAGCAGCGCCCGCCGCACGCCGATATTATCGAAGTTCAAATCCGGCTGGTGGCTATAGAAGCGATGCCAGTAATACTGCTCGGCGACCGGGTCCCAAGTCCAATTCGACGGTTCGAAATCTTGAAAGATGACGCGCGTCTCTTTATATTTTTCCGGTGTATCACTCCAGACATAGAAATCCCGCCAGCGGCTGTTGCGCGGTGAGCGGCGAGCCCGCTGGAACCAGGGATGCTGGTCGGATGTGTGATTCAACACCAACTCGGTGATGACCCGCAAACCGCGCCGATGCGCTTCGCGCAGAAAAGCCTTAAAATCTCGCAGCGTTCCGTAGTTCGGATGAACATTAGTGTAATCGGCGATGTCATAGCCGTCATCGCGCAGCGGCGAAGGGTAGAATGGCAGCAGCCACAACGCCGTTATACCCAAATCCTGCAGATATTCAAGTTTCTGCGTCAAGCCGCGCAAATCGCCGATGCCGTCGCCATCCGAATCGTAAAACGCCCGGATATGCGTCTCATAGATTATGGCTTCTTTATACCACTGAGAATTCATTTATTTTTATTAGTATTTGATATCTATCGGTAGTGTCTTTTTATAATTACGTCATCGTTGAAACTGGCGTTTTCAGTTTATCTGTGTTTGCAGCGCTTGCTTAAGCGCTTCTTCCAGGCGCTGCGGCTCGTCGCTGCCGATGCGGAAAACGCCGCCCTTCTTCAAGCGCAATTCGACCGCATCCAAGCCCGATATATTATACATCCAGCCTCCCGGAATGGCGCGTATTCCCCAGCCCCACCACCACTGATTGCGCGCGGTAGCCGCCGATTCGATATCTTTAAGCGCGATCCGGCGTTTGAGCAACCCCGGACCGAAAGCGACCTTAACCGATCGGTCGTCCACTATGACCAGCAAGCTGCTGAACAACCACCCGGCGAGCCATAACAGCGCTGCGATGCCTATCAGGTAGTAGAATATTTTCTCATCGGCTCGAGGGGTGAGAAAAGCCATTCCGATTACGAAGCAGCCGGCGAGTATCATAGCAGCCAGTATCAAGCCGCCTGATTGACGGTGACGATAGAACTCCACTGTTAAATCCTATGTTTAATGTATTTGACTGGTAATACTAAGAGTTCATATAATTTTCCAAAACCGACGCTATAGCGCACAGATTGAAATCCGCTGAAAAAGGGCTGATAACTATCCGAAGTCTTCCGACCAATTTTCTTCTTTTTGACAGCGGTCGATGAATTCTTCCAGCGACATTTTGCCGGCGAGATGCTCTTTTAAGTCCATTGTCGTAGAACGCCATTTCATAGTGATATCCGGGTTGGTATCGAGGCGGATATGAAATAGCAGGCTGTCGTTGCCGAAGTCGGAGATGGCATTCTCTTGGGCATAGGCGATGAAATGCTCAATGAGTGTTCGTTCGGCGTCGCGGGCGCCATTGAGGGTCGTAACCGGTAGTTTTAAAATGACCGCCGTGCGAAAAGAAGTTGTTACTTGAACGTTATATTGCGGCGTGCCTAAGGCCTTGGCGATGTATTTCGCGCATTCGAGCGGCGCTAATTTATTGCCGCCGCAACCCGCGACAGCGGCGCAAAGCGCGGCTGCCGCGAATATATATATGATGAAACACTGAAACGATGTCGAACGTTTCATTTATATATCTCCAGTATTTTTTAATAGATTATTTTATAATGTATTAGACTTTAGTTGGACCGGATAAAACCCGCTGTGGAAAACTTTGCGATGGCACAGTTAGACACTGCAAATGCAAACATTCAATATAACACTCTAATTCAATAGAATAAAGTCCACAGCGCTGGTCGGATACGGCACATCCAAATACGGCTACCTTCCGGCATCCATTCCCGACCTCTGCGCATAGTTCTTATACCAATCCACATCATTAACTTCGCCGGGCAGGGTCGAATGCACTAAAACATAGTCGTCAAATCCGCTGCGGTCAACGAAGACGAAGACGGCGCCGCCTTGCAGTTTGTGGTAGTTCCAGATTTCGTATGGTTTGGCGTGGATGTCGAGAGGATGGGTTTCGCGCTCGTCCGGCTCACCGTAAAGTGCATAAATTCTTCCCCGGTCGGTCTTATGTCCGGCGGTGCGGGAGTTATTCCAGCGCTTATCGGCTTCGGTTACGCGCTCGCGAAAAAAGCGCCGCGCCGGCACATCCGACGTGGCGGTATCATCGTCATAGCGCCGCCAGAAGGCTTCGAGAAACTGCGCCTTTTCGCCGACGCTCATATTTCGCGCCGCGGTCATTTTCGCCTTGGAGAGTAAAAACTCGACTTCTTTGAATTCGCTCTCGATTTTGGCGCTGTCAACTTCTACAGTCGGCTGTGCCGACGCTGCTATAGGTGGCTTTTCAGATTGGAATATATAGAAGCGCTGGCTGCGAAAGGCGGTTTTGCCGCTCCCGGCCTGCTTGACTTCTATGTTTAATATCCAACTGCCGGTCGCCAAGGCATCGAGATGGACGCTGTCGATATCAGCGAAGGCTTCCGGACCGGCGGTGAGTTGAGACAGCGGTAAGGTTAAAACCGTCTCGCCTAATCCGTTGGTAATCCAGCGGCGGATGAAATACTCGGCCGGCAGGCTGTCCGCCGCCGGTGGATAGACTTCGAAATATGAAATAAAATAAGGCTGCGTCAAGCCGAATAAACGGCGCGGATTGGGGATGATGGCGCAATCGCCGCGGTCGAAACGGGGATGCTGACCGGCCGGCAGCAGATAACTGGAAAGTTCAATATCGGACAGCGTCAAATCGGCATCCTCGAACAGATCCACGACCAAGGTTATCTGCCGGCGCCATTTATGGTTCGACAGGCTGTCGCGGGCTTCGGCGATCAAGCCATAGAGTCCCGTTTCGACGGCATAGACCCGGCCGTCGATGATGCGCTGGGCTAATGTTATTTGAGACGGATCGGATATTATATCTTCGATAATCCAACTGTCGGAAGCCAGCAGGGAAGTGTCTTGGACAATGTCAACCTTGAGATGCAGAGCGCCATACCACCCGCCGGGCGTCTGATAGTGCGTTAAAGCCGCGCGCGGCAGGTCGAGATAGAGCTCGACATAAGCGCGTCCCTGTTCACCCTTGAAGCGGCAGACATCGACGCTCAATTCAGCCGCGGCTTCAGGAAGGTATATAATCGTCCCTAAGACTAACAATCTTAATATATTCGATGTTATCATAAGATTACTTAAACCGCCAAATTAGACTCAAGTTTGACCGAGACCAACTGCGAAATTCCGTTCTCGTCGAGCGTAACGCCGAACAAGCAGTCGGCGGCTTCCATTGTGCGTTTATTGTGGGTTACTATCAAGAATTGGGTTTCCTTAGTGAAACTGCGAATCATATTGTTGAAGCGGACGATATTGGCGTCGTCTAAAGGCGCATCCACCTCGTCCAATATGCAGAAAGGACTGGGACGGACTTGATAGATTGCAAAGAGCAGGGCGATGGCTGTGAGGGCTTTTTCGCCGCCGGAGAGCATCGATAGATTCTGCAGTTTTTTACCTGTTGGCGTGGCATAGATACGGATGTCGGCATCCAGCGGGTCAGCGCCGTCGAGTGTCAACCGCGCTTCGCCGCCTTCAAATAACGCACGAAAAAGATTTTGAAAGTTGACATTCACCTTGTCGAAGGTCTCGCGTAGACGGCGCCTGGCCTCGACATCGATGCGGTCGATAGTCTCGGTCAGTAGTTCGACGCCGCTTTCGAGGTCTTTTTTCTGGTCGGTTAGAAAATGGTAGCGTTCATCCGCTGCTTTTAACTCCTCCAGCGCCAGCATATTGACCGGACCTAAGGCTTGCAGCCGGATTTTCATCTGTTCAGTCGATACATCGCTCAACGCAAGAGCCTTTAATTCGTTTTGGGCTTCCTCGACCGTCTCTGCATCGAGCGTCGAAATGACAATTCCAGCATCTTCGGTCAAGCGGCGGTCTATATCGCGCAGCCGTTCGCGTGAAGCCGCTAATTCGAGTTCGCCGGCATTGCGTTCCTGAAGGGTTGACTTCTGGAGTTCCTGCAATCTTTTAAGTTCGGCGGTAGAGCGTTCACGGTCGGCGCGCACGACGCTGCGCTCGCTCTTGGCGTCATCTAAATTCTTCGCTATGTCGTCTTTTTCCTTACTAAGTAAAAGGCATTGACCTCCAAGCCCATCCAGGGCAAGTTCAGCGCGTTTGATATCGGACAGCGCCGAGGCTTTTTGCGCGGCGGCCGCGGACAGCGAACTATGCGCTTTATCCTTCTCCTTTTGGATCTTCTCCAGCGCTTGATGCAAAACATTGAGCCTCTCATCCAGCCCGGCTAATTCGGATAAGTAAGCCGACTTGGAGGCGAAAGCCTCATTTCGCGCCGACTCGGCCAGCCGGATATCTTCTTCCGCTCGTTCCTTTTCCTGTTGGAGTCTATGCAGGAGAGACTCGCTGGCGTCAGGCACAGTTTCAGCCTCGGATTCGTTGTCTAATGCAGCAAGATGGCTTTTAATTCGCGCTTCTTCAGCATTCCAGGCGTCTAAGTGGAGCTGAAGCGCGGCTAAATCCGAGTTGAGGTTTGCCAGGCTGCGTTCAGTAGAGGCGACTTGGGCTTCGCAGTTGTGGCAGTTTTGACGGGTGGTGAAACAAGTCTTTTCCATCGCGAGCAGTTGTTGGCGGGCTTCGACGGCAGCGGATTCAGCGCGTATATTCTCTGCCTCTGCGGCTTCAGTATCGCTCTCCAACTGTCGCAAGCGGGCGCTCCAGCTGAGTTGATAGGCCTCCGGGTCGATGTCGCCGGCGAATAGAAGGCCGTCCGGATCTAGTCTCCAACCAGCCGGCGTCAATAGGCGGACATTGTGTATAGAAGCCCACCGGCACAATTCAGCGACAATGTTATTATGAGGAACGCATAAGACGTTAGACAACCGTTTGCGTAAAAATTCACCCAATTCATCCGCGTTGTCGATAAGTTTATCGCACCAGAAGCAGGTTTCGGCGCCGGCCGGCAGACTAGGCTTGGCAAACTGCGGCGTTTTCACATTTACGGCGCGTAAAATCGTTTGTTCGCCTTTACCGAGGTGGGCAGCCAATTCCAAGGCGTCGGCGAGGCTATTCACATCGACAGCAGTCAAGGCGTCGCGCAGTGCAGCGGCGATTAGGTTGCGATATATTTCCGGGCATTCGACGCGTTCAGCCAGCGAAAGCAGGCGATGTTTGCGGACATAATTCCGAATGACTTGCGGCAGTGATGTCTGTGCTTCGCTGCGATTAAGATGCGCCTTTAAGGCGGCGCGCACGGTTTCGAGCCGGGCGGCTGCTTCAGCCGCCCGACGATTTAATTTAGTTGATTCGACCTGGGCTTTCTCGAGAGCCTGTTCGGATTGAGAATACTCTATTTCAGAGGCTTTAGATTGACGGCGATATTCATCCAACTTGGATTTGAGGGCGGCGATTTCGGTCGTCAACCGCTCCGATTGGAACTGCCCTTCTTGCAGCCGCGAAGATATGTTTTGGAGTTCAGTCAGGAGGCTGCTACGGCGCTCGGTAGCGGCGCGGGCGGCTTCGCGCGCGCGCCTAATATTGCGTTCGACATCGGCAAGCCGGTAGTTCAACTCGGTATAACGTTGGCGCGCGGCGGCGATTTCCTGTTCGCAGCGAGTGTCGGCTTCGCATTGCCTAAGGTTTAATTCTTCTAATTGCGTCTTACGGACTTTGAGTTTGGCGATATCGTCGTTTGTTTGAACGATTATTCCATCGGTCTGTTTGAGTTCGGCTTCCAATTCAATTCGCTGTGCTTCGCTGCGTTTCAGTTCGGCTTTGAGATATTCGACGCGCTGGCGCGCCAGCGCGGCTTCGCCGTTTAACTCCGCTTCCCGCCTTTCATAACGTTTCAAAGATTCCATCGTCCGACCGATGCGATCGTTGAGGGCTAACTCGCGCGCCTCCAACGCCAGAAGATTGGCGGTCGCCGCGGCTAAATTGAACTCCAAATTCTGATTAATCTCTTCGAGCCGACTCATTTCAGCCGTTAAATGCAGGCTGCGCGCTTGCAGGCGGAGCCTTTCGCAGCCTAATTCGGCGACGATACGGAGTTGGAGGGCGCGCTGCAAGTTTTGCGCGCGTTTAGCGCGAGCGGCTTGACGCTTAAGTGAGTGATAGGTCTTTTCGACTTCGTTATAGACATCGTTCAGTCTAAGCAGCGCTTCGCGGGTGGATTCCAGCCTGCGTTCGGCGGCTGTGCGCCGCGATTTGAAATGCGCCACACCGGCGGCTTCCTCGATTAAGACGCGCCGTGCTGTCGAAGGGCCGTTGATTATCCCGTCGACCATCGCCAGTTCTATTATGGAGTAAGCGCCGACACCGAAACCGGTATCCATAAATAAATCCATAATATCGCGCAGGCGAGAGGGATGGCGGTTGATGAGATATTCGCTTTCGCCGGAACGAAACAGACGCCGCGTCAACTCGATTTCGGTGTAATGAGTCGGCAGCTGGCCATTGTTGTTTTCGATAGTTAGGGTGACCTCGGCCATTCCGAGCGGTTTGCGTTTGGCAGTGCCGTTGAAGATGACCGACTCCATTCGCTCGGCGCGCAGCAGGCTGGTGCGCTGCTCGCCCAAAACCCAGCGCACTGCATCGACAATGTTGGTTTTACCGCAGCCGTTGGGGCCAACTACCGCCATAATGCCCGGTCGAAATTCGAGGCTGGTCTTGGCGGCAAACGACTTAAAGCCGACCATTTCCAGACGGGTTATGAACATTTAAATATGGATGAGGGCATTTGTGCAGGTGTTATTCCCGACGCTTATGTATATGTTTGTTAAGCGAGTGGGAGTGTCCTGATTCGAAGATTTTATATAAACCGGCATTGAGCGCGCCACCTAATCGCCGCCCAGGATAGAGGCGAACAGGCGCGCGGCTTGGCGCTAATTAGGGTCTGCTGAAAAATCCGAGAAAATGCCTTGCCATCTACTAACGAATCTAACACTTTTGTAATTACCTCAATAAATAAAGTCTTATAGTAAGACAGATATTCGGCTTGTTGCGAGACTATTTATCACCGGCTTTGTCAACGATGTTATTGAGCGAAGTCAACACATCCACTAACAGCGGGTCGAAATGCTCACCTTTGTCTTTATCTAACTGTCGAAACGCTTCCTCAATCGACACCGCCGCCTTATAACAACGTTGGCTAACCAGCGCGTCGAACACATCCGCCACGGCGCATATTCGTCCGAGTAGAGGTATATCATCGCCTGCTAATCCGCTTGGATAGCCGCTGCCGTTCCACTTTTCGTGGTGCGTCAGGGCAATTTTTTCACCGGTCTGGAGCAGGTCGGAAGTCGAGTTAGTGAGAATGTTGCCGCCGATTGCTGGATGGCGGCGCATAATCTCCCATTCTTCGTCGTTCAATCGTCCGGGTTTGAGGAGTATGTTTGGATCAACGCCGATTTTGCCGACATCGTGCATAGGGCTGGCGTAGCGCAGCCGTTCGAGGTCGCTGGGCGGCAGGTTCAAAGCCTTGCCGATATTTTCGCACAGTCGGCTGATGCGCTTCAAGTGCGCGGCGGTGGTCGGGTCTTTATATTCCGCGATAATAGCCAGGCGGTGGATGGTGTCGATTTCTGACTCGCGCAATTTGCGTTGCGCTGCCGCCATACTGTCCAGCGCCAGTCTCAAGGCGGCCGAGCGCTTTTCGACCATTCGTTCGAGTCCGTCGCGGGATTGCTTAATTTCGTCCTGCGCCGATTTCATCTTCAAGAGCGACGACAGGCGCAGTTTGAGTTCGATGGTATCGACCGGTTTGGTGATGAAATCGTTGGCGCCAACTTCGAAGGCGCGCAGCCGCCCTTCGCGGGTGATAACTCCGGTGACCATCACAACCGGCAGGTCCTTAAAATCGGTTGTATCGCGGATGCGTTCAGCGACATCGTAGCCGTCCAACCCCGGCAAGTCAACATCCAACAGCACCAAATCTATGTCCAGGTGCAGTTTCGCCAGCGCTTCGTAGCCATCCACCGCACTCTCCACGACGAAACCGAACGCTAATATTAAATTTGAGAGACTCTGCCGGATAGTCTCATCGTCATCGACGACTAAAATGCGTTTTGAATAAAGTTCGGGCATTTTTCTGTACGAGCCAAATTTGTTCACCGCCGTGTTTGAACGGTCCGTGTTTAAAATCACCAAACAACGCTTCGACTTTAAATCCACACAATTGCAGCAGATGCTCCATTTCCCAGCGATAAATCCAGCGCAGGTGCAGCGGGACAGCCGTTCGGTTGACGCTCCGGCCCAAGTCGTCGAATTCCTCGTGGATGCGTAACTCTTCAATGCGCTGCTCGACTAGGTCGATGGCGCGGCATTCCCACTCGATAACCTTATTGCCGCTGATTGGATGCTTGAATTCGTGCATTTTCTTCAACGCGCCGCTTAGAGAAGAAGTATGTTCGACCAGAATCCTCAAATTAGGGTCGAAGACATTAAAGATGAACATTCCATTGTCAGTCAGCAGGTTATGCACAGATTTCAGCGTCGCGGTCTGGTCTTCGACGGTCAGGTTGTGCAGAAACGCGCGGAATGGGCAGATAATCAGGCGGAACTTGCCATCCAACAGCAGATTGCGCATATCGCCCTGGGTGAAGCGCACTTTAGCGCGAACCTCCGGCGCGAGCCGGGCGGCTTTCGCTTCGGCGATTCGAAGCATATCCGGGCTGAGGTCGCTGCCAGTGATTTCAACGCCGGCTTCAGCAATCGGCAGCGTGATGCGCCCTGTCCCGCAGCCCAGTTCCAGCGCCGGTCCGCCTATCCGGACGGCTTCCGCGACATAGAACTCAAGGTCGCCGTCGAAACTCGCTCCAACCGCCGAGTCATAAAACAGCGCGTCGAGGGATTGGTATTGGTCCATTCAGTTATTGCAAGGTGTTAATTATTGACTGTTTTTCAGCTGTCACAGTTTCACATAAAGTTGTTTCAAGCCTTCGGTGCAGTTGCGGCACATCGGGATGCCGTTCCGCCCGCCGGAGTTGACGATGCGCCGGAACTCGCGCAAGGGACCGCCGGCGATATCGCGCCAGGATTGGGCGCCACCCTTTACCGTCGACTCGCCGAAGTCGACGGCTCTGTTTGCCGCAGAGTGTCCCCACTCTGCGGTTTCATCGCTGCAGGATGGGGACATTCTGCAGCAATTTTCGGCGGGCAGAGACGCCCGCCCTACCGCTGCCGACTGTGGCGAGTCGGCAGCGGGCAATCCCAATATATTCCCCAAACCAAACTTCTTCGTCCAAAAGCAGCAGGGGAAGACCTCGCCGTTATAGGCAATTACGGCCGAATAAGCCAGCCGCCGGCAATAGTCGCGTGTGCGACGCATTTGCAAGCGCCCATCGACGAGGTCGTAGCGCCACAGGCGCCGGTCGTCCGGCAGGTCGTTCGGCGCTGAATTCACATCTTCCAAACTCGATACCCGGTAGGTCTTGAACTTCACCTTGTCCGCACCGCACGCATTAGCCAACCGCTTGACCGCCTGCAGTTGGTCGATGGTTTGCCGGCGGATGAGGCATTCGACGATGATTTTCGGAAGATGCACACCAGCCCGTTTGCGCTCTACCCGCAGTATCGCAATCCCTTCCAATATATCCGCCAGTTTCCCGCCTACGCGATACTGCTGGTAAGTGGCTTCGTCGGCGCCATCGATTGCCAGTGTGATGCGTTTCAGGCCGGCTTGAACTAATCGGCGCGCCAAATCGCCTTTGCAGAGGAGCGTGCCGTTGGAGTAGGTCTGCGTCCAGAGTCGGCGGCGGGTGGCGGACGTCGCCATCTCCGGGAACTCCGGCGCGCAGAGCGGCTCGCCGCGGTGCCACAGATTCAAGAACCGCACCGTGCGGGGTATCCGCTCAAGGACGCGCTCAAAATCTGCCAGCCGCATAATCCCTTCGCCGCGTCCGACCGCCGTCGGGCAGCCGGGGCAGGACAGGTTGCAGACGGCGGATGGTTCGATGTGAAGCAGAAAATAGATTTTAGTTAAATAAAGGACAATATGGACATAATGGACATAGTTGACAAAATGGACATAGTAGATGCAATGGTCAAAGATTATTTTTTATTTCACCAGCGTCGATGTCCGGCTCGCGATTCCCTGCGGGTGGGACACCTGCACCAGATATGTTCCCGATGGCTGCCCGGCAGGGGACCAGACCAGCCGTGTCGAACCTGCCGGGGCTTGGGCATCCAGCAGACGGGAAATCAACCTGCCGTCCAAGCCGAAGATATCCACCCGCACATTACCCGGTTTGGTAAGCATGAAGTCGATAATCAACTCCCCGTTGAAGGGATTGGGATAAGGCTGGCTTAGCTTGAATTCCGACGGTTGCGGTTCAGCCGGATTTTCCGGCGTCGATAATATCAGACCTTCGCCTTCGATTGCGACATATCGATGCCCTTGATTTAAACCCTGCCCGTAGAAATATCTATCTACCTGCCCGCTTGTCCAATTGATAACCAAGTCATTCAGCGCCGATCCCCGTCGCGGCGGACCGAGACCGAAATGTTGGGTCAGGCTGTTCTGACAGCCGCCTGTGCCAGTGCCGCCTTCGATCTGACGAACTTGAGTTCTATAAGCATCGCCGTTCACGGTTATACGGCTGCCGATGCCGAACTTGTTGCTGCGCGTGCCGCGCAAGGTTAATTGAAGCCACCAGTTGACATTCTGGCTTTCGTTACGGAACAATCCCCCGTGCGGTCCGCCGATGGCTACATCTAAATCGCCGTCCTGGTCATAGTCGCACCAGGCGACACCCCATGAATTATAACATTTCTGATGAAATCCTGCTTCATAATTGACATTTTCGAATGTCCCATCACCGCAGTTGCGATAGAGATACGGCTGCCTGCCTTCATAGACCGAGGTTACGAACAGGTCGAGCCAGCCGTCATTATCATAATCACCCCAGGCCGGACTGGAAGCGGTTTCGTCGTATTTGACGCCGGCGGCTTCGCGCACATCGGTGAAGTCCCAGTTGGGCGCGCCGTTATTGCGGTAGAGCATACATTTATCGCTGAACCACAAGAAGCGCGGGTGCGCCAGGTTGCCGACGAACAGGTCGAAGTCGCCGTCGTTGTCGTAGTCGCCCCAGGTCGAGCCGATCGTATGCCCGAAGTAGCCTTGCACCGCCACGCCTTGCACGTTGCGTGCAAAGGCTTCGTCGCGAAAACGCAGGCTGCCTTGATTGACCAGCAGGAAATTCGGATGCAGACGGTAATTGGAGATATAGATATCCTGGTCGCCGTCGAAGTCGAAATCGCACCAGGCGACGCCGCGCCCATATAGCCGGCGGTCGGCGATGCCGGTCTGCGCGGTTATATCGACAAAAATGCCGAATTCAGCGGCATAATAATAGAGTCGGTCAGGCCAATACTCCTGATGATTGTCGTCGATCCAGCGTTCGGAGTTCGCTACATACAATTCGAGGCTGCCATCGTTGTCAGCATCGCCCCAGCCGGATGCTTCGGTCGGATTGCGTCCGTTGCGAATGTCGAATTGCTCGTTGACAAAAGAGAATGTTCCGTCGCCGTTATTACGATAAAGACGGTCTTCGCCGTTTAAATCGTGATTAGTGGAGTAAAAATCGAGCCAGCCATCGTTATCGAAGTCGCCCCAGACGCCGCCGCCGCCAGGATTATTGGCGACAATGCCGGCGCGTTCGGAAACATCCTCGAAGAACTGCCCTTCACGGTTGCGCAATAGAAACCGTCCATCACAGAGCAAATCATCCCAGCTGTCGTTGTCGTAGTCGCCCCAAGCGCATTTGCTGAAAGTGCGGCAATGGGCTTCCTGATTGACATTGACAAAAGTGAACTCGTCGCGCACATTATAATAACTCACCGTGGCGCGCAGGAGATAATTTCCCGAGCCTTCCCCGGTGATATACCAGGTGTTGCTGATGCGGATAGAACTGCGGTCTTCGGTGTTGCGGCCGCCGTCAACATACAAGTCTGGTTCAGCGCCTAATTTGACATAGCCGATGTGAAAATGCTGCGGGACATCGAAATGCAAGCCAGCGTCGGCTAAGTTAACCGTAACCCAATTGCGGGGATTCTGCACTTCGACCCGGCGCGGCTCGATGAGGTCGCGTTCAGTGTCCGGCATATTGCCGCCGTTATCATCCCAGATATGCCACTCCATCGCACCGCTGTTCACGGCGTAGAATCGGAACGAGAGCAGGGTGCAGGGATGCGCCGGCGTGAAGCGCACGGCTTCGATGTCGCCAGCCGCGGCTTGGTCGAAATGCCCGGCGCGATTACCCGAGTCGTAAGCCAATTCTACCGGCTCAGCGTTAACTTGCGTGATTAAAAGCGCCGAAGCGAGTAAAATAAAGATAGATTTCATAAGCCACACTCCAGATGAGTTAGAAAGTTAGAAAGTAAAAAAGTTAGTATTGTCATTAGCATCAGCATCAGCATCATTTCTTTAATATCCGCCCTTTCCAGTGGACTTTGCCGACGAGCGCAAATGGAACCAGCATTGTGAATAGAATAGGACTGATTAATTCAGCGGCGAGCCAGGAAACGAACCATCGTGGCTCGGTTAGTATTGCTGCGCCGCGCTTAATCGTCCAACCGTCGATGAGGATTTTGACAGCCCAGAGCAGGCTTAAGTTAAGCCATCCTAAATATCCGATGAGGCTTAAAATAAAGCAGATTGTGAGTCCGAGGTTGAAACTATAGAGCAGCGTGGAAACCACTATCATTTCAGAGCTGTAGCGTCGGCCGGCGGAGAGGTGGCGACGCTTCATCCGCCACCAGGCGGTCAGCGACGACGGAGCGGCTGCCGGGACAAAGGTCGCCGGGTCGGTCGAAAATAGGATTTTCCCTGTGTATATGGCCAGCCGCTGTAAAAGCAGGTCGTCGTCCCCCGACGCTCCAGCGCCGCTCGCACCGAAACCCTGAACCGTGAGGAAACTCTTGCGACGGTAAGCGAAATTGCGCCCGGCGGCGGTGGTCGGAACGCCCAAACCTATCGTCCCGGCGGCTATTATTCCATTTACGAATGCATCGAAATGAGCCGTGGTTGATGTGAGATTTGCAAACATTCGAGCCAAAAATGACCTCTGCTCTAAGTCCTTATCATCCTGCACCCCGCATTCCGCATTCTGCATTCTACATTCTACATTCTGCATAATCGGAGAATAGCCTACGACGGCTGCGACTTCAGGCTCAAATTGTCGGGCGATGCGCCTCACCCAGCCGTGCGGAGGGACGCAATCAGCATCGGTAGCGAGGATGATTTCACTTTGGCTGAATGCAATGCCGGTGAGAAGGGCGCGTTTTTTCGGCGCGAGATATAAGTCTGCCGTCAACCTTCCCTGGTTGACAGCGCCTTCTGGTTCGGCAGTTATACCTCTGCGGTTGACAGCGATATCGGCGGCTGCGCCGGATTTAAGCAGCCGGATGTTTGGATGCTGGGCTGAAAAAGAAAGAACAATCTCCGTTGTGCGGTCGGTCGAATCGTCGTCGATGACGATAATTTCCAATAATTCCAGTGGATAATTCTGTTTGCTAAGCGCATCCAGGCAGCGCCCAATGTCCTTCTCTTCGTTGCGCGCAGCGACCAGGACGCTGACAGATGGGCTGGATGCGCCCTCTGCTGGTTTCAATCGCTGCAGACCGACCGCCAGACCGATGACGAATAAACACCAGACGACGCCGAAGGATGCGGTCAGGATAAATACTAATTCCGGCAATTACGGTTTGGCTTCAGCCTTGGGAAAAATTTCTTTCAGAACATCCACTAAAGCGATCTGCTTATCGACGCTTCTATAGGCGGCTTTGCGTTCGGCGGCGATTTTCTTGAACATTCCGTCGTCGTCGCCGCCTTTGATGACGATGATAAGTTCGCCGGCGTCGGCAGCGAGTTTGTTGAACGGGTCGGACAGCGCGCCGCGGCGCGCTTCGCCGCCGATATGAAAGACCAGCACCGGCAGTTTGGCTTTTTCAGCCGCTTTGACTAATTTCTTGATGCGGCTTTCTTCGTCCTTGACATCGATTTTAGCTGCGCCCAAGCCTTTTGACGACCCGCCGGCGACCAAAATTACAGCCTTGACATCGTTTAAACTGTCCGCGGTCGCGTTAGGCCGATATTTTATATCCAATCCCGCCCGCAGAGCCAAGCCGCGTAAAATCATCACATCAGCCGCCTGCCCAGCGGAAGTCAACAGAACGGGTTGTAAATATGTTTTGACTCTTACGCTGTCTTCTGAAAATCCATACGCAGGACTTAACAACAGCCCAATCGCTGTGCAGAAAAGGATTATCGACAATTGCAGGCTTGATGAGCCGATTGAGTACTTAGTGTAGTTCATTTGCGGCGATTCTTTTTTCGACTTTGTTTTTGCTGTTTTCTTTGACGTTTTTTACGGTTGCGCTCGGACGCATTGATGAAAGGCTTAGTTTTAGCCGTTGTAGGTAATTGAGCCAGAGCGCTTGGTAATTTGTATGGTCCGGTGTCCTCGGCCAATCCCAGTCCTGGCACGCCTAATTCACGACGCACTATACCCCATTTGCCGCAAATTAATGTATCGACCTTACCGGCGGCATAAGCACGCTCGATTAGCTCGGCTGCTTCGACGGCTTTTAAACCGACTAAATCGCCAATTAGAAAACCGTTTAAATCCTCATCATTATGGTCGTAATTCTTTAGAAGTTCGATTATTATTTGCTTACATCGACCAGCCGAATTTGGATTCAGTTTAGCAATTTTCTCTAAGCAACTGGACGCGCAAAAGCGTGGATAAGGCCGGTTAGCGGGATTATGTAAAAATTTCCCCAACGGCTCGACAGCCGATTCGCCGATGAATGCAAAGACATCCGGATATTCTTCCAAGTGCCAATCTGTATTGGCATTATCTAAAGCGTTTAATATGCCTAAGAGCGGCTCGATCGCGGCTTCAGCGCGCATCAGCCCTAATATTCGCCAGGCATGAACTGAAGCGTAAAAATACCGTTCGTCCTCATTATCAAAAACTTCCGGGTTGACCGCCGATTCAGCTAATTTTATCAAGGCCGGCAGATGTTCGTTCGTTATTTGCAGTCGCTCTAAATAGTTGATGACGCGGTTGCCTAACTTATACTTTCGCAGATAGTCCGGATTAATTTCCAGCAAACGGTCTAATGGCGGCGGAAACAACGGACGTAGATTTTCAGGTATGTTTTTTATTTTGACTTGAACGTTTAGGTTAAATATATGTAAGTGATTATACCAAGTCGCAATCAATCGGATGATAAATATCAAAACAAATTCACAACAGATTAAACGGATGAAACGGATAATCCTGTAAAGCCGCTAGGTTAATCCGTTCTATCCGTTTAATCCGTTGTTAATTTTGCATCCCTTTATTATTCATTTAAATGCAAATTGGTATTATTAAGTAATTAGTATGCTCATTGCAGCCAAAATCCGACGCCTTTCTCGATAACTGCCTGATAGTCCGGCACATTTTTAAACAATACGGCTTTGGCTGGCTCGGCGTCGCTCAGCGATTTGCAGATGAGCGTTACCGCTTCGAGATGTCGTCCGACGCGCACTTCGAGCGGAATGCCTTCGGGCGGGAACGGAACTTGAAGTTTGCCCAGCCGGGCGGCTTGGGTATAAAAAGGATCCTTAGATTTTATGACAAGGTTTTCGTTAGTAGCACCGCGAAGGCGGCCTTGCAGCGCGCCGGCTGACTCCAGCAGCATCGCCTGCGCGCCGGTGAAATCACCTAACTCGCGGTGGATGAGACCGTGAAAATTAGGCGGCGAAGGTTCGAGGCGAAAGTCGAGTCCGACCATTTGCAGGTCAACGATAGCCATCGCCGCGATGTTCATAGCCCGTTCGTGAGCGACCAGCGCATCGATGACGGGATACTCCGGCGCGGCTTCGTGCAAATCGATGACTAAATCGACTTTTTCGCGTCTGACGATTTCGGCGATAGCATAGGCCGTGCGTTCGGTCAATGTGCCGTCCGCTCGTCCCGGATAGGCGCGGTTCAGGTTGCGCGTCTCGTTGCCGGATAGAATCTGCCCGGAGGGATGATGCCGATAGACAATTGGGTCAGGCCAGCCATCGAGGAGGTTGGTGAAGCGCGAGCCGATGCGGAAGAGGCGCGGTTTGCCGCGCCGACCGGTTAAAGTGAAGACCGCGGGGAAAGCCTCCTGCGGCTCGGTCGCGGTGAAAGCCGAGGCATTGGCGCGCGGAATTACGATAATTCGTCCCTGTTCTACGGCTAAATTCTCAACTAAGACCACGGCGGATATATATCCTGCTGGCTCGTTAGGATGCGTGCCGCCAAGGATGAGCGCGGTTCCGCCCGGCTGGCGGCCGTTGAAAATATAGATATCCGTGTCGCAGTGTGTGTTGCGCAGCGAAGATAGATAATCGCTCAAATGCCGTGTTTGCGATAAACTGAACGATGGGAAAAGCGGTTCGACGCGGCGCTGTTCGACAAAATCCGCGCCGGCGGCGAAAACCGCGATGCCAATAAACAGAGAATACAGCGCTGACCGGCGCAGGGCTTTGACATCGACAGTCGAGGTTTTGTGTATTTGAGAGGTCTTGGTCGTCATTTCATCAATACAGCCTGCCGGACGAAGTGTTGGTTATATCGAAACCAGTAGCGTCCTGCCGGCAGACCGGCAAAATCGAATTGATAAATATTCGGCGAAATGGCTTTTATTTCCGGCTTTACACATCGTCCGAGCAGATCACGAACGACAATTTGGCCGGCGCCAATAGGCGCGTTAGAGGTTATAGTTAATACGCCGTTAAACGGATTTGGGTAGAGTGTAAAATGTGCTTCAACCGGCAGCAGTGTTGTTCGGGTTACACTTCGTCTTGCCATTCGGATGGCAGCGAGGACATCGGGAACACCCCAGCCGATGAGTGTGTCGGGCTGACGGGCGCTGTGGGCAGTTCGGCGCAGGATGTCGAGCGTCTGCCGTGAAGTCAATTCGGGATTGGCTTGCAATACTAATGCTGCCGCGCCGGCGACCAGTGGGCAGGCGAAGGATGTGCCATTGCTGTAAAAATACGATGTGTCGTCGAAACTCGAGGCAACCGAGACGGTTTCCGACAACGCTGCCAAGTCGGGTTTGATGCGCCCGTCGTAAGTAGGTCCTTGGGAAGATGCCGCCCAATAGGTCGAGTCGCGGTTCACGCCGCCGACGCCGATAACAAATCGACCGTCGGCTGGCGCGCCCATTTTAGTATAAGGATAGCCAGCGCCGCCGGTGTTGCCCATTGAATTGACGACCACCATTCCCGCGGCGGCCGCTGAATCCGCGGCGCGGGTAGTTACCGCTGTGCGGCCGTCCATATCGGCATAGCCATACCATTCGCGATAGGAGACTGAACTGGACAGCACATCGACGCCGAGCGAATCGTGAAACCATAGCCCGGCGACCCAATAATCTTCTTCGATACGCGTCTCGCCGGCGCTGTTTTCGGTTTTAGTCAGCACATATTGCGCTTGCGGGGCGATGCCGATGAAGCGTCCGGGGTCATAACCGGCTAGAACCGACAGGGTTCTGGTGCCGTGCCGTCCGCTGCCGAGGTCGCCTTGGTCGCCGACATTCGGGTCGTTGTTGAGAAAGTCCCAAGCCGCGGCAATCTCCAAACTGCTGAAACAATAGTGATTTAAATTGTCGAAGCCGGTATCCTGCACGCCGATGAGAATCCCCTGTCCGCGTAAGCCGTCCGAATGCGCGGCTGGAACATTCAGCATCGCGCACTGCAGCCAGGTCCGCCCATAATCCGCCGGGTCATCTCGATAATGATGATGATGGTGACGATAGTAGGTATTGGAGTCTTTTCCCATAGTTGAGTAGTTACAGCCATAATCATCATCATCGATTATATAAGTTAGCGCCGGACGGGAATCTGTTACGAACGGCAACTGTGCCGCGCTTGTGAGCGCCTGCGGCGGGCCGGTTATTGAGAGGGCGTTGATATAGCGCGCGACGACCATAATCCGGCAGCCGGTTGCTTCGACTGCCTTTAGCCGCTCGTCGGACGGCGGTAAGTCGCAGCGCCGCACCGGCGGCGTTAAAGGTATGTTTCTAGCTCGACGTTGCAGCGAGCGCGGGGTGAGCCGTGCCGCGGTTTCGTTTAAGCGGCGGTTTAGTTCGGATGGAGGCAGGCTCTCTTCATCCAGAAAAAGCCAAATTCGTGCGGTTTGAAGCGGTTTGGCAGCGGGAGGCTGCAACGGCGCTGCAAACATTAGTGCGACGAGCGCGGCTGCGCCGAGAGTGGTCATTATTTGCCGGCCGGCGGCAACGCCGCGCTGTGGATGATTTGCACTTTGGTCATAATGACGGCCGGCAGCATACGGTCGTGCGGCGACATAGGATCGCGCTTATTTTCACCGATTTTTTCGACGACATCCAGCCCGCGAATGACGCGCCCAAAGACGGTATATTTATTATCCAGATGCGCCGCCCGGCCAAGACAGATGAAGAATTGGCTGCCGGCGGAGTTGAAGTCCGGGCTGCGCGCCATCGAAAGAATGCCCTTTTCGTGCGGGACATCGTTGAATTCAGCGTTGACCTTCCAGGGTGGGCCGCCAGAGCCGTCGTTTTCGGGATTGGCATCCTTGCTGTTGGGGTCGCCGCCTTGAATGACGAAGCCGGGCAGCACGCGGTGAAAAGTCGTGCCGTCGTAAAAGCCATAGCGGGCTAATTTCTTAAAGTTGGCAATATGCATCGGCGCTTTATCGGCGAAAAATTCGACGACGATGTCGCCTTTAGTGGTCGTAATAACCGCGACTTCGCTTAAATCGCCCACATCTGCCAGAGTCGGGGGCGTCAATTCGTTGGACACAGACTCCTTTTCGGATGTAAAACCGGTATCGGCCGGGAGTTGCCCGGACGACGCGGCAGTTTTAGGTTTTTGAGAAACCGTCTCGCGGCTGGGCTGGGGATTCCTGCCGCAGCCGGTTAAAATTAGAAATAGTAATGAGAATACTAAAATACGCTTCATTTCTCCTCTGATGAGTAATTCTAATACCGCTACGCGGTATAATGTAAGGTGAAAGGACACCCCCCTTCATCCCCCCGCACGCGGGGGGAGAAGCAAGCAACAGCCGCAAGCGGGGGGAGAAGGCGAGCCTATTATTGAGAAAATAACGGATAAGTATAAAAATGAACGCTGAAACTAAAAGTCAGTTCACTTTCCAACTTTCTTACTTTTTTACTTCATATCACTTTCAGCCAATCCGACATTAAGAAGTAGAACCGGTCGATGAGTAAGGCAAATCTGGTCATAACCGTATAGCCGTAGCCTGCGCCGAAGCCGACCATCAGCAGCCCGGTGCCGACTTTGGCGAAAGCGCCGGCTGTGCCTTTATGTTCAAGCGAGAAGAAGAAGTAGAGCAGGATGCAAATCAAACCGAAGACGATAATGGGGCTGGCCAGGGCGTTCAGCAGCGGCAGGAAGCCTGGGGCGGCGATGAAGGCTTTTACTGCCGGGGTTGAAATTGGCGGGATGAGCGAAGCCTCGATCTGCCGCATCAGGTCGCCTTCGGTGAAACCGATGACGGCCATTCCGCTGTAGATGCCGACCATATACGCCAGCGGCCAGCGCGAAATCCACGACCATTTCTCGGTGAAGCGGGTGAACATCAATAGTCCCAGCGCCAGGGGGAACAACAGCCACCAGTCGCGCCCGGCGAGCAGCGGATCCTGCAGGTTCGGCTTGAACACATTAAAGTATTCGACGGCCAGACCGTAGCCTGCCGCTACGCCGATGAATAGATGCTCGGCAATTTTATAGGCTGGATTGTCCTTGTAGAGGAACGACAGGATCATCAGCGTCAACGCTGCGGCGACCCAAGTCCAAAGAGTGTCCATCAGCCTTGCTTCGGGTTAAGTTCAAATTGACTATCGCTGAATTAGATATACAATATACAATATTTTGGTTTAAGTTAAAATAACACATCACTCATTAATGTAATTTAAAATGGTTTTATTATCGTGCGATGGCGGTATGATGTTTGATGCCTCGTCGTTGAAATAGCCATAGACTATAAAATTTATAGGTTGATGAACAATTTCATTTTATGCTTTCAAATTTTACGTTTTTATGGCATATTAATTTAATCTTAATCCAAATTGCGCGGGGATTTACGCGCTATGAGCATTTCTGATGCCAAATTCCGCTAAAGACGGGTTCGAAAGTTCCCAAAGCGGCATTGAACGGAAGGAATCTGGGAATCGGTCTTCGGATTCGTCGGTAGAACCGCACGCGGCTGAATCACCAATGGCGCCGGTTTATACGCCTGAATCGGCAGAAGAGCGTCGGTTTCAAGATTTTTTGCGCCGCTCAGACCTGCCGCCGAACGATTCCGGCCACCGCCGGACGAGCATTCTGCCTGAAGAATTGAAAGGCTTGAACTGGGGCGCGGCGATTTTGAATGTCATCTGGGGCTATTCAATGAAGATGCCATTTGGGATGCTCGTCGGCTGGCTGATTTTATTCTCAATTCCCTTCGTAAATTTCGTCTGCCCGTTGATTTGGCTGTTCAAAGGCAACGAATGGGCTTGGCGCTATCGCAGGTGGGAAGCGGTCGAGGATTTTAGGCAAGTTCAGAAAAAATGGGCGGTCGGCAGCATTATCGCGCTGGTAATTATTATTATATTGATTTGTCTTAGTTACAAGTGGTATTTGAATTTACTGGCGAGGATTGGACGGGCGGGATTTTAAATAATGCCAATGTCAATGCCAATGCTAATGAAGATGATGACTAAATCAACTTATTAGGAGAGCTAATTGCAAAAGTGATTATTAATCCAGAAAACTCGGACTATAGCAAGGCAGACGCCCTCGTCCGCCAAAAACCAAGCCTAGAATGCAGCAGACGAGGGCGTCCGCCTTGCCATCAGTTAACAAATCCAACACTTTTGCTATTAGGTAGTGTCACAATATAGTTGTTAGATATAGTAATGACGCGCCATAGTGCGTTTCTTCATATTTCACAATTATATTACGACATTATGGCATTTGCATTAACGTTTAATATAGTCCAATAATATTAATCAATTAACATTATAAGATGGCCTTTAGTTATTCCGACCTATTTGTCATTGCGCCGGAGATAATTCTGACAGCGCTGGCGCTGGTCGTAATTTTCGTCGAATTGGCTTGGCCGCGGTGCGAGGCGGCGCTGCAGGCAATTTGCGCCGTGGGGATTTTGCTCGCCGGGGCGGCGGCGGCGATCAGCCTTGGTGTGCAGACGACCGCCGGTTTCGGCAGCGCTTCGTTTTTAAACGGAATGGTGGCTGCCGACGGCTTTAGTGTTTTCTTAAAAGTCATTCTGGCGACGATTGCGCTGCTAATTGTCTTGATTTCGCGCTCGTATTTTTCCAACGCCCCCAATCAACCGACCGAAAACATCGGTGAACAAAAATCGGCTTCGCTAGTTAGCCGCCTCAGGCACAGCGATTATTACAGTTTGATTCTGCTGACGACCGTCGGTATGATGGTCTTGGCGTCAGCAACCGATTTGGTGGCTTTGTTCATCGGTCTGGAGACGATGTCGGTGGGGCTTTACTGTCTGGCTGGCATTCGGTTTGAGCGGGTGCGGTCGAGCGAGTCGGCGCTGAAATATCTACTCTTGGGCGCGTTTGCCTCGGCATTCTTGCTGTTCGGCATCGCGCTCATCTATGGCGCGACTAACGGTGCGACGAATTTTAAGGCTATCGTCGATGCCCTGCAAGGCTCGTTCAGTTCCGGTATCAGCCTATTGGAGCCGGCGCCGGCAATGAAAGGCACGCCGCTGCTGTTGGCAGGAATTGGATTTCTATTAATAGGCTTGCTGTTCAAGATTGCAGCGGTGCCGTTTCATTTCTGGTCGCCGGATGTCTATCAAGGCGCGCCGACGCCGGTAACGGCTTTTATGTCGGCAGGACCGAAAGCCGCGGCGCTGGCGGTCTTCATCCGCCTCTTCGGCTGGGTTTTGCCCGGACTATCAACGGTTTGGGCGCCGATGTTGTGGCTCATTGCCGCGCTGACGATGACTGTCGGCAATATCATCGCCCTAGCGCAAACCGATGTGAAACGGATGCTGGCTTATTCTTCCATCGCCCATGCCGGGTATCTGTTATTAGCGATTTTAGCCGCCGGCAATCCTCAGGTCCGCGAAGCCGCCGCCGCAGGTATGCTATTTTATCTGACGATTTACTATCTGATGAATATCGGCGCCTTTGCGGTTGTTTATATTATCAACCGCGCCCGGGAAAATTCCGATTATCAAATAGGTGATTACTATGGTTTAGCCGCCAAGCAGCCCTGGGTAGCGGGGGTTTTAGCGTTGTGCCTAATTTCACTCGCCGGCATACCTCCGACGGCCGGATTCTTCAGCAAACTATATGTTTTCTCAGCCGCAGTCAAAGCCGGTTATATCGGTTTAGTGGTGATTGCGGTTCTAAACAGTGTAGTTTCGGTGTATTACTATTTACGTCTAGTGGTCTATATGTATATGCGCCCGCTGGAGAAGCCTTTGGCGGCGCGGCTCACGCCGACGACGGCAGTGGCGCTGATGATTTGCACTATCGGTATATTAGGATTAGGTTTGTTGCCGGGCGGGTTGATGAAGCAGGCTCAGACCGGTGCAGCGCAAATAGAGTTGCCGGTGCCGACGGTCGAGTGATTTTTTGCACTCGATGTCTTAGTGAATGCATATATAAAGATTGATACTAAATTGCATTCAAATGAATAACAAAGGGATTTAAAATTCACAACGGATTAAACGGATAGAACGGATTACATAGCGGCTTTGCAGGATTATCCGTTTCATCCGTTTAATCTGTTGTTAATTTGTTTTGACATTTAGGCTAATTGCAAAAGTGATGATTAATCTAGAAAACTCAGACCATGGCAAGGCGGACGCCCTCGTCCGCCGAAAACCAAGCCTAGAATGCGGCGGACGAGGGCGTCCGCCTTGCCATCAGTTAATAAATCCAACACTTTTGCAATTACCTCATTTATCGTCTGATTGATTGCGACTAGGTATAATTATCAATATAGTTGGCTTTAACTACTGGATTTTAACACGCCCCTATAAAATGCACAATATCTATCTCTAAACCTTAAAACCATAATCCTAAAATATCAGAGCGATCTATGCTCGGAATGAACATACTCTCACCCGGTCAGAAGTGGTTGTTCGCAGGAATTTTAACCATTCTGACCGCATTTATTTGGACTTCTTCAGCTGAGGCTCAAGCCACAGTAACGCCGCCGTCTCAGAGCGCTGCAGTGACGCATACGACAAGTCCTTCCAGCCATTCCAGCGCTATCGAGATGGAGGCTGAAGAGGAAGCCAAGCATCTGCCGTTGTATGCGGCGCTGCCGTTCGTCGGCATCCTGCTTTCCGTTGCTTTGTTCCCGTTGCTTTTCCCACACTTTTGGCATCATCACTATCCGAAGGTCGCGGCATTTTGGGCGCTGGTCTTCGCCGTGCCGTTTCTCATTCATAATTTTCACCTAGCGCTCTATGAAATACTGCATATAGTTCTCATCGACTACATTCCTTTCATCATTCTATTATGGGGCTTGTTCACGGTATCGGGGGGAATTTTGCTGCGCGGGACTTTGGTCGGCACGCCGGCATTAAATGTTCAGATGCTGGCTATTGGCACCCTGCTTGCCTCCTGGATGGGAACGACCGGCGCCTCGATGCTGCTCATCCGTCCGGTTTTGCGTGCAAATGCCGAGCGTAAGAGCAAGGCGCATGTAATTATATTTTTTATCTTTCTCGTATCGAATATCGGCGGGGCTTTAACGCCGCTCGGCGACCCGCCGTTGTTCCTCGGTTTCCTGCATGGTGTGCCGTTCTTCTGGACGCTGCACATTACGCCGCATTTCTTAGTCGCCTCGGTGCTGACGCTGTTGTTGTTCTTCCTCATCGACAGCATCATCTATAAAAAAGAGGACAGCGCGCCAAAAGAGAAAATCGAACTGGCGCAAAAATACCCGCTGCGACTGGAAGGTATGCACAATTTCCTATTTTTGGGCGGAATACTAATCTCGGTTTTAATGTCCGGCGCCTGGCGTCCAGGCGTTGCCTTCAACTTGCTTGGCATCCACCTCGAATTGCAGAATCTGTGCCGTGATGCAGGCATTCTTTTGATGTGTTTCTTTTCTTGGAAGACAACGCACATTAAAGTGCGGCAGGATAATCAGTTCACTTGGGGGCCTATTAAGGAGGTCGCATACCTTTTTATTGGCATATTTATCACCATCATTCCGCTGCTGATGATGCTGCGCGCCGGCGAATCAGGCTCGATGGGCTTTATCATCCGCGCGGTTAAAGAACCGGCGCATTATTTCTGGATTACCGGTATTTTATCCTCGTTCCTCGACAACGCGCCGACCTATCTTACCTTTTTCAATACCGCGCTCGGACGGCTGGGGATGACGGAAGGCGAGATGGCGTATATGCTGCGGGGCGTGGTCGAACATCCCGAACATCAGGTCTTCATCGAGTATCTGAAAGGAATTTCAGCCGGGGCGGTCTTCTTCGGGGCGAACACTTACATTGGCAATGCGCCGAATTTTATGGTGCGCTCCATCGCCGAGGAAGCCGGCGTCAAGATGCCCTCCTTTTTCGGTTATATGCTCTGGTCGGTCGGAATTTTAGTTCCGATTTTCGTCGTCATAACCTTGATATTCTTTTAACCTTCTTAAAATCCTCTTCAGGCGATAATGTCAAATAGTTCGCCTAAGTGGGTGTCATTCCAATCTTGCCAGGCGGGCGAGGTGTTATATTCCTGCAGATGCAGGGCAAGAATGCCGGCTGACTTAGGCGCCTTATTCGTTGTTCATTTTATCTTACCGGCAGGACGACGCGGAAGCCGACGAAATAGAAGGGATAATCCGGCGGCATAAAGGTGCGGTTGGTGGCGCGCAGATTAAAAGCGTCGCTGCCCCAGCAGCCGCCGCGCGGGATGTGCCATTCGCCTGTAGCCGGGCCGGTCGGGTCAACGGCTATAGTATCGGCGTAAGCGCCATACCAGTCATTGTGCCATTCGAACAGGTTGCCGATTATGTCGTAGAGTCCGAAGCCGTTGGGTGATTTAGAGGCGACAGGATGAGTTCCGAAGTCGGAGGCGCCGGAGCCTAATTCCCAGGAGTTTTCAGCCCATACGGCATATCGGTTGATTTCGGCGGTGTCAGCCGGGGTAGATGGATATGGGTCGCAGTTTTTTCCCCAGAAGAAATCGGTGTTTGAGCCGGCTCGGCAGGCGAATTCCCACTCGGCTTCAGTCGGCAGGCGGTAGCCGTTTTTAGAATAGTCGATGCGGACGCTGTCCAAGGTGCAGCCGTAGCCAGGCGCGCCGTTTATCGCAGTGTAAGTATAGACGGTGTCAAAACCGTCGCGGCGGCTGCGAGCATTGCAGTAGAGAGCTGCATCCCCCCAGGTGATTTCATAAGCCGGATAGCGGCTGCCGACGCCGTAATGGCTGCGCCAGTTGGGGGTCGAATACCCGCTGTAATAAAGGCGCATCAGGGCGTCGTAGTCCCCTTGCGTAACTTCGGTGGTGTCCATCCAAAAGTTGTGCGTAAAGCGCACGGTATGCACCGGCATCTCGTCTAAAGCGCCTCGGTCCGAACCCATCTGAAAACTGGCGTCTTTAGCCGGAATAACAACCATCCCACGCGGCGTGAAAGTTCCATTTCCATTGCCGGTGGGATTTTTATTTTCGCTACAGGAGAGCAGTAGAAGCGGTATAATGACCGCGAGACGGATGAAAATAGCGATACGGCTGCGCATATCTGCCTCCGATATAATTGCACCTTAATCCAGCGTAATTCGCATTAGTTGATGCTGGACATAGATAAGCATTTCTTTTTTACCAGACGAACCCTTCACTTCGTTCAGGGTGACCTGGCGCGAGTCTTAGCGCCGATTAAGGTTTTGGATTTGATTGAAATCTATATTGGATATTTTCGATTATCGAAGCAGGACAATTTTTTGCGCGTCAAAATTGCCGCGTGAAATTAGGACACAGTAATATAGTCCGGCGCATAGACTATTGCCGTTCATATCTGTTCCATTCCAATCTACTTTATGGCGGCCGGCAGCAAACATTCCCGAGACCGGGACAATTATGCATTGCCCAAGGGTGTTATAGACATCGATGCGGACTTCGGCGGCGGCTGGTAGTTGGAAACTTATCGTCGTCGTCGAATTGAAAGGATTGGGGTGGATATCCGTTAATTTCATTTCGCAAGGAATATTCCAGTTCGGCGGCGGCAGGTCATTGATGCCGTCGCCGTTCGGGGCGGCGAAGGTCGGCGTCATCCGGATGAATTCGCCGCTGCCGTTGGGATAGCGGCCGTAACTGATATCGGCAGTCTGCGCAGGATAAACGACTTCGTCGATGACCGAGCGGTCTGAGGCAATGAGTTGCAATCTCCCGCCGGCGCCGGACAATTGGAAATCGGCGTGCAGCCCGCTCTGGCCAACATCTTCGTCCAGCCAAACAATCATATAACCGCGTCCGGGTATAGTTATATCCGGGAAAGCCCATTTCATAGGGTTGGCAGGTTCGTCGGTTAAATAAACCCGCGTCAACGGCATAGAATTTTCGCTATTGTTGAACAATTCGACCCAGGGGTCGAATTCGTTATTTTGGTCAACAGCGGTAGTTACATTGACGGCGAGCAGTTCGTTAAGGACAATTTGGTAATCGGGCGGAATTATGCGGTCGTTGTTTGGCGCCGCGAAGGACGGCGTCATAAAAATCATATCGCTTGCCCCATCAGGATAGCGCCCATAACTGATATCCGCGCTTTGTCTTTCATAAGCCGCGCTGTCGATGATATCCTGATTGGGAGCGACGAGTAGGACTAAACCTCCATCGATGGAGAGTTGGAAATTAGTATGCAGACCGCTTTGTCCGAGGTCTTCATCGAGCCAGATAATCAGGTATTCCCGTCCAGCGATGGCGGTATCCGGGAATGCCCATTTGGTCGGATTTTCACGGTCATTAGTCAGGAATAATCCATTTAAGGGGATTCGTTCCTGGCTATTGTTGAAGAGTTCGAGCCAGTGTTCGTATTCGCCATCTTGGTCGCCGGCGATGGTGGCGTTGTCGGCGAGTAATTCGTTTATAGCCAGAGAGCTATAATTTGGCCCTATAATTCCCTCATGATTAGCCTCGCCAAAGGAAGGAGTCATCGCCCGGAATTGGCCGGAGCCGTTGGGGAAGCGTCCCCAACTTATGTTTTCGGTTTGTTGGTTGTATTGGACATTATTCAGGACTGTTCCGTCAGGAGCAGAGAACACGATGCGCCCGCCTTGGGCTGCGGGTTCGAAGTTAGTATGTAGTCCGGCTTGGGTTGAGTCGCCATCGAGCCAGACGATAAGATAGTTGCGGGCCGGGATGGAGGCGGTGTTTGGAAAGCGCCAGCGCGTAGGGTTGTTGGCATCGTTGCTGAGATAGAAACCCCATAGCGCGCGCGCGGTATTACCGTTATTGTAAAACTCGATCCAGGGGTCGAATTCGTTGTCTTGATCGGCGGCAGTATGGCTGTTGACGACTAAAAGCTCATTGACGACGATGACGCCGGCGGCGACCGGATTCAAGCCATAGACGCCGGGGTAATCCAACGGATAGCGCAGGGCGCGGACAACTTCGCCGCCCGGGGTGAAGTTCCATTGGACGGCGCCTTGATTGTTGACCTCAAAGATGCGTCCGCTGGTGGATTGGGCGATGAGGGTGTTGCCATTGGGGAGGCGCTGGTTGCCGCCGAGGTGGTTGGAATAGAAGCCGTTGGCGGTGTAGGTCCAGACCGGATTGGCGGGTCCGTAGGCGCCGTTGACATTGCGCAGATATACGCCTCGCTCGTCGCGCGGCGGGACTAATTCGACGATCATAGAGGTGCCTTGTCCCTGGCGGTTGTTGAACGCCATAAGATTACCGCCGCCGGGCAGTCCGGCGGGTATCCAGACGCTGCAATGCACGACATAGAAGACTTGGGCGCCTTGGGCGCGGTAGTTGGCGGGTTTGCCCCAGCGGTAGAGGAAGTCGCCGCCCCTGCCCCAGCGTCCACCCTGATGGCTGGCGGCTTGAGCGGTGGTAGTGCTGTGGTCTATGACCCAGATTTCGTTCAAATTATGGGAACTGAATACGATTTGGTCGAGTTCGGGATTATAACTTATGCCGTTAACATGCATCCAGTCGCCGCCTTGAGGACCGCCGCCGCCGCCGGAGACGTTGATGTCCAGAAGTTCGGGGTGGTCGCCGACAACGCCGTAGTTGGCGCGGTTTTGATTATAATCTTGAATTAAGTGGTCCCAAGCGTGCCACTCCCAGACAATTTCGCCGGCATAAAGGCCGGTCTGGCGCACTTCGATGATGTGGTCGGGCCAGAGCGCTACATTACGGCTTAGACCGGCGGCTTGCGCTTCAGCGGCGGTCTTGACTTCCCAGGCGATCATCAGCACATTACCGTTGGGCAGCGGTTCGATATCGTGGTGGGCTTGGACGGTCGCGCTGCTGTAAGTATATTCCCAGACCAGGTTGCCGTTCCAGTCGTATTTATTGACGATGCCTTGCGCGCCGCCGCCGTTGATTCGAATATTGGGCGCATTTGTGGTTCGCAATAAATGGCCGCTTTCCAGTAAATAATAGGTGTAGCCGCCGTTTCGGGCGTGATTCCATTGTTTAACGATATTATTGTTAAGGTCACGCAGGTAGGTCACCCGGCCGTTACTGGGACCATAGAGGGTATAGCCCGGAAACGGCTCGGCTTGCAAATCTGGCGGCAAAAAAGATGTCGCGGACAGAAATGAAGCGATGAGTAGAATTTGGAGCGGTCTCATAGTTTTGCTCAGGGTTAGGAGTGGGAATATTTCTCAGGATTAAGTGAAAATGGATATTGTTGATAAAGTTGACACTAATGTTATATCAAAGTAATAATGAGATGTGTTATGCTGCCCCCTGCGCAGGCAGGGGGAAGCATCTCATCTGGATAAACGGAGACGAGATTCTTCACTTCGTTCAGGATGACGACATTTTACTGTGATATAATACTAAAAAGAATTTATCTTATATCTTCCAGCCTCTGCGGCCGTGTTTCAGCGAGAGCCATTCTTCGAGGCCTTTGCAATACTTGGAAATCGATTGGCGATGTAGGTCGTAATCCGACACGATGCGCTGGACCCAGAAGGGCATCCATTCGTCGAATTTAATCTCCAATATGAAGCAGTTATCGTTTATGGCGTTCAAATCGTCTTCTCTGAAGAGGTCTTGCCATTCAGGATAAGCATAACTGCGCGTATTCAGGTCGAAGGTAACCCGCAGGCGTTGGTCATCGAGACCTTGCAACGCCTCCCGCTCATAAGTTACTAAAACTTTCGGCTCTAATATCAGTTTGTCGAACAGAAGAAAGAATTTATTTAAAATTGTTCTGTCTGCTGCCGGCAGTTCGGTAATTTTCAGTGCTTCGCCGTCTTCCAAGAGCGCCGGCGCATCATCAAGCGGGACCTTCATTCGTTCTTTATAGATGACATTGCCGAACTTGTGCTTGATTTCAAAGAACGCCGGCGAGTCAGCCGCGGGCTGGTTATAAGTCCGGATGCGCAGTTTCTTACGGTTTTTAACGCTCTGTAGTTTCTCGTGATAAAAGCGGAAGTTAGGCGTGTCATAATAGATGCTGCGCACGGTGTAGCGCGACGCTGTCATCCGGCGGGAGAAGTCGTCGTGCTGCATACCGGCGAGGAAGCGCCGCCTTAAAGCGTCCAAACGCTCATACGGGACAAAATACTTATATTCCAGCCGTTTTATAATTTGCACTGCTGCTTAGATCCTGTGCGAGAAGCGGTGATTATAATAGATTTTGGGATTAGATAAAAAAACAGAGTAGTTTATGTTAATTGTGTAATGTCGCATGTCATCCTGAACGAAGTGAAGGATCTCGTCTGGATAAATAAGTCTTTAGGACGAGATCCTTCACTTCGTTCAGGATGACGACATTTTACGCTTGACATAGCAGTAGTATCTTTATTTCGAGCGTTAATATCTGAATGGTTATCAGCAATTAGGTGCGGTGTGTGAATTCCACTTCGAAATGATACGAACAATATACGCACCTATAATCAGCAGGTCAATAGTTTCTTTCATTAATTAGGATATGCTGAACAATTCTAGAAAATGCCTTGACTGGCAAGGCGCACGCCCCCGTGCGCAGACAATATGCCTCGACAATCTGGTCCGCCTTGACGCAAAGTGAATTATCCAATAGACCCTAATTGATACTATTTGATTAAGATGTTTTGTGATTTATAATTTTTTCTAGTTTTGATAGACATTAAAGCAAATTGAATGCCAGCCTCCGACGCAGCGCAATATCTACATCCCTCATCCCTCAAAAGCCCCCCTTTAGTTCCCCCCCGCGGAGCGGGGGGGAGAGAAATCAGGCGTCCCACGGAGCGGGGGGGAGAGAAATCAGGCGTCCCGCGGAGCGGAGGGGAGAGAAAAATATTGTGCCGCAACACGCGGGGGGAAGGGTTTACGCTTCACCGAGAGCAGTTGGAAGAGCATTAGACAGGACTATTTAATTAAATTAGCAGGGCGCTCGGTGCGATGACTCGCCTGGGAAGAGCCTTTAAGCCCGGTTTCGAGGCGGAGTATATAGACTCCGGCCGGCCGGCTTGAAGCATTCCATAAAAATTTGTGCCGGCCAGGCTGGATGTCGGGCCAGTCTTGTTTAAGAACGAAGCGGCCGGCGGCGTCGAATATTGACAGCCGCGCCCA